>CAZXXY010000498.1:0-1000 GCA_964644755.1 uncultured Hyphomonas sp. | reverse complement strand
GTGAATCAGTCAGTGATTAGAACTCAGCCGGCGATGGTTGAACAAGTGTTGTTTAATTTGGTCGACAACGCGTGCAAGTACGGTAAGCCTTCGACGACGGGAAACATTGAGTTGCGAGTGACCCAGGGCGATGGCCAACTGCGATTAGAGGTTTCCGATGGTGGACCGGGAGTTGATGCGGGCGAGAGGCGTCGAATGTTTCATCCGTTCCACAAATCGGATTTAGAGGCCGCCAACAGCGAGCCGGGGGTGGGGCTCGGGCTGGCGTTGTGTAAGCGAATGGCGCTTTCGTTGGGCGGTAAACTTTCCTATCGCGAAAACGAGTCAGGCGGCGCAACGTTCGAACTGTCGCTGCCGTCTTGAGCGTCCGCGGACCGCTTCTTTTTATCCGGACGTCAAGCGATAATCGTACTTCATATCGGAAACAGCCTCCTTTGGCATTAAGAAAGCTTGGCCCGATCAGATTCGAGGGACAATGCTGACGATAAAAGAAGTTAAGAACCTCATGGAAAACGTGAGGTTCTTGCAAGGATTGAATTCAGCCAATCTCGGAATGGTTGCCGGGCGGCCAGCAAGGGCCGCTACTTCTTCTCGCGTAAACGCCAAGCTTCTAACCAATCTTGGCCACCACGTTTAGCTTTGAAATCACTAAACAACCGGCGCTCCATATCTGGCAGGTGAGCGGCTCCGTAAAAGATTGCTAGGTTTGTTTTGCCCGACGCGATTTCTTGCTGCAAAATCTCCATGCACTTGGCGTTACGATGAGTCACGATCGTGCTGCCGTCTTTGCCTTGGAAGATCACCATGCCGGCTTCCATCTTTTTGATTTGTTTGGCAAACATGCGTCGCATGTGCATTTCTTTGTTTGACGAAAATGCGGCCATCAGCATGCCGATCGAGTCGGCTGACTGGTTACCGGCGGCTTGCATTGCCATGCTCTGCCCGATCGCCTTCAATCCGTACTTGAGCAAGCTTTCATCATTGGCGACCATGCTTTCTG
>CAZXXY010000497.1:0-1000 GCA_964644755.1 uncultured Hyphomonas sp. | reverse complement strand
GTTTTGGGCGCAGGCATTGCGGGACTCGCCTTTGGGACGCTGGCAAGTCGCGCAGGTCACCATGTTCAGATTTTTGACCAGTTCGATCAACCCGCCCCGATCGGGTCAGGCTTGATGTTGCAAGCGACCGGACTTGCGGTTCTGGATGCGCTGGGGCTGGCAGAAGAGGCGCTCGCGCTTACGAGCCCGATCAAACGGCTACATGGTGCAAGTATCAAATCGGGCCGGACTGTGCTTGATGTCAGGTTTATGGCTTTGCGCGACAGCTTGCGGGCCGAAGGGGTTCAGCGCGGTGTTTTGTTCAATCTCCTATTGGAGACGGCAAAGGCGGCTGGAGCCGAGCTGGTCACCAATGCCCGAATAGCGGATTGCGATTCTGCGGCGGGCACCATTTCCCTTTCGAGCGGAAAGGCCTTTGGTCCCTTTAATCTGGTTGTGGATGCTCTGGGCGTCAATTCTCCGCTCCTGGCCGATGAGGGGAAGACGCTACCCTATGGCGCACTCTGGGCAACATTGGAATGGCCTGACGATGCGCCGTTCAATGTCGACGCGCTCGAACAGCGCTATCACGGTGCCCACAAGATGGCTGGCGTGATGCCAAGCGGACGCTCGAGCTCTGGCGGGCCGGTCAGCGCGACCTATTTCTGGTCGATGCGGAACGATGCCGAAACGGTCTGGCGGGGAAACAGTCTGGACGCCTGGAAGCAGGACGCCATTGCGCTCTGGCCCGAAACAGCGGATTTGCTTAAAGCCATTACGCACCATGATGATCTGACCTTTGCCCGCTATAAGCACCGGACCACGCGTCGACCGACACAGGGCAGATTGATCCATATTGGCGACAGTTGGCACGCAGCGTCTCCGCAACTCGGACAAGGGGCGAATATGGCGCTTCTGGATGCCTATGCTTTGGGCTTGGCGCTTGAAATGTCAGCAGGTGATAGTGCGCAGATTGCCAAACGGTTTCTCGCTATGCGGCGCAACCATGTCAGGCTTTATC
>CAZXXY010000496.1:0-1001 GCA_964644755.1 uncultured Hyphomonas sp. | reverse complement strand
CGCCCGTCGACGCCATCCTCCTGTCCGACCCGAAAAAAGGCACAGCGGCCAAGCCTGAACATGCCCTCGACGCCAGTACCTGAAATACAACCAGCGCACCCAATGAGGCATGTCTGGCAATGGGCTTACGCTGTTTCGCTTGAAAGCCCTCGACCATCCTGCTAGCAGAGGCCCTTGATTGCTGAACACGCAATGGTTTGGCCTCGTAGCTCAGCTGGATAGAGCACCGGACTTCTAATCCGACGGTCGCAGGTTCGAATCCTGCCGAGGTCGCCACTACACCCCATATTGTACCGCCATAATAATTAGCTTCCATTGTGAAAAAGTTGCCGATAGGGTTGCCACATGGGCAAACTGGTCATTTTTCGCCGATGCGCGACACTAGAAGAAGCGCTTGTTGTTTCCACTCTGCTCACAGATGGCGGTTTCTACAACTCAATCGGTGAGTATCATGTCGCCCGCCTCCAATGGGACGCCATTGCTGCATTTGGCGGTGTTACGATCTGGGTACCTGAAGCGGACCTGATGGATGCGGGTTACTATTTACTTGATATGCGCGCTTCAGCTGTACAACGCCTTACAGAAGTATTCGGACCAATAGACAACCGGCCACTTGAAATGCGCTGGGGAAGAGCCTGGAGCATGCTCATCATCTATAGCGGGCTCGGCTTTGTGCTGCTCGCCCCTCTTATCCTGATCGTCACACTCTTGCCCACAGATCTATTGACAAACCTCACGCCCTATCAGGCCAATGATTATTACGCACCGGATTTAGCCACTAGTAATTCGGATACTGGCTGGAAATTACCCGTATGGAACCCTGAGGGGTTCTTACTCATCATCACCCTCGTGATATTCCTGATACTGGACATAACCGGTATTAAGGACCGAAAACGAATGGGCGAACGCGACAATGATGTCGAAATTCGTCCTCAGGATCCTAGAGCCTAAAGCCCAAGCTTCGCCTTCAAAATTTCGTTGACCGCTTGCGGGTTCGCTTT
>CAZXXY010000495.1:0-1001 GCA_964644755.1 uncultured Hyphomonas sp. | reverse complement strand
ATCCCGACCGATTCCATGAACAAAATATCCAACAGGATATGGTGCAGCGCGTCGATATCCCCCAACAAGCTGCCTCCGAGCTTGATGACCGTTGTCTTACCGCGAAACTCGCGAATCCACGCGAGAGCTTCAATCAGCGTGTCGGCTTTCTCTATCGCTTTTTGCAACGTGCAGGTCCAGTTCCAACTAGGGAAAGCCCACCATCGTAAAACGCACGGGCGAACGATGTCAACCTGAGCGCTACCCCAGCAGCAAAGCGTAAGGCAAAACAAGACACTTAATAGTGCACAAAATACATAGCATTTCAACGCTATCGACAGGCAGGCTTTATCTCGCCTTCAGTCGATAAATCGGCTTCCGTCTGACGTCCGCCGGCAATCAGCCCCAGCTGCTCTCTGCCGACAAATCGGCAACTTATTTAGCCTCGGCCGACGTTACTCGCTTGATCTCAGCCAAGAAACGTTTGAAGGTGTCCGTGCGTTCCTCGACCTTCACTGCCAGGCATTTGTGAACGGCACTGACCAGATGAGGATCCAAATTCGGCCGATGCTTTCGAATATCGATCATGGGCTTGGTATCGTGAGCCAATGCCGCAGTGCCCGAGTGATCGGTGCTGCCCCACGGATGCTCAAATGTCAGCAGGCGATACACCGTGACCCCAAACGCAAACAGGTCCAGTCGTTGATCCGTTTCTCGCCGCCGAACGATCTCGGGAGCCATGTATTGAGGCGTCCCAGTTCGATTGCCAGGCATTCGGTAAGACGCTTCGTCCGGCAGAGTCAAACCGAAGTCAATCAGTTTCAAACTGGAAAAGTCTTTGGCACAGATAAAGTTTCGAGGACATACATCGCGATGAATGAAGCCTTGTTTGTGGACTTCCATCAACGCCTGAGCCATGTGCCTGATCAACGTCAACTGATGAGGAACCACGTCTTGGTTCCGATCACGAATCACCAGATCCAGACCGGGCCCGTCAAGATACTCCATCAAGATATACTGCT
>CAZXXY010000494.1:0-1005 GCA_964644755.1 uncultured Hyphomonas sp. | reverse complement strand
TGATGCTCTTCGGCCTCGTGATCTTCCTCCGCGTGCTCTTCATGATCATCGTGTTCGTCATTGGTCAGGTGGATATCCAGATGACCATCAGCGGGTGCACATTGCGCTTCTTCATTGACCGAGAAAAGCACTTCGGACTGTTTCAGCTTCTCTTCGGTTGCTTCCAGCGCCGCCACTTCTTCAACTGTTTCAGGCTCATGCTCGAAGCCGGTCAGGTTAAACAGAGGCGTTTCCAACTCAATCGTCAAACTGTCGCCTTCGAGAACGATTGCCAAATTGGCATCGCCATGAGTATGGCTTCCCACCTGACGGACTTCACTTTCTTCAGTTTGAGGTGCTGAGGTGGTATCTCCCGGCGTTTCCGGCTCCGCCGCTTCGAACGTATCAACTGGTTCTGCCGTCTGCACAGTTGAGCTTGTCTCTTGGCCAATTTCACCATCTGGCGCGGCATTTCCGCAAGCCATGAGTGATAGTCCGCCACAAAGGTAGATTAGCGTACTTCTTGTCTTCAGATACAGATCATTCACTTTATTGCTCGCAAACCAAATTACACTCTAAATACTTAGTAGGGCCTGGTTAGCATTTTATGCAAGTTACAATATAGTGTTGATTTCCGAAGAAAATCAATTTTATTGAGCCCATCTGTTACGCTTACGACGTACAGCGGAATCGCCCCCCACTGGCCATGACATCTGTGTCCTCATTGCGCATGACACATACATGCCTGCTCGTGATCGACATGTTGAATGATTTCCTTCGTCACCGGGACGGTTGCAAGCGCGGGCACTTGGTGCAAAACACCAATAAATTCAACAAGATTTGCACAAACTGAAACCTGCCTGTCATTTGGGTGCGCCCTGAACAGTAAAAACACTCAGATTCGCCAAAAGGCAGAATCAATCGACTTTCGTTTCAGTCGGATTGTAGCGTTGCGACATCAATACCGTATCAATTGGAAGCAGCTCTTCCAAAGGGTTGATCACTGGTTCCCAGGCAACAACCAAA
>CAZXXY010000493.1:0-1007 GCA_964644755.1 uncultured Hyphomonas sp. | reverse complement strand
GGCGAAATTAGGTTTCTCAACTTGATGAAAATTGTCCGTGTTTAACTTAAGTCTAACCTCGCTCTGGTATCCGGTTTCAGGTAGTTAAGGAGGAAAGGATATGGCCCAATTTTTCACAATTCTGGTTACTTTACTCTTCTTCTTCGCCGTTACCGCGGTTGCATATTTCTTGCATGAGAGGTTCCTGCCTCTTCAGAAACACCAAGTGCGCATGAGCCGCCTTTGGATGTGTATGTTTGGATTGGCGGCATGGACCTTTGTCGATGTTTCAATCTCTTATTTCGCAGGGCCTGTTGGAGATAACATACCGGAAGGCCCTTGGTCCTTCTTATTGCCAGCAATCTACTTCTTCGCGACATTGTACTATTTGAATGTACCTGGCATTGACATACTCCCTGAGCACCTCATTTTTCGGCGCCTGTCTGGACGTAAACTGACGATCGACTGGGCGAAAATTCAGAGCGTAAGATTGAGTCGCTGGCGGTATTACCTCCAGTTTGAAACAAGTTTGGGGAAAACGCTTGGTGTGCCTGCTAGCGCCGTAAATGTTCGTTCTCTTATAGACATATTGCGCGACCGCGGTGTTGATGTGCCAACAGATGAGGAAATTGAAACGGCTGTTCAAGGATCATCTATTAGGTAGCCGTGTCACACTTTAGAAACACCTAGGCTGTGGCCTAGTTTGGGGGTTACACCCTTCTAACGTCCGCTAAGCCGCCGGAAGCGGACATTATGTTCCGTGTCCCCTGCGTAGGCAGGGGCAGCTTTCATAATTTTGCAACATCGCGGAGCCAGCCCTGCCTGCGCAGGGCATACGGGAATTTGGTCTGCTGATAATGAGAGCGAGGCCGACGATACCTGCCTGACAACGATCCAGAGACCGTAAGGCCAGATGAAGGGCGCGGTGACAGCCGCCCCAAAAACCTCTCCCTTAAACGTCGCCCCCTAAACGTCGCCCCCTAAACCTCGCCAAGTCCCAAGCTTGCCAGAACCGTCTCCGTGTCTGC
>CAZXXY010000492.1:0-1007 GCA_964644755.1 uncultured Hyphomonas sp. | reverse complement strand
CGGTCAGACTTTCAGGGCGAAGTCTGACCGGAAACCTTAACAGTCTGACCGAAATTTTCGGCGACAAGTTAATGTAATTGTACGCTCACTTTAACGGAAAATTTACCGATCAGATAAGTATCAAAACAATACTCAATCAACCGCCCTACCCGCATAGATTGAGGCGGATGTTTCGAGGCAGAATAGGGTTGATTCTGCTGTCTTGAAGCACAAATCAAGCTAAGTAGCACATCCATACTTACAAAAGAATCAGACCATAAAGAAGCCAACGCCGATATAAAGCGCCGTTGCGACGCCTGCGCCGGTCAAAGCGTAGGGAAGTTGCGTGCGAACATGCGAAATATGATCGCAACCGGAGGCAAATGACGCGATGATCGAGGTGTCGGAGATCGGCGAGCAATGGTCCCCGAAAACGCCGCCGCCCATAACCGCCGCCAAAGCCAGCGCCGGAGGAATGTTCAGCCCGAATGCCAGCGGCAAAGCAATCGGAACAAGAATGCCATAGGTGCCCCAGCTCGTTCCGGTTGCGAAACTGGTGATCCCGGCGGCGATAAATAAAAGCGCAGGCATCAAAAATGGCGCAGGGAACTCACTTGCAAGCGCAGCAACCGTCTTTCCCGTCCCCAGATCCGACAGGCTGTTGCCCAACGCAAAGGCCAGAAAAATCACCGCGACAGCCGGCAGCAATTCCCCCATTCCCGAAAAACCCATATCGAGCAATTTGTCAGTTTTCATCCCGCCATCAAAACGCAGGAGCAGAAAAGCTGCCAGACAGGCCAAAACAACAGCCCAGAGCACTGATTTCGCACCATCACCGGCCATCATGCTGCCATCCCCCGTCCACACCATGAAACAAAGCGTGGCAAAAACCATAATACCCAATGGCACAGCCATATAACGGGCCTTGCCGTGCGGCACAGTCTCGTCAATCGCAGTCTCTTCGGTCACCGCCGCGTCCAGCGTCTCTGCTCCGGCATTTTGATCGGCCCGCTCGAGACTGCCATAGG
>CAZXXY010000491.1:0-1008 GCA_964644755.1 uncultured Hyphomonas sp. | reverse complement strand
CCCGCCATCGATCAGAGCTTCACTCTGGACGAAACGGGCAACTTCACCGGCTTCAATGAATCGGGATCGTCGGTCAGCACACTCAATCAGACTCGTGTGCATGACACGGTCAACGAGATCACCAACATCAGCCAATCGTCTGGAACTGCATGGGCAACACCCAATCATGACGCCAGCGGCAACATGACGGTGATCCCCAATGTAGTCGACTCAGTCCCTGAGTCGTCCTTCACAGCTACTTGGGATGCGTGGAACCGTTTGATCAAACTAGCCGATGACGGCGACACTGTTGCCAGCTACCAGTACGATGGCAATAACCGCCGCATCGTGGTGCAGAAGTTCGCAGCCGGTAGCGCCATTGAAGATCGGCACGTTTACTACTCCAGTGCATCGCAAGCCTTGGAAGAACGCGTTAACACCGCGACAACGGCCGACACGCAGTTCGTGTGGAATCTTGGATACATGGACGATCTGATCCTGCGAGACCGTGATACCAGCGGCAACGGTTCGCTCAATGAACGAATTTATGCGTTGAGCGATCTGCGATTCAGTATCGTGGCACTGGCCAACACCAGTGGTACGATCGTCGAACGATACGACTACGATGCCCACGGTGTTGCCGACGTGATGACAGCCAACTTCGGCTCTCGCTCAACATCCAGTTACGATTGGCAGTTCCGATACACCGGAAGACGGCAAGATCTCGAAACCGGGCTCTATTACTTCCGAGCAAGGTACTTCCATGCTCAGCTTGGCAGATTTATCAGCAGAGATCCACTTGGGTTCGTTAATGGTATGTCACTCTAGCGGGGGTATTTTGTCCCGGGGAGCGTTGATCCAACAGGGAAAGATACGTGCGAAATTGGATTTGGCTTAAAAATTCCGGGTGAGTTGCGTGACCAAGAGTATAAAATCGACTTTCCGTGCCCAGAACCGCCTGCGTGTGGAAGCATAAAGGTAGACTTCTTTGCTCCGAGACTCATGATCAATTTTTCATGGGGTGAGTGC
>CAZXXY010000490.1:0-1010 GCA_964644755.1 uncultured Hyphomonas sp. | reverse complement strand
GAACGACAACAATAGTTGTTGTCCATCCGCAAAGAATACAGGCGGGGCTGTCAGAGCCGTCGGTAGATCTTCTGCGTAAATGGGTGTCCATTTCCTGCTGGCCTTTTCGTATCGAAACAGCTCGATCGCTCCTCCACCATAATGCACGAACAAGTAATTGCCGTTAGGAGACAAAGAGGCTCCTTTGATCCGATCAATCTGGAATGTGACCTCCCATTTATCCTTGCTTGTTTGTTCCCAAATGCTGGCAATTTGTGCGGCCCTGCCATTGTCTGTAATCGATAGTATTTTTGTGCCATCTTTTGAGACTTCCGCAGAGTGGATAAACCACTCCTGTTGCTGCAGTATTGTTGATGTCCAAGGTTCCAGCTCCGTTTTATTCCAAAGCTTCAATGACCCGTCACCCGCAGAAATTATGCTGCCATCTCTTGGTGAAAAAGCTGCTGTATTTACCCATCCCGTATGAGCCTCTATAATGGTGGAAGACCATAAGCCATCTTCATCCGTTTCCCATATACGAATGGTGCCATCTTCGGAGCTGGTTAAAATTCTTTTTCCATCTTTGGATATAGACGTTGATAAGATCTTGCCATCATGGCCGGCAAGGACAGCTTCCAAACTTGACCCATATGCGATCTGGCCAATGCTGAAATCAGCATCGCTGTGGGCAGGTTTTAGTAGGTCACCCTCATTAGCGAGCACAGCGAAACGCATTGCCCGGCCATCATCCACTTTTTCAGCCTCAAGAGCCGCCGTTACGAGTGCACCTGTCTGCTCAATATGGAGTTGACGAAATCCCATGATACTTCCTGCCAAAGCCACGATGGCGGCAAATAGCAATGCGATGTTTCCAATCAAATTGCGTAGCTGCGATCGTGCTCGCTTCTTTTGCATTTCTGCGATCTCAGCGAAACGCTTCTCCTCCGCTTCAGCGAGTTTATCCGTCGCGAGTTTCGCTTCGGCAACCGCCGTTTCTGCAGCGGCCAGGGCCCGTTCTCGTTCGGCGAGGT
>CAZXXY010000489.1:0-1012 GCA_964644755.1 uncultured Hyphomonas sp. | reverse complement strand
AATTTCCAAAACTACCGCTTGAGAATTTTGTTCTACTGCCGAAAGCTCGATTTGAGGCCTAAAACTAGTCACTAAATTCCCCGAAGAACCAATTTCAAAAGCGAAGGTTCTGTTGAACCTTCGCTTTTTGCTTTGCGCCATTGGAATTCTGTTATAATTGACGGCGGTGATTCAATGGTGCCAGAGTGTTTTTGAAACTTGAGAAACGGTCGACATGAGTATTGCTGACGAATTGGCGAAGCTAGAAGAACTCCGTCGTCAAAGAGTAATCTCCAGAGAAGAATTTGAGATCGCGAAAAAGAAAGTCTTGAGCGACGACGACAATGCTGCTGGCGATGCCGAACACACTCCTCAAGATAACGGAGTTGCGACCGACGATTTCCCAGCGCTTGATATTGAGACTAAAAAGCCAAATAGCAACGACTCCGTTGACACTGACCGCTTCAATAAACCGAACACGGTTTGGAATGCGTTGGACGACTTGGCCAAACGCGAGCTTGAGGCCGAGCAAGAAAAAGATGAGGAGAAGGATCACAACCGCGATCGGTCGCGAAAAGACGATCGCTGTATTCTTGCCGAGATCAATTTCCTTGACCGTGAATGGGACAGGGAGAGTGACAAATATAAAGTGACAGGTCAGTATGGTCATCGACAGACCCCTACCAAGGGAAGCAGCGTTTTTGTAGGCGTAGCGTTCGCGGCATTTGGAATTTGTTGGATAGCCACGGCCTCATCAATGTCGAGTGGATTTGGGGGGCGTGGATTTAGTCTGGTTCCGCTGTTTGGTGTTTTGTTTACCTGCCTTGGGGTAGGATTGAGTATCTGGTCGTATAAGCAAGCCGAAAGGTACGAAAAAGCTCACCAAAGGTACCGGCAACGTCGAAGAGAACTGCAACGTAAAAGACGACAAAACACAGACATCAGCGATATTAAATTATAGTCGACAATTCATGTCCCTCCAGGTTTTCCCAGTTTCAACGCGTCGCCATCGCAACGACTTTTTTGCGCTGCG
>CAZXXY010000488.1:0-1014 GCA_964644755.1 uncultured Hyphomonas sp. | reverse complement strand
CCTTTTTTACTAAAAAGCCTTGAAAATATAGGTTAGCATTTTGATTCCAATATGTCATATTCACGGCATAAATTATGATGTAAAAACTGTCGTCTAATTCAATAGGGTGCTCTTTAAGTACCGATATCTATCAAATGATTTGTGTCAGTTAGAGCACCGAATTAATCGGAAAAAAACCATAGCGGTCTAGTTCGCTATTTTTTGTAAAGAACAGCGACCGTTCATGATCTTCCATTTTTTTAGGTACGGATTTTTTATTTTCAATCACAATTGTTTGGGTAGTATTCCAATCAATTAAACTGTCAAAAAACTTCAGATTTACATCAGTAGCACTTAAATCATCTTCTGCATTGTCCGGTTCCTCATAAGCAAGTAGAGGCGAATCAAGTATCACGAAACCCAGAGACGGTAATCCTTTGGATTCTAAATACTTACACATAGCAATTGTAATTGCGGCGTGTGTAATAGAACGATGTCCTTTGCCATTACTGATTCTGTTTTTACCATTAAATACAAAATCATCGGATTCGCTACTATAATGAACTCGGTCCACATTAGGAACGCCCCATAAATCAAGCATGGACTTTACATGAGTTGAAAGTTCATCCATCGCACTTGTAGATAGGGTGGTGTCTTGTTTTGTTTCGGACTCGGATGGTTCACTTTTTTCTTCAACAACTTTAGTTCGACGCCCTTCAAGTTCAGATAGGGTTTCAAATTGGTGAATTGATTTCTCAACTTCAGTTTTCTCCTCCAAGTATTGAGAAAAACTCGTTCTCGCTTGAGTTACGCTAGGTGATATTTCTTGTAAAGTTTGACTTAGAGTTTGAAGGGCCCTTTCAAGAGAAGGGATATTTGAAGCGAGATGCGATTCTTCTAGTTTAAGCTGGGTTACAGCAACTTTAAGATCTTCTTTTAAACGCAATATCTTTGATATTTCAGCACGCGCGGCTTCAACAACTTCTTCAATATTACCGTCACAATCGTGATCAAGGTTATGTGCCTCTTTCTTTG
>CAZXXY010000487.1:0-1014 GCA_964644755.1 uncultured Hyphomonas sp. | reverse complement strand
GTCGTGTCTTATCATCCAAGTCAGATAATTACCGAGTTCCATCGGTCTACCAGAAACGCTTTGGAAAAAATTGGCTCGAGCTTAATTTCCCGACCGGACCGGGTGTTGAAAGGTTGATCCAACAGAAAAAGTTAGACCGATTAAAGAAACTGTTTCAACAACAACGAGACTTACACGACCGTATTGCTCGGATGATGCTGGATTCACCAACAATGGCGCCGGAAGGTTTCACGGCGCTGTTAGCTTCGACGGAAGCAATCGGAAATCCTATCGATGAGGAACTAGTTCAGTTTGCCCTCAAGGCCGCGATCCCATCCAAGAAACTGCCAAACAATTTGTATGGGCTAATTCAATACCCGAGCGGTCTCGGAATTGTTACTAGATCTGAAAGTGATTTGGTAACCAAGCGGACTCCGGTTGAGTTTTTGGCACGGCGTTTTGGGTTGAGTGGCGAAGCACATGACGAACAAATTGAATCGATTGCTACTAAAATTGAAAAGCGGCGGGACCGTGCCACCGCAATGAAACTACGCCGCCTCTACGCTCTCTATAGGGCAAGCGAGGATGATTTCGCCGCCCTAGCCCAGAAGCAAATCAAAGCTGTTATAGGAACTCGCCGTCAACCTGATCAGCAGAAGTGGATTTCTGCTTTGTCTGAGGTTGTTGAAATCCGAAAAGAGCGGAAGTTGACGTCCGACATTTCGTCGATTTTGATCGACTTTGTCCACCGAAATCCTCGTGGTGCTGGAAATCAAGGGCAGAAATCGTATTGGGTGTCTGTGCAATATGGGTATCAGGGAAATTTTAGTCAGCGCGGAAACGAACTGCTGACGCTCTATTTCGAGGAAATAATAGCGGCCGAAGATGTGTCCGCAATCGAGACCTTTTTAAAGTCCTTTCGTGAAAAGACGATTGGAAACGAAGAGGACCAAAATGAACTAGTTGAGCGGATGTCGGAACCAACATTCCTGGCAATGAATCAGGCCAAGCTAGAGTCGGCTCAGACCTATGCAT
>CAZXXY010000486.1:0-1014 GCA_964644755.1 uncultured Hyphomonas sp. | reverse complement strand
TTGCGAGCACAACGGTTTTCGAGACCGTCCTATTCAACCACTCTAGCACCTCTCCTAAGCTGGGTGTACATAGGCGGTCAGCTCCTGTCGGGCAAGGGCTTTTGCAGGGTGAAATTTTCGGCAAATGGGGTTTGACACGGGGGCCGCTTTGTGGTTTTTCCGACCCCTTCACACCCGTCGCCCTGTGCGCACGGGTTTACATGTAATTTAGAGCATATTCATGCTGGAAGGATAGGCCCATGTTCGCGGTCATCAAAACAGGCGGCAAGCAGTACAAAGTTGCCGAGAATGATGAAATCATCGTCGAGAAGCTTGACGGTGAAGCTGGTGCACAAGTCACCTTTGACGAAGTGCTGGTTGTTGGCGGTGACACTGGCACAACCATTGGTGCGCCAACCGTTGCCGGTGCCAGCGTGGTCGGAGAGGTTTCCGAGCAGCGCAAAGGCGCCAAAGTCATTATTATGAAAAAGCGCCAGCGGTCGACTTATCGCCGCAAGAAAGGCCATCGCCAGCACGAGACTGTGGTGAAAATCACGTCGATCCTCGCTGACGGCAAGAAAGCACCGGCCAAGAAAGCTGCGGCCAAGCCGAAAGCTGCGCCGAAGCCAGCCGCTGCAGAGGCGCCAAAGCCAGCCAAAACTGCTGATACATCTGCTATGGATGCACGCGGCCGTCTGCAAGGTCCACAAGGCGAAGCGGATGATCTGAAGAAGATCAAGGGCGTCGGTAAAGTGCTCGAAGGCAAGCTGAACGAAGCTGGCATCTACCATTTCTGGCAGGTCGCCGCGCTGAAAGGCGATCAGATTGAAGAACTGGAACAAGAGATGAGCTTCCCGGGGCGTATCACACGCGACGATTGGGTGTCTCAGGCTTCAGAATTCGCTAAAGACGCATAAATAGGTTACAAGCTCGCTCAATAGAGCTTTTTAAGATGTAGGAGCGCCGTTATGGCTCATAAGAAATCAGGTGGTTCGTCCCGTAATGGTCGCGATTCAAACCCTAAATATCTTGGCG
>CAZXXY010000485.1:0-1015 GCA_964644755.1 uncultured Hyphomonas sp. | reverse complement strand
CTCGGTCGCGGGCAACTTGAGCCTCGACGGCGATGCCGATGGAAACCCGGGCGGCACGTTTATTGAATCCGTCTAAGTCGCAATTCCTGGAGACGCCAACCTCGATGGCCAGGTTAACGTCTTGGGCGATGCGTTTGCTTTGATAGGCAACCTTGGTCTGACCGGCGGAGCAGCATGGGCGCAAGGCGACTTCAACGGTGACGGGAACGTCAACGTATTGGGCGACGCTTTCATCCTGATCGGAAACCTTGGGCAATCCGTTCTGCCACCGACCGCGGCCTTGGCTTCCAGTCAGAATCTGGCCAGTATCGTTATCACCAACGAACCCGCGAGCTTCATAACTGAGCAAGAAGACGATCGCCCGCCTGTCCAAATCTCATCGCCCCCACAACAACTGGCTCTCGCTGGCAGCCAAGACATCGACGCAGCGTTCGAGTCCACCGGCTTGATCGATGATGGTTTGTTTTAGGTGGATTCGTCCCGACAGGGACGGCAGCATTCAGCCGTGGACTTTAGTCCACGGTCTTCTTGTCCACAAAACCGGAAGTCCCGAATGGGACGACAGCAACCCGCACCCCTGCTGTCGTCCCGTTCGGGACTTTGTCTGTCACAAGCCAAGCAAACCCCCGACTGAAGTCGGGGGCTACATGCTGTCGTCCCCTTCGGGACTCACAGCTAACCTGCAACGAAGAACTCGAACACAGCGCGTCTCGGCCGGAGCCTCGCACTCCCTAAAACAGACCTCAAAACCCGAGCCCAGCAAACTGTACCCTTTCAACTTTCGACTGATCCAAACTTTTGACTCATCAAAAAAATAACGGCTGCGGGAAGAAACTCTTCCCGCAGCCGAACCAATCGCCCTCGTCATCGACAAAGCGGCTGAGACTGCCCTTTGTCGGAATCGGGTACACTAAATTACACTGACTCTGGTGAACGAACGACAAGAACCAACTGACTGCAATCAGAAACCGTCAGAAACTCAATCGTCCTGCTGCTAGGTCCTATCTTGTCGTTC
>CAZXXY010000484.1:0-1015 GCA_964644755.1 uncultured Hyphomonas sp. | reverse complement strand
CTTCAACCGAATCTGCCACTTACCAGATCGACAACACAACTAAAACCAATCCCAGATTTGAGAGATAAACATGAAAGACTTCCAACTTCACGATATCGAAACAGCGCCCGAAGACTCACAGCCTTTGCTAAAAGGCTCGATCAAAGCCTTCGGAATGATTCCAAATCTGCACGCTGTGATGGCCCAATCGCCAGCCGTTCTCGAAGCCTACCAGCAGCTTCACGCGTTAGCCCAGAAGTCATCGTTTGACAAAGAACAACTGACGGTTATCTGGCAGACCATCAATGTCGAACACAATTGCAAGTACTGCGTACCCGCGCACACGATGATTGCCGGTTCGATGCATGTCTCTGGCGAAATCAGCGACGCGTTGCGTGACGAGTCTGCGTTGCCGACTACGGAGCTTAACGTTCTCCGCGACACAACGCTGGCGATCGTTCGCAACCGTGGCATCGTGAGCGATTCCGAATTGGCTACTTTTTACGAAGCCGGTTTTACGAAGCAACAGCTGTTGGAGATCGTGTTGGTTTTGTCTCAGAAAGTAATGAGCAATTACATCAATCACTTGGCAGACACTCCGCTGGACAAGCCATTCCAAGAATTCGAATGGTCGAAGAAAACCAGTTCATTAACTTCTTAGGAACCCAACCATGAAATCTTCACTTCGAAAACCATTGCTGACTTGCTTCACCGCTGCGTTGACAATGTTTGCTCACTCAATCCTTGGAGGATCGGAGATGTTTGCACAAGAATCGCCAACGATTACCGAACCCAAAGTCATCCTGTTCGATGTCAATGAAACGTTGCTCGACTTAAAGGGCTTGCAAGCTTCAGTCGGAAAAGCACTTGGCGGACGGGAAGATCTATTGCCCCTGTGGTTCTCAACGATGCTGCATCATTCGCTGGTCGACTCCGCAACGGAGCGGTATCACAACTTCGGTGACATCGGCGTTGCCGCTTTGATGATGGTCGCCCAGAACAATGGCGTTGAACTCAGCGAAGCCGACGCACGCAA
>CAZXXY010000483.1:0-1016 GCA_964644755.1 uncultured Hyphomonas sp. | reverse complement strand
GCAAATCCACACCGCAAATCCAAACGGTCGCTTTTGTGCATTGCCGCCCAAGATCATTTTCAGTAATCTCGAAAAAATTGGAGAAACTCACACCGACATCCCGGTTGGCAGCGACTAACTCACCGTTCAAAGCGTCAAAATTTCAATCAACAAGTCAGCCAACAGAGTTAATCAGAAAGGCATTTTGCTCATGACCAGCCACGCGGAGATCGAACAAGCGTCCGAAAAAATCAAACTGGCCAGCGAACCATTCCGTCGAATTGTGGGCGAAGTCAACCGCGTGCTTGTAGGCCAAGAGCAACTAATTCATCGGATGTTGATCGGTCTGCTAACGGGCGGCCATTTGTTGATCGAGGGAGTACCGGGTCTTGCCAAGACGACCGCCGTCGCCAGCCTAGCCCAAGCCATCGACACCGGCTTTCAACGAATTCAGTTCACCCCCGACTTGCTGCCAGCGGACTTGATTGGAACTCAGGTCTATCGTCCGCAAGAGCAAACGTTTGTGGTTCAAAAAGGGCCTATCTTTTCGAACCTGATTCTTGCTGACGAAATCAATCGCGCGCCGGCGAAGGTCCAGAGCGCCCTCCTTGAAGCGATGCAGGAACGCCAAGTGACCATCGGCGCGGAAACGTTTCGGCTAGACAATCCGTTTCTGGTGATGGCGACTCAGAACCCGGTTGAACAAGAAGGTACCTATCCGCTACCCGAAGCACAGACCGATCGCTTCATGCTAAAAGTAATCGTCAACTACCCGAACCGCGACGAAGAGCTACAGATCCTGCGTCGCATGAGCAAAACGGCAGTTAACGTCGACATCAGCCCGGTGACAAATCCAGCAGAGATCCTGACGGCCCGTAAGCTCGTTGACGAAATCCACGTGGATGAAAAAGTAGAGGGATATATCGTCGACTTGATTATGGCGACACGTTCTCCAGAATCTTACGGCATGAATCTGTCACCCATGATTCAGTTTGGTGGCTCGCCACGTGCCACGATCAATCTAGCGCTTGCCTCTA
>CAZXXY010000482.1:0-1017 GCA_964644755.1 uncultured Hyphomonas sp. | reverse complement strand
ACCGAAAACCGAAAACTATCCCTCTCCAAGCCGGCGGCGAGCCAGATCGCAGTATTCGGGAACACAATCGATGCCAATAAAGCGCCGGCCTAGGCTGCGAGCCACCAGCGCCGTGGTGCCTGCGCCCGAAAATGGGTCCAGCACGACACCACCCTCCGGGCAGCTTGCCTTGATGCACGTTTCCACCAAACTCTGAGGGTAAACGGCGAAGTGGGCCTCGCGAAATTTAGAAAGCGAGATCGACCAGACGGTGCGTTTGTTGCGCCCCGACGGATGGAACGCCTGATCCCAGCGTCCGTCGTGAAGATTATTGTCACCCTCGTTTTTGCCCTGCTCAGGAGTTCCGCCTCGCTTGCCAAAGTGCTTGCGGCCGCCTTTCATTTTCGAATTTTCCGAAAACGTTACATGCGGCTCGCGAATCGCATCGGCGTCGTAGTGGTACTTCTTCGAGTGACTGAAAAAGAAGATGTACTCGTGATCGGTGGTCGGTCTAGTCTTGGTGCTCGATGGCATCGCGTTGGGCTTATGCCAGATACAATCGCTTCTCAATTGCCAACCGATATCCTTGAGCCCAAAACAGACTCGCCACGGCATGCCCAGCAGTTCTCCTTTGACATACTTGTCGCCGATCACGACCCAAGCCGATCCTGAAGGCTTTACGACTCGGCGAAGTTCAGCAAAAAGATCAGCCAGTCGCTGCACGTATTCCTGCTGAGTCGACTCGATCCCGATCTGCAAGTCACTGCCATAGTCGCGTTGTTGAAAGTAGGGCGGACTGGTGACGATCGTATCCACACAGGCGTCCGGCAGCGTCCGAGCAACCTCGATCGCATCACCACAGAGAAACTGATCCAAGATACTATCCGTAAGAGTTTGATCACTTTGATTTTTAGTCTTGGCGTTGCTCATAGTTTTAAATTCATGTTGACCAGAATGTCGTCACAGTGTTTTCGGCAGTCCATCCAAGACCTTCAAAGTCCAAATCGCTGTTGCCTATCGCACCATCCATCCAATCCC
>CAZXXY010000481.1:0-1019 GCA_964644755.1 uncultured Hyphomonas sp. | reverse complement strand
GGACATACGCGACTGCATGCCGGACAACCCTTTCGGCAATTGTCTGGTTGTTCAACCAAAATTTCATCGACCTTGTCGACGCCGTATACACCAAACAAACAAAAATCGATGCACTCCATACAATTCGTGCAGCGACTGTAATCGATCACCGGGTACCAGCGTCGACCGCCGGTTGCTTCGATTCGATTGACGACCGAAGGCTCCAGTAGACCATTGCCGTCGGCTGCCAACGCGGTATCGTTGGTCGGATTATTAAAACGCTCACTTGCCGCAGGAGCAGGCTTGATCGGCTTGGCGTTTAACATGTCACCCAAGCCAACGACCTTAACCGACAACTCTTTGTGAATCCGCTTCACTTCTTCGATGAACTGCGAAGCATCGTTGGTGGTTTTTAAATCCAAACAATAAATTTTGCGATTGGGAATCTCGCGATTATCGATGACGCGAGATTTTTCATCGGCCTCATCCGCCGGATCGTCTTCGTTATCAATTTCGTCTTCGTCTTCTTCGTCCTCGTTTTGCAACAGAATCTTACCGACGTGCCCATGCACGCCGTGACGATCCAAAATCCAATGCGACGCCCGCTCGAACAACCAAGACACCACGACTGCGTGACCATTAATCCGATGCAACGCCAGCATGCCTGTACTGTCGGGCTTGATGTCGTATAAGTTTGGCACGACAGTCACATCGATGCCGTTTTCGAACAGCAGCCCAGTCACGATGTCCTCTTCCAACTTACGTTTGGCGGGATTCTTGCTGGGGCTTTGAGATACGACGACGGAAAGACGCATGAGTGTTGTTGAGTAAAGAGACAATTCGGAAACGTCAGCGAAAGCCAATTCGGCGATTGACCTAAATATTCTACCACGATACGGGCTGCACTGTAGGCGGTTTTTGTGCTGAACGATCCGAGTTATTCTTTTGCGCTAATGATAGTCACCTATAACGCTCGGCAACGAACCGACTTCAGCTCACCAAATGCAGACTCAGAACACGGCGGTTGTTGCTGACTATAG
>CAZXXY010000480.1:0-1020 GCA_964644755.1 uncultured Hyphomonas sp. | reverse complement strand
CTCTTCAGTGGCGGCGTCCGCTGTCGATGAGCGTTTAGCGGTGGCAGTTTTGTCAGCGGACTTTGTTTTGCTGGCTAATTGCTTGGCCGATTGTTTTGCTAATACTTCTTTGGAGAATCGAAATTTGCGATTGCATTCTGGGCAGCGGATGCCGGTCTTTGTGTTGACCTGCTTCACCAGAAAAACGGCCTCGCAGACCGGACACTCGATTCCCACCGCCATTCAATTACTCTGCTGCTAATTTTTGTAAGAAGGGCTTAACTCGAAAGCGTTTGCTTAACTCGAAAGTGTTTAATTCTAGAACCGAGCTTGCAAAAAACAATCCTATCCAAACCAGGGGCAGTTGTAGCGATCCGCCCCAAGATCTTCGTGAACCAAGTGATCGCTCAAGGTTGTGTCTGCTCTGGTCAATGCTGTTAACGAGAGACTTATCGTCATTGGACAATGCAAATGCGTTGCGATTTTGTACGTCGGCCAACAGAAAACGTATGTGACTAAACAATCGTTGCAGAACCGTTATTCTTTAACGTCGAAACGCTGGCAAAAATCGAATGTCCGGACACTACGGTTTCTTGACGAGTTTGGGCGTTTTTCGGTTGGGGTAGCACGTGGTGCAAATCTCGCAGACCCGGCCATCGCACCCGCGAGCCGAACAGAATTCACGACCGTAGAAGATGATTTGCAAATGCAACTTGTTCCATGATTCTTCGGGGAACAGTTTTTTCAAATCGGCTTCGGTTTGCTTGACGTTTTTGCCGTTGGTCAGCCCCCAGCGTTGAGCCAGCCGATGGATGTGAGTGTCGACGGGAAACGCAGGCACGCCGAAGGCCTGGGCCATCACGACGCTGGCGGTTTTATGCCCCACGCCCGGCAAAGACTCAAGTGCTTCCATGTCCTGCGGGACTTTGCCACCGTATTGCTCGACCAAAATCTCCGACAGCTTGGCGATGGCTTTTGACTTAGTGGGTGACAGGCCGCAGGGGCGAATGATTTCTAAGATGTCTTCGACAGGTACGGTCG
>CAZXXY010000479.1:0-1024 GCA_964644755.1 uncultured Hyphomonas sp. | reverse complement strand
GCCGTTCGAGACACTGGAGGTGCAGAGGATATTCCTGAGCCTGCTGCGACCGAAGCCATTCTTGGCGGCGCAACTCGTCCGAAAGTCAAAATCTCTGAAGCGCTCGAGATCTATTTCAACGAGATCGCGCTCGACGAGCAGATGTACAAATCCGAACGCCAGAAAACAAATTGGCGCAAAGTGAAGAAGCTGGCGGTGACTTACTTCACTGATCAGTTTGGCGACCTACCAATAGACGAGATCACAAGAGAGCACGCGTTAGCCTACAAGGCATGGTGGGCGGAGCTCGTGTTTCCGAAGGATCCAATGCGAGAACCGCTGGCAGGCAATACGGCCAACAGACGTATTGGCGGCATCCGGTCTCTCTATCGGGACTATTACCGCCATATTGGCGAAGAAGATCGGCCCAACCCGTTTCGCAATATCAGCTTCAAGGCCAAGCAGAAGAGCGACACACCAAGCTTTGAGTCCGACTGGGTGCAATCAAAGATCTTGAAACCGGGTATCTTCAATAAAGTTAAGGCGGATCTACAGCTTGCCGCCTATATGCTGATCGAGACCGGTTGCCGTCCAAGCGAGATCATCAACCTCCAGCCAGAAGACATTTGTCTTGAAGATGAAGTTCCTCATATCTGGATCAGGGCGAGAGCGCATGGCGATGCCAAGCGCGAGATCAAGACGGCGTCGTCTGAACGTAAAATACCGCTGGTGGGCGTATCGCTGGAAGCGGCCAAACGAGCGCCGAGCGGCTTTGCCCATTATCGTGACCGCAATGAGCTGTTCTCGGCGAGCCTGATGCGGGCGTTCAGAATACGTGACTTGTTCCCGACCAAGGCCCACAAGATCTACTCATTCCGGCATTCATTCGAGAAGCGCATGCAGGAAGCCAATATCGACTTTGGCTTACGGTGCCGCCTGATGGGGCACAAGACTGACAGACCGGTTTATGGGGACGGCGGCTCGCTTGCCTACCGCAGAGACGAACTTATGAAGATCGTCCATCCTTTTTCCGATGAGCTCTTTG
>CAZXXY010000478.1:0-1026 GCA_964644755.1 uncultured Hyphomonas sp. | reverse complement strand
GAACGGCAGACCTTGGGACAGATGCTCGCTGCTGGATTCGTCGTTTCAAATCGTCGATTCGATTGGCTTTGACTGCCCACTTAACCACGGTCTGAGCCAAACTAGATACCGTTGCACTGTCGATACCGTTCGAATTTTCGTAGAGGAGGATTTCTTCGGGGCGATTGGTTGGGAAGATTTTTTCAACCACCATGTCGTAAACTTCATTCGCGTCGTAGACATCTGGCTTCGATTCCCAGACCTTAAGGACCGCTGCGATCTGTTCGCCAAATGTTGTCGGGGTTATCTGTGAGCTGGTGTCAACCTCTCGACCGCCAATATAAATACCTCGCGAACGGCTATTTTGATCATTGAAATTCGGATCCGCAACTGGCAGCCCACCTTTCAAAAGTTCACTCATCGCTCGCTTGGATAATGCAACCATGTCGTTTTTGGCTGCTGCAAGAGCGATTTTTCGTGTCGTTTGAAACTGAGTATTCGTGAGCGGTGGTGTATACTCCGTTTTCGTTTCAGCTTTTTCGTCGGTTGGGACCGCAACCGATTCTTGAAGCATGACAGCGGATAGCAGCATTGGAGACAATTCTTTGGGCGTTGCGAGTATTCCCAGTACCTTCATTTCGGCAGGGAAGTATGACTTCAAACTCGTTCCAGACATAGGCTGAGGCGCGGCCCGCCTTGGTGTTGCTGGCCTGTTCTGTGGGGCAGTTTCCTTTTTCTTCCGAGTGGGACGTTTGGTGACTTCGTCCAGTAACTCAGACCATTTTGCCTCCGCCTGTTTGACATCTTTTCTCTTGATCGCGACTTGCCCCCAATCAAACAACATCCTTTGTTGGAAACTCCTGTCGGTTTGATGTTTGGCCCCTTTAATCGCAAGCTCACCGAACTGCTGGCCAAAATTGCGAAGTGATTCGTCCTCACTTTGTAGGAATTTCACAGCGATTGGCCATAGCGCCACGTGCTGCATCGCGGACCGACGTTGGCGCGAATTCGGCCTACGACCTTCACGGATTTCGTCGAGCGGGTGTT
>CAZXXY010000477.1:0-1028 GCA_964644755.1 uncultured Hyphomonas sp. | reverse complement strand
GAAGCTCGCAACCGCTCAAAAAACACGAAAAGCAATTTGTTTTAAGTTCAACGTTAAACATCACCGGACGCGGACCAGCGACGTTCAGCTGGAAATTCGAGCACCGACCGCGTTCCGGTGCATGTTTTTGTTATGCGATTGCGTGGGAAGCAACCAGCTCAGATGATCGTAATGCAATCTCACGCCGAAGCTCATTGGAAACGCCGAACGAAGACTGAATATTGGTTGACCAACCCACGACCGTGATGCCCGCAATTGTACCGGTAAAGAACCGTGTGTCGTGCCTTGCAAAGCCGGTAATTGGCGATTGCTCGGCGAATTCGATGTCAAGGGAACGCCGCAATTGCCGAATTACAGCTGAGCCGTTTACGAACAGTACGGAAAGCGACTCGTTGGTTAATTGGTCAAGTAGAAACTGAGTGTCTGCAGTAAGCAGAGTTGTCTTTTGCGACTTGTCGAGTCCACCCCATGTTGGGTCAGTGGCCCATTGGATCAAATCAAGGTGACATGCCGTACCGTCGTAGTACGACGCCTCGGACTGATTGAGGATTGTCTCAAGCTGATCAAACCAACGTCGGTACGGATTGAGGGAGAAGTAGTTGTCGCAGTCGTCGAGTACCTGAGAGATGGTCCCAGGTGACGCGTCGGCCAACGATGTAACGCCCAGTGATTCATGAGTGCTGAGCCGCCGGTTGTCCGTCAGAAGGTTGCCACTGGAGTCGAGAAACTCTACGCGACTTGGGTTGATGCCGAGTGTTGCGGTTGTCGCGACACGGGAATTGCCGAACGAGACTACCGGCGTCGATCCGGGAACAACGGATGAACCGTTGGGGATAGGGCGGCGAATCCGGCGTGCGATGTATTCGGGTACAACACTCATGAAACGTGCGATACTCCCTTTGCCACATGACGTTCTAGTTAACCGAGTGCCGTGATTAGATTATCCATCCCATTCCCCGAAGCACGGCACTTCGGTTCATCGCATTGTTCAAGTAAGCCGCTATCGCGGCGTAGTCTCTCTGTGAAAT
>CAZXXY010000476.1:0-1029 GCA_964644755.1 uncultured Hyphomonas sp. | reverse complement strand
AGCCAAGAGTTGCAAAACTTGTCTGTGTCTGAGATCAATTTGACACTCGACCAGGCGTCTTATCGTAAGTTGTTTAAGTCGTTGGAAGAAAAGGCGTTGAAGTCTTTCGAATCGGAATGGGTTCGCAAAGACGGGTCAAAACTGCGGATTGAAGTCAACGCCAGCTCACTGTTGCTCAACGGCGAGCAATTCCTTTGTGCGATCGCGCGTGATATTACCGAACGTGTGGAAGCGCGACAACTTTTACGCGCTCAACTCAAAGCGATCGAATCAGCCGACGCAGGAATTCAAATCGCCGACGCGAAAAACGACAACGTGATTACGTTTACCAATAAGGGATTCTGTCGTATGAGCGGTTACGCTCGAGATGAAGTGCTGGGACGGAATTGTCGATTCATGCAGGGCAAGGACACCTCCGCTGAAACGGTAAAAGTGGTTCACGATGCAATCGAAAACGAAAAACCTTGCCGCGTTGAGATGCTTAATTACCGAAAAGATGGAACGCCTTTCTGGAATGACTTGACGATTTCTCCCGTATTTGACGAATCTGGCGAGTTGGCTAGTTTCGTTGCGATCCAAAGTGATATTACTGATAAAAAGCGATACGCAAAAGAACTTGCCGACGCTCGGCAGCGCGAGGTGGGGATTATCGAAGCGATCACGGATGGGTTTTTACTCTTTGATAGAGAGCTGAACTACCAGTTGGTCAACGAAAGTGCTTGCCAGATGCTTGGGATGTCTCGCGATCAAATTATCGGTAAATCGTTTAAGGAAATTTTTCCCGACACGCTCGGTCGTGAAAGCGAAGTCAAGTTTCGCGAGGCAGTTCGGACCCAAAAGACGCAGACGATCGAAGTCTACTGCGAATCGATTGATAGTTGGTTTAGGTGTCGCTGCTTTCCAACGGACGATGGGCTATCGGTGTTGTTTTTGAAATCAAACAAAAAGCGAAAGACTGTGGCGGAGTTGAAATAGGCGAAGTTCAGCTTGAACGTTGTGGTAAAAAGCACAATCCACTGACGGTAAGAA
>CAZXXY010000475.1:0-1029 GCA_964644755.1 uncultured Hyphomonas sp. | reverse complement strand
CCAAGAATTCCACCGCTTGTTCCCTGATTCCTACTGGCACCGCCAAAGTTAAATATGCTTGGTCGGGTAGGTTGAGTCAAACCGAACAGACCATTCGCCGCAGGTTGGCGACAACCGCTCGACATGATTGCAGTCGCCAGCAAGACAACTCCAATCGCAAATCGATAAAATGGCAAATGGTTCATGAATTAATCACAATTTCAGGATCTTATCCGCGCGGCGAACGAGCGAACTTTTGGAACCTTAGCAATCGCCGAAACCTGCGTAAATATGAATCCACTCATCCCGGCGCGCCTGAAACTAGCGTTCGCTAGCAGACGTCAAAGCTACCGCATCGGGCGTCGCAAAACGGCGTTTCTCCAAATCAGACGCGCGCTGCTTGGTAGGTGAATTTCTCTTGAGCCCTTAATGGGCTTCTTCTACGATCCGACTGACGACCTACAGCCCCACCGATCCGCGCCGAACTCTGGGCAAGCAAAGAGATCATGACAACCATGCAAAACATCAAACAGAACAAGTGCCACGAATCAACCAAGATCGAAGGCTCAAAGCATGCCCAAACAGGGTTCAACGAACTCCACAATGCGGGCCTCGTCTGTCTGAGCGTCTGCCTATTATGTCTGAGCGGTTGCTCGGGTTTCGGCACAGACAGCCTTTCTGGCGATCCACTTTCCAGTCGTCCGATCCTTCCACCGGAAGTTCCATCAGCGGTACCAACCGAATCCAACCCTAACGTTGCTCCCGATGCGGCGATCAACCAACTGGCACAAATCGTGGGCACCACTGCGAAACAATCGACCGAGGCGTTCAACGACGATACGACGCCATCCGAATCACAGGAAATCACGACTCCAACATTTCAATTCTCCACGGACCTGCCCGCAGAACCAGAGTTCAGCAATGCTTTCCCAGCAGCCGAGTTGGCTCCACCAGTCGTCGATCACGCACTCGCAGAATTCGATAATAATTCAACCAATCTGACCGAAACAGTTGTGAAGCTGGTTGCCACAACGCAGCCAGTCGAAGCAG
>CAZXXY010000474.1:0-1030 GCA_964644755.1 uncultured Hyphomonas sp. | reverse complement strand
GCGCGGCGCATCAATTAAGAGTGGCTCGATCGGCCCATATGGTTTGGGCGCGCCACCTTCACAAGCATCCTTGCCGTCGGTTTCGCATTCGGCAGCTTCCTGAATGTCACCGATCAAGAGCCCGGCATATTGCGTCCATTCCTCACGCTGGGCCTCCCCAAACCGCGCTTCATCCCCATATCCCACAGGGTTACTGTCAGGACCGCGCGCCGCCATAAGTGCATCTGACAAAACGACCGGATCATTCCAATCCGTCTGGATGTCATGGATTGGCGGAACAGCCTGTGCGCCTGCGCCTAGTCCGGCCAACCTTCCAGCAAGCAAGCCGGCCACAATCAGGGCGCCAAGCGCCAACATGAAAGGGCGCTTGCGCGGCGATTTGACGAGCGCGATAATGCAAGCAAGCAGTGATAGACCAAGCCCGCCAAAAGCAACAATCGGGCCCCAGGCGATCGTCATTTTGCCCAGCCCGAATTGCCAATCCCACACTCCGTATTTGCTGCCCAGCGCTGCTGACGCAAACCAAATGACGCCAAACACAGCGAACAGAAGTGCAAATAGCGAGAATTTTCCGCGCGCGCCGCCCGATTGGTCTTCGTCCATAATCTCACTCATTGCGTATTTCCTAAAGCTTGAGAGTGGCCGTATCAGGCCGTTGGCAACTTGTAATCCTTAAACTGCTCGCGCAAAGCAAGCTTATTGATTTTGCCCGTCGCGCCCAAAGGAATTTCGTCAACGAACTGGACATCATCAGGCGTCCACCATTTGGCGATCTTACCTTCCAGCGAGGCCAATATATCTTCCTTGGTTGGCGTCTCGCCGGGCTGCGCCTGAATGATCAGGAGCGGGCGCTCATCCCATTTCGGATGATAGATGCCAATCGCCGCCGCATTGGCCACTTTTTCATGACCGACAGCAATGTTCTCAATATCAATAGAGGAAATCCACTCGCCACCTGATTTGATCACATCCTTGGCACGGTCGGTGATGGTCATGGTTCCAAACTCATCCAGATTGGCGACATCGCCTG
>CAZXXY010000473.1:0-1031 GCA_964644755.1 uncultured Hyphomonas sp. | reverse complement strand
TTGGCCAGAGCAGAAAAGAAATTGACTGAGGCCTGCCCACGCTGTTTCAGCACTGGCGCCATCGGGTTTTGTTCGGTCATATCACTTTGCTTCACTTGTGATGTCCATCACCATAAGCGGCATTAAAATAGTGGTCCATACCCTCAACTATCAACGCGAAACTCCATAATGCTATCAATAATCTGCCCAACATAATGCCTCTTTTATAGCCTGCCTCGCTCTAAACATCCTTTATAAGCCGTTTCTTGACCACCAAACGGATAATCTATCCCTCCAAGACAAAAATGTCTGACTGTCGGAAACCAAAAAATCCCCTATGGTTACGCCACAAACAGGAATTATGGTGATTGTTCGTAATTTGATGGAACCGTAAGACCTATGACAATTCGTCGATGCCAATCCAAGCAATTCGATCTCACAGCGCCAATCGTCATAATCGGTGCCGGCGCATGTGGTCTGACAGCGGCCCTGGCCGCCATTGAAGGGGGAATGGACGTCGTCGTGCTGGAGCGTGACCCTACCCCGCTTGGAACCAGCGCCATGTCGACCGGACTTATTCCTGCTGCGGGCACACAAGACCAAAAAGAGCGCAATATCATAGACTCTCCGGAAACCTTCGCGCGGGACATCATGAAGAAAGCGCACAATGAACCGGATAAATTGATCGTCGAGAAGCTGGCAATAGAATCCGCCGAAACGATTGAGTGGCTGCGCGACAAAAATGGCCTGGAACTATCCCTGCTCAACGGGTTTACCTATCCTGGCCACAGCGCCATGCGAATGTACGGCATGCCCCAGCGGACCGGCTCACAATTGATGGCTGCGCTTGAAGCCCGCGTGATAGAGAAAGGCGCAAGCATCGTCACCAATGCCACGGCGGTCGACCTTTATGTCGGACACAATGAACAGATTATTGGCGTCGGCTACGAATACTCAGATGGGACGCGTGAGGAAATTGGATGTCAGGCGCTGATTCTGGCCTGTTGTGGATTTGCCGGAAACCTTGACCTTGTAAATTCCTATTTGCCAGA
>CAZXXY010000472.1:0-1034 GCA_964644755.1 uncultured Hyphomonas sp. | reverse complement strand
CTTTACGATCCGTTGGAGAAAACCTATGCGACGATAGAAAACAGTACCGTACCGTTGCAAAGCGACATTACAACACCGTTGGCCTATGGCTTAAAAGACCCGCTGGTCAACAAAGGTCTATTGGCAACTGCTTCGCTGCTCAACGGCGAGTTCGCGCCCGAATCGTACGGCATGTTCATGATCGAGCCTTACGATCCGAAGAAGATTCCGGTTGTGATGGTACACGGACTTTGGGACGGCCCGACCACCTGGGCTCACATGATCAACGACTTACGGGCTAATCGAGAGCTTCACGACAATTATCAATTCTGGTTTTATAGTTACCCGACCGCTCAGCCATTTTGGGTTTCTGCTCATGAGTTTCGCCGAGACCTGCAAGCGATTCGCGCCGAGGTCGATCCGCAGCGAACGAACCAGGTTATGGATGAAATGGTGTTGGTCGGGCACAGCATGGGCGGTTTGATTTCGTTACTGCAAACAGTTGATAGTGGCGATCACTTTTGGAATGTCGTTAGCGATCAGCCAATCAGTGAATTGAGGGGCAATCCTGAAACCGTGGCGACGTTGCAAGAAACGTTTTACTTCAAATCGAATCCGTCGATTAAAAAACTGGTCACCCTCGCAACACCATTTAAAGGGAGTGACTTTGCCAATCGAGCCCAGTGGCTTAGCCATCGATTGATCACGTTGCCCTCTTTGATCACGAATGATTTTGAGAAGTTGGCATTACAAAACAGTGGTGTTTTCAAAGATCCCACGTTTTTGACTCGCAGTACCAGCATTGATTCGTTGGCGACGACCAGTCCATTTTTTGAAGTGATTGCCCAAACCGAGTTTCCGAGCCACTTGAGCGTCCACAATGTTGTCGGTCGACTTGAAAAGACGAGTGTCTTCAGCCGGCAAACTGCGGAGGAATCAGATGTGGGCGATGGCGTAGTTGCTCTTAGCAGCGGCGTCCGTGAGGGTGTAGATTCACAGGTGTTCGTCGCGGCGGAGCATTCTAAACTGCACCAGCAGCCGGGCAGTATTTTGGA
>CAZXXY010000471.1:0-1040 GCA_964644755.1 uncultured Hyphomonas sp. | reverse complement strand
TGATCTTGGCCTCGGTAATCTCGCCCGTGACTTTGACGATGTATTCTTTGTCGAGTTTGCTGTCTGGACCGATCAGGGCTTTGGCGAGAACGCCGTCTTCGGACAAAAGCAAAAGCCCGCGCGAGTCCATATCGAGCCGACCGAGGGCGGGGAGGCTGGCGGTCTTCTTGGGCGGGATACCGGAGCCGATCAGATTGGGCCTGGTCAAAAGGCGGGCGGCTGGGATCTGGCCGTCTTCGGGCTGGGCGGAGACGATGCCTTCGGGCTTGTGGATGACGGCGGTGAATTTACTCTCTAGCTTGGCGGCGGTTTGGGCGGCGAGGCTCAGGGTCTGGCCGGGCTGGATTTTGTGGCCGGGGGAGGAGATCTTCTCTCCGTCAATTTCGACCAGTCCTTTCTCGATCAGCGCTTCGGCCTCGCGCCGCGAACACAGGCCGGACTGGCCCATGAACTTGTTCACCCTTTGCGGCTCGGCGCCGGTATATTTGCGGGTCAGGCTCACGTGCCGAGCCTTCGGGCGAGGAAGGCGACGGCATAGTCTGGCGCATAGCTCTCGCGGCCAACTTCAGCAAAGCCGAGCGCGGCGTGGAATTTCAGCGAGCGCGGATTGGGCGGCTCGGTGTTGACTTCGCACCCTATCAATAGCGCCTCGCCAGAAAACTGCTCGAAGCCGGCCTCGTACAGCGCGGTGCCGACGCCTTTGCCGCGGGCGCTGGCGGCGATGGCGATGCGGTCGACATAGACATAGTCTTCATAGCGCTCATCAAACCATTGATAATTCTTGCTGTCATATTCCGTCTCTGGCGGCAGCAGCAGGAGGAAGCCTGCGATCTGCCCGTCTGTTTCGGCAACAAGGCAGGTGCCCATGCCGATTGTCTCGCCGAGGCGTTGGGCGCTGACCGCACCGACGCCCGGCTCTCCGGCAACATTGATGGCGTGCAGGGCTGGCAGGTCAGCGGGGGCGAAAGGACGAATGTGCATGCGGGGCGTGGTGCTGGCTTGCGGCGCAGAAGTCAAGCTTGGAGGGGCTTGCGGGCTGG
>CAZXXY010000470.1:0-1045 GCA_964644755.1 uncultured Hyphomonas sp. | reverse complement strand
GAGCTGGGACGTTGGAACTCTGAACCCTGGAGTCGAAAAAAGAATCAACGTCAAGCTCAAGCCAACTCGTGCAGGCGAGATCGGTAGCGTTGCGCAGTACACCTTCGCCGCTCGGTCTTCGATGCGAACTCGGGTAACGCAACCCGTTCTCGAGATTACTCATCGCACTGCCCCGCAAGTTTTAATCGGCGGCGATGTTTTGTTTGATGTGATCGTGACCAACAAAGGTGACGGGCCGGCTAAAGACGTTTTGATTCAAGAAGACGTCCCCTCGCAATTGAATTTCCGCGAAGGTTTCCGGGAAATTGAATACGAAGTCGGTACACTGCAGCCAAATCAATCGCGGAATGTTCGCTTGAGAATGAAAGCACAGAAGGCAGGGAAGTTGCAAAACACAATCTTTGTCAGCGGTAGCGGCGGTCTCAAGTCGCAACACAAGTTAAGCATGGAAGTGATCGCGCCTCGGCTGAAAACAAAATCGTCTGGACCAACCGTTCGGTTCTTGGGCCGCAATGCCAAGCATTCATTCTCGGTGGCCAACCAAGGAACCGCGCCGGCAACCAACGTCAACTTGATCGCTCGATTGCCAAGTGGTTTGCGTTATGTGCAATCCAACAACAGAGGTACCTACAACAAAAATCTACACGCCGTACTCTGGGAGTTGGCTGAACTTGGCCAAGGCGTTGATGCGAATGTCGAAGTCATGACCGAGCCGATTGCAGTTGGCAACCAGCCGATCAAATTTGAGGCCACGGCTGATTTGAAACTGCGAGACACAACCGAGCAAGCGTTGACCGTAGAACATTTGGTTGATGTGTTTATTGACATTGATGATGTTTTGGATCCAATTGAAATTGGCAGCCAAACTAACTATCGAGTTCAGGTGGTCAATCAAGGAACCAAGGTCGCGACCAATATTAAATTGCAAGTTAGCTTTCCAACTGGGTTGAAGCCGATTTCGGTCGATGGACCACTGGCCAACCAAATTCGAGGTCAGCAGATCGTGTTCTCGCCGATTGAGACTCTCAAGCCGGGAGGTCGGCTG
>CAZXXY010000469.1:0-1046 GCA_964644755.1 uncultured Hyphomonas sp. | reverse complement strand
CATGTCTTCCATCAAGATTTTGTCACCAAATCCTTTGCGGACACCGTCCGCCTCAATGACCACATCGCCCAAATGCTGCCCCGCAGGAATCTGGATTTCCAACTCGGCAATCTTGTCGCGTTGATCCTCCGCAAGCATTTGCTCATAGCTGTTAATACGAGCCTTGGATTTGGTCTGCCGAGCCTTGGGCGACATCTTGATCCATTCGCTCTCTTTGGCCAACGCTTTCTGTCGAGCCTCGCTTTGCTTTTCCTCGATCTTCAATCGAGCCTGCTTCTGCTCGAGCCAAGAAGAGTAGTTCCCTTCGAAGGGATGTCCTTCGCCTCGATCCAATTCCAGAATCCAGCCGGCAACGTTGTCCAAGAAGTAACGATCGTGAGTCACCGCAACGATGGTGCCGTGATAGTCCTTCAACGTTCGCTCAAGCCAGTGCACACTGTCGGCGTCAAGGTGGTTCGTGGGCTCGTCAAGCAACAGCAGGTCAGGTTTCTCCAGCAGCAATTTGCACAACGCGACGCGCCGTTTTTCTCCACCGGACAGCTGAGTCACGTCGGCTTCTTTGGGCGGCAGGTTCATGACCTCAAACGCGATCTCGATCTCATGATCCAGCTGCCATGTATTGGTCGCGTCGATCTGATCCTGAACGCGAGCCATTTCGTCATAGACTTTTTGCATCGCATCTTCATCAAGTGGCTCAGCACACTTGGCGGTCAATTCGTTGAATCGATCCAACAACGCGCGGCGAGGAGCAACGGCTTCCTGTACGTTTTCCCACACGTTTTTCTCAGGATTCAGCTGGGGCTCTTGGGGCAGATATCCAGCGGTGAAGCCGTCAGTCAAACGAGCTTCCCCGTCGTATTCATTGTCCAGTCCCGCCATGATTTTCAACAACGTACTTTTTCCGGTACCGTTGCGGCCTAGCACGCCGATCTTCGCGCCTGGATAAAAAGACAGCCAGACTTTGTCCAAAACGACCTTTTGACCGTGTTTCTTGGTCAGGTCGACCATTTGGTAGATGTATTGTTTTGACATTGCTTACGCAGTTA
>CAZXXY010000468.1:0-1048 GCA_964644755.1 uncultured Hyphomonas sp. | reverse complement strand
CCCCAAGGATTTGCCTCAAGGGTCGGTAGCGTTCTGTTGCCATTGATCAAAAACCTGCTGGGTTTTTGCCGGGCGATTTGGCCTATTGATAATTCCTAGTTGGGACTGCTGTGCCTAAAAAAATCCTATACTTCCACCATTCGATTGGATTGGGTGGGGCCCCTAGAAGCCTCTCATTTTTGATCGCGGGACTGAACCGAAATGAGTTTGATGCCACCGTCGTTATGCCGAAACGCAAAGGAAACGGGGCCGTAAAGGATTTGTTTTTGAATGCAGGAGCTGAAGTTGTCGAGGCAAGGGATATACGACCCTTTCACGGCTCAGAAGTTGCCCCTTGTCGCACGTTGAAATCGCGTTGCTATGCGGTCCTTTCTTACGGGAAACTCGTTCGTTGTGCGAAAGCTCTGGTTGAATCTCATCGACCCGATCTTGTCCATCTAAATTCCACTTGCCTTGTAGGCGCCGCTAAAGGCGCGCAGTCGGTCGATCCAAATATTCCAGTGATTGCTCACGTGAGAGAACCGCTGTTGGCGAATTACTGGGGCCGGATGCTCGCTCGAATGAATAAAAAGCATGTTGATTGGTTTATTGGAATTGATCAAGCCGGACTGGACTCGATTCCGTCCGATTCCGGCAACGGGACTGTCGTTCGCAACTTTGTTGATAGATCCGCTTTCACTGATTCTCCCGCAAAAAGAGCTGCTGTTCGTCAAAAATTTGGGTGGAATCCGGATGACGTTGTATTCCTTTCGCTATCTCGCGTAGCGAGATCCAATGGAGCGGTTGAAACTTTGGAAACCATCAGGTCGAACCTTAAACAGGTTGATGGCCGCGCCCGATTTGTTTTTGCTGGTTTTGATGAACATATATCAGAGTATGCTAAAGTCGCAAAAGAGTTGATTGACAGTCTGCCAAACTGTGTCGCGATGGATTACGTGCAAGATGTTGTGGGATTGATCAGCGCTGTCGATGCCATCGTGGCTCCATTTACAACTCCACACAGCGCCAGAAGTGTATTTGAGGGGGCGGCGATGGGACGACCCTGTAT
>CAZXXY010000467.1:0-1048 GCA_964644755.1 uncultured Hyphomonas sp. | reverse complement strand
TGTCCTCAAAGTACAAAGAGACAAGCCAGGGCGGCCTCGCCGTCAATGTCGTCGAGTGTTAGAGGCCAGAACGGCGAACCATTCTCACCAAGCCCGTCACCTGTTTTGTGGGCGCCTCACTTGACCCTACATTGGACCATCCGTAAATCTTGCGGATGCGACCCACTAGATCATATCGCTTAAAAGCGGCTCTAATATTGCTTTCCCTGATTGGCGCGCCTGTATTGGCTGCCGCCTCTCCAGTGACCTTTGACACAGAAGACGGCGTAACCATTAGCGCGGACATCGAACTCCCGACACCCGGAACAGGACCCCGGCCTGCTGTCATTTTCATTCATCAAGGCGGTTCCGACAAAAGTGAATGGCTAAAGACGGAGTTGTATCAAAAGGTTTTAGAGCACGGCATGGCAACCCTCGCCTACGATATAAGAGGGCACGGACAATCGGAAGGCCGTGGCGATCGCGGTCTGTTTGATGACCCTGACCGCGCCCCGAAAGATCTGGAGGCCGCTCTCCATTTTCTGTCCACACAAGAAAATATTGATATGTCCCGTATAGCGATTATTGGGTCATCCATTGGCGCAAATCTGGCACTCGTCGGACTTAGCAATCCGGAACTGGACATCAAAACCGCGATAGCAATTTCTGGCAAAACATCCGCGTGGATCAATCTTGCCGGCGGCCCCGATGCGGTGTCGACGCCATCATCTGTCTATTTGATTGCGGCCGAAAATGAACAAGGCGGATTGCGCGCAGCCTGGGCCCAGGAAATGTTCGATGCCTCTTCTAAGCCCCGACAATTGGAAATCGTTCCTGGGTCCAATAAGCATGGAACCGGTATTATCGCGGACTCTCCGGACCTCCAACGTCGCCTTCTGAATTGGTTGACGGAACATTTATAGGCCGGAAACAGGGCCAGCTGGAAAACCACATGAATGCAGACCTTATCTGACGATCAAGGATTGCCTCTAGCATCCAGACAATGCTCCTAAACCCAAATCGCCGCATTGCATCTATTGCGCAGACTTGCGACACTCTCCGCATGACA
>CAZXXY010000466.1:0-1051 GCA_964644755.1 uncultured Hyphomonas sp. | reverse complement strand
TTTGATCTAGCCGTTGCGGCAGCGTTTATTGGCCAAGCGAAAGCGAAATAGTATTATGTCATTGTTTATTCTGTCGGCGGATTAGCACGTTTTTGAAAGTCGGGAAAATGAAGCTTCGGTTTAGTCTACGACATGTGTTTGGAATGGTCACGATCGCAGCCGTATTGCTTTTTGTAATCGACTTCATTCAAAAAACGCGCCAACGCGGCGCCGACGCGACCATTGAACTATTGAGGACGCTGAACTGTACCAACTCGGTATCTGAGTCTCCCAGCCCTGCCTCTGGCGGTAGCATCGTTTTTATACCAAGCAAGCTTGGCGTCTCGCAGGAGCCAACTTTAGCAAGAAAAATTTGGGGGGATACGCAGCGAATAACTTCCGAGATGGCGTTTAGCAAAACGCAGTTCGCTCGTCATTCTGCAAAGTCATTGTTTGAGTCCCGGGCAACTAAAGGCATTGTCGGTGTACGAATGGCAGACGTTTACGTTTCTTCGGAAGCGGTTTACTTTCTGCAGGAATGGGACTCACTCGATTTCTTGTACTTTATTGACATCGAGTTTTCGGAGAAATGGCGGCTGGGAATTCTTAACAACAGTTCCCACATTCCGCACATGCTGTTTGCCGGTAAAGCGATCAATATCTCTGCCGAAGAAGTTGCGACGATGGGCCATTTAGAGACGCTTGTACTATCAAACGTTGGTTTTTCTGCAGACGAAATTGACATGATTCGCACTCGCCTGCCAGAAACATTAGTAGTCGTAACTTGTCGATGGGGCGAAGAGCGGTCGGTCGACAGGCCTCAGGCCAGTCCAGCCACCGATATACTGGCATCGAAATACAGCCAAAATTTTGATGTGTTAGAAAAAGCGGTTGCCCAATCCGGGCTGTCATTTCTTCAAATACCACCGGCTGAACCCGACAAATTGATTGCCTACCAGCGGCAATTTCAGAATCCCCTACCCGCTTCCCTGGTCGCCTTCCTGAAGACACGAACCGTGACGTTGCCAGACGATCTGTTCGCAGTTGGGCTTACGCGCGACTCGCCCGAGAT
>CAZXXY010000465.1:0-1051 GCA_964644755.1 uncultured Hyphomonas sp. | reverse complement strand
GTCAGGTTGCGACATTAGCCAACCCGAAAACTTAGAAGTCACAAAGCACTAGGAGCGTATTAATCTTGGCTGCAGTTGCAAGTTTCCCTGAATAGATATTTACAACTAGAATTTGAACTGAAAAACAATCGCCAACAAACTTTCGAGTTGATCATGAAAGTCCTTCGAGCTGTTCTGCTTATTTTGGTCGTCATGTCGATCCACGATGAATCCGAAGCGTTTCAGAACAACATCAATTACGACGAAGCGAAGATCCCGGCGTATCAACTTCCCACGCTTCTGACTTGCAACGATGGCACGCGAGTTGAAACGCAAGAGGACTGGACCGGTAAACGGCGAGGAGAGATCCTTCAGCTTTTCAAAGAGCATGTCTACGGCGTGATGCCTTCAGCCCCTACCCAAAACGTACGGCCGCAATTCGAAATTGTCAAAGATGTCACTGTCGAAGCAAAAATCGATCCAACAGGCGATGTGGGTAAGACGGTAACCGTCCGAATCAAGGAAGTGAAAATTTTCCTTGGAGCTAACAAGTTAGGACAAGAAAAATCTGGCCCCGTTGTGAACCTGCTTTTGTTTTTGCCGGCCCCGGCCCCTGCTGCGGTTGCGTCACCAAGCCCTCCAGTATTTTTGGCCTATAACTTTAACGGTAACCACACGGTCCATGAGAGTCCGGAGATCACAAAAAGTGATACTTGGAGTCGCGATGGAAAGAAACTCACGCCAGACGACAAAACTCGCGGTGGGGCGTCGAATCGTTGGCCAATCGGAATGATTGTCGAACGAGGCTATGCCGTTGGGACGATGTACTATGGCGACGTTGATCCTGACTTTGATGACGGATTCGAAAACGGAGTCCACGCTTTGTTTCCAGAATTGCAGGACCGCCCCGACAACTGGAGTTCGATTGGGGGTTGGGCTTGGGCCGCACAACGCGTGATGGACTATTTTGAAAACGACAGCGACATTGATCAAAAACGTGTGGCTTTGCTGGGCCATTCACGATTGGGAAAAACGGCTTTGTGGGCGGGAGCAACTGACGAGCGATTCGCAC
>CAZXXY010000464.1:0-1053 GCA_964644755.1 uncultured Hyphomonas sp. | reverse complement strand
GCCCACTCAATCCACTGTTTTGATCTGTGGCGAAACGGGCACCGGCAAAGAGCTGGCCGCTCGAGCAGTACATGAGCTGAGCGATCGAGCTGATAAGCCATTCGTTCCGGTCAACTGCGGCGCGCTGCCGGAGACGTTGATTGAAAGCGAATTGTTTGGTCACCGCAAAGGAGCTTTCACCGGCGCTGACGAAAATCGCAAAGGATTATTCGAAGTCGCCAACGGCGGTACTTTGTTCTTGGATGAAATTGGCGAACTGCCCAAAGCAACTCAAGCGACTCTTTTACGAGTCTTGGAATCTGGGGAAATAAAACGCGTCGGTGACAGCAATTCGCTTACCGTCGACGTGAGAATCGTCTGTGCAACTCATCGAGATTTGAGCCAAATGATCAGCCAAGGCGAATTCCGCGAGGACTTGATGTACCGCATCAACACCTTCGAAGTCAGTTTGCCGCCGCTACGCGAACGCAGTAGCGACATTCCCGAACTCGCCTGCCACCTACTGTCGGGACATCAACCCGCAATGATGAAGCGAGCCAAATCGATCAACGATGTTTTCGAGGCGCCAGTTTTAGAAAAGCTGCTATCACACCAATGGCCAGGAAACATTCGCGAACTCGCCAACGTAATCGAGTACGCGGCAATTCTCTGCGACAAGCTACCCATCGGTACTGCGGACCTTCCCAAATCCATGGGCCAGCAAGCTGGCGGCGGCGGTCGGTCGTTACGCGAGATGGAAATGGACTCGATCTGGGAGGCACTGGACGCCTGCAACGGCAACAAAACCGCTGCGGCCCAGCAACTGGGCATCAGCCTGAAAACGCTCTACAACAAACTCAACGCCGAAGTCGTCAACAAAAAAGCCAGCTAGTGCTAGTCGAGCTGAGCGACTTCTCCGTTGTCGATACTCGCAAAACTGTTTAGCACGTCTGGATCGGTAGTGTCACTTACCGCGCGAACCGATCCATCGCAAAGTGAAAACACGACGACCCCTGGGTGCGCAGAACTGAATTGCTGCGTGGAATGCCGGACTTGTCCATCGTTGCCCACAAA
>CAZXXY010000463.1:0-1054 GCA_964644755.1 uncultured Hyphomonas sp. | reverse complement strand
TTATTACGCGCCATTGGTTTTCAAATCGCAAGCCGCTTGCCAATCTTGCCACCAACCAACGTCGACCGATCCTGACACGAACCAACGGTTGCTCGAGATCGGCACGCGATTGGCCAACGTCGAAACCACGCCCGAGCAAACTCAAGCGTTGATCAAAGAAAGATTTTCCCTCGCTCCGCCGATGTTTGTTCGAATCACTTTGGACAACGCAATCGCCAAGGCAGCTGTGACTAGAAGCCGAGCAATCTTGATTTCGGTTGCTATCGCAACGGTCGCATTCGCGGTAGGGGCGTTGTGGACGATCGTTCGCTATGTGATTGTAAAACCGTTGGCTCACCTGCGCGACGTGACCGAAAAAGTTAGCTTGGGTGATCTAACGGTCCGAGCTGAAGTCAATTCGGGCGACGATTTTGAAGAACTCGCAAAATCGTTAAACCGCATGCTTCGTTACATTTTGGATACGCAGATTGCGTTGCAAGATGTCAACGCGGACATGGACAAAAAGATCGACGAACAGGCTCAACTTGCGATGGAGCTACATGAAATCAACCAAGTCAAAAGCGAGTTCTTGGCCAACATGAGCCACGAACTCCGCACGCCACTCAACAGCATCATTGGTTTTTCGGAACTGTTGGAAAACGGTAAAGGGTTGGAAGAAAAACAAGTTCGATTTGCGACCAACATTCGCCGCTCGGGCAACGTCTTGCTGGAGTTGATCAACGATATTCTTGATTTGGCGAAGCTAGAAGCCGGCAAGATGGAAGTCCGCTGCAGCGAGTTTTCAATCTATCAAATGGTGGGCGAACTCTGCGAAATGGTCCGGCATTTGGCGGACACAAAAAATATCCAATTGACTCATACGATCGATCCCGATTGGCCATTGATTTCTCAAGACAAAGTCAAAGTCCGCCAGGTGCTGACAAACCTGCTGTCCAACGCAATTAAGTTCACGCCTGAAGGCGGGCGGATCGTGATCCGGGGCACGCGATTGGAACCTGAAGCTACTTCAGATAACGAAGACGATGTTGACGTAATGAAAGCACCGATGTTGCAG
>CAZXXY010000462.1:0-1056 GCA_964644755.1 uncultured Hyphomonas sp. | reverse complement strand
TAACGCCTTTAAAACGGGCGCGGGTACCGCGTCCAAGCCGAAGGCATAGAGTTTTTTGCCTTGTTAGCTATCACATGGAACCCTCTGACTGTGTCCTTTCTACGATGTTTCATTGACTGGCGTTTAACACTTCTCTAGCGAATCGCTCGTCAAGATATTTTTCATCTAGTGTTTCGTGCCAGAGCCCTTTTACCTGTCCCTTACTTCTAGCAATTTCGCCAATTCTTCCTGGGTTATAACGAAACGGTTGTTGTGATTGATATTGCGCAAGCTTATCGGTATAAGCTTCGGCCGGAGAAATTATTTTCCAACCCCTATTCCGAAGTTCATCCACTAAGTCTCCGATAAATAGAGCAGAGATGTCCATTTCATGTAAAAGCAAAATATGTTTGGGCGAACGACCTAAGTGAGTTTCTGACATTTCGTCATAATACTCAATGCTTTCCATCATCACTTGAATATAAAATCGACGCATACGATCAAGGTCAATCGAAATGCCGTTTTTGATTGTGCTTTGAAACATATTTTCTATATGCCAATCATAGTTATTTAAAGTTATATAAGCATTGAAATAACCATATTTCTTTAATGCTTCTCTCATACCATCACGCTTCTTAATATTATCGCCTTCCCTAAGGTAAGGAAATCGAAAAAGCTTTCTAAAATTCTTAAATTGACTCAGTTCTGAATCTGCCAACAAAAAATCTTTGATATATTCCTCTAAGCTAACTTTATTGAAGTCAGGGTGGCTATGGGTATGATTAGCTATTATATGGCCGGCTTGGCTATAAGCTTGTAGCCGTTTTACCCCTTCGGCATCAAGCCCTTCGCTATTAGAAAAAAATACTACCTGATCAATATTATGTTTTTTCAATTCTTCGATTAATTTCTTCGCTCGTTCCGGCCCACTAAAATATCCTAAGGCTTTTCTAGGCGAGTCATCAAAAGTAATAGCTATTTCCTTTGAGTCGCTTACCAAACTAAACAAAAGAAGGAATGGGAATAGTATATACGGTTTCATTTTATAGTTGACTTGAAGGTTGTATAGCTAACGCC
>CAZXXY010000461.1:0-1062 GCA_964644755.1 uncultured Hyphomonas sp. | reverse complement strand
GAATAACGAGCCCAAACCCAGTCTCTTGAACAAAGTATGCGAGGGATCGAATACCCCAATCTCCACCGCGATGCATTATGATGGTCTCATCTCGATAGGCCAATACGCCCCAGCCCAGCGCATAACCAGACTCCACTTCGACAGGGCAGGCTTGATATGCCTCGCTGCATACGTTCTCCTCGCCTGGATGATCGATAACATAACGCCGCGCTGCAAACTGATGGCTGAGCCCCTCATTGTTCATTACCGCGAGTAGAAAGCGGGCATAAGCAGTTGATGTGGCAAGAACGTCACCGGCGGCATTCCACTCGAGATGCTGGGGCGCATCGCCATAAGTGCCCTCGGGTCCTTTGGGAGAAGCCACATGGCCTTCAAAATCAGCTTGATAGACATAAGATATTCCGCTCAATCTCAAAGGCGTGAAAAGGTGCTCATTGGCCAAGTCGTCAAAGGACTGCCTGAGCTTGCTTTCCGCAGCCTTGGCTGCGTAGTGGTAACCTTCTCCTGAATAGCCAAACTGTGTTCCTGGGTCCCAGTGAATATCAAACGCACCGTCAGCTCGTTCCTGCCGCCAATTTGGAAAACCTGTCTGGTGTGACAAAGACAGACGCGGTGTCAGCCATTTGTGTCGTGGATCGCCTGCGATCTCTGGATCCGTCCAGTAACTCCATAATGGCTCATCAAGTTGGAAGTCTCCAGCTTGTGCGAGCCGTAGAAAAAGCTCTGCCGTTATGGGCTTTGTGAGTGACGCAACATTGTACAGCGTTGAGTTTTTGGCTGGTCTCCCAGTCGATTGTTCACCAAAAGTGCCAGCCCACGCCAATTCACCTCCTTGTAAAACCGCGATGGAGACACTTGGTACGTTGTTATCCTGCAACCACTCTGCGACCTGCTGTTCAATCGAATGAACGGGCTGCTCCCAACTGCCTTTGAGCGTTGTTTGCGCGCAAGCTGCATTAAGTGTGCAGCTTATCGCAATTGAAACGTAAACGAGTATACATCGCATAGTATCTTCCTCTCAGTTTTGATGTGATCTTTGATGCCTGAGAAGAACCGTTTGGA
>CAZXXY010000460.1:0-1065 GCA_964644755.1 uncultured Hyphomonas sp. | reverse complement strand
CCTTTACACTGGTTATCGGCGTCGTGTTGTTTGCTGGAGCTGCCGGCTCGTTCGTAACGCTCGGAGTGCACTCAACCCTCATGCGGGTTGCGCTAACAAGCCTGCTCTTTCCGTACGTCATCACAGCATTTTTATTCGGCCACGTTGCCCTCGCACTGGGCGTGTTGTTCTTCTACTGCAATGTCGTTGTGGCCGGAGTGTGGAAGCTCGCAAACGCACAGCAGAAGCTTATTTCTTCATGCGTTACTGCGGCGAATCGCGCCGAACTCGCAGAGTTGGAGGCCGAGACCGACCCTCTTACTGGACTCGTCAATCGACGCGGGTTAGATCGCCTCAATGGAATGCAACTGCGCACCGGGGCCGCAGCTTTGTACTTCGACCTTAATAAATTTAAAGCTATCAATGATACCTATGGCCATGGCGTCGGCGACGAAATTCTTCAAGTTGTGGCTCAACGACTGCTCGGCGCAGTGTCAGCCGACGACGTCGTAGCTCGTCTCGGTGGAGACGAGTTTCTGGTGCTGGTTTTTGGAGATGCGGTTAGCTCGATCGACGCGGTCGTCGAGAGGCTAAGCCGGCGACTTCAGCAACCGGTAGTGGTCTCAGGTAGCAAGATGCTGGATGTCAGCGCTGCGGTTGGGCGGTCATATACGAGCGGCCCAGTTCTTAATCTGGATGAGTTACTGCGAGACAGCGATCATGCCATGTACCGATCAAAAGGGAGCCACGAGCGAACGGCCGTCGGACTGGCCGGTTGTTTGGATATGCCGGCTGTTTTTGACGTCGATGTTTTGCAATCTTAACCTGTGACTGAGGCTTTCTTTAAGCGCTTCTTGGTGAAAGTTAGCGGCTTGTTTTTGGCTTGAGGATCAGCTTTCCGCAGTAGAACAGGATTCTCGCCCCGTAGTTTTCGAAAGCCCGTTGAAGGCATGGCGGGCTGCCGCGAGGCTGAGTCACGGCGGAAAACCGGTCGAAAAGGCAGGTGAACGCAGTCGGCGTTCAGGAAAACCGCCAAAATACCGATGTTTCGGCTGGAGTTGGGAGTTTCCACCTTGACATATTTTG
>CAZXXY010000459.1:0-1067 GCA_964644755.1 uncultured Hyphomonas sp. | reverse complement strand
TTCTTTGGTCCGACAGCGGGGTTCGTGTCGGCTTGCAAGGACAGCAAGTTCCGCTCCAAAATCGGCGACTGGACGCAACCAGAAGAAACGGGCGGCAAGCTACTGGCGCGGGCGTTGGTTTTGCAACGCTTGCTCCGCCGAGAGGTTTTGGGGGCTGACGAAGAATACGTCGGCGTGCTGATCCCACCGACGGTTGGTGGTGCGATCGTGAACCTCGGATTGGCCTTAGACAAACGCGTTGCCATCAATTTGAACTATTCGTTGTCGAACGACTTAATCAATCACTGTGTGAAAGACGCTGGCATCAAAACAGTTTTGACGACGCGCAAAGTTGCGGAGAAATTCAATTTCGAATTCGACTGCAAGGTCTTCTACCTGGATGACTTGAAAGAAAAAGTCACTGGAGCGGATAAGGCCATCTGCGCGATGCATGCTTTTGCAACGCCCGGATTTTTGCTGAAGCGTTTGCTGGGTTTGCACAAGATCAAAGCCGACGACCTACTGACAGTTGTTTTCACCTCGGGCTCAACCGGCGTTCCCAAAGGCGTGATGCTGACCCAGCAAAACATCATGAGCAACGTTCAGGGCATTTGCAAAGTCGCGTCGTTGAACAAAAAAGATACCATCTTGGGTATCCTGCCGTTTTTCCACACGATGGGCTACACCGTTACTTTGTGGGTTCCGATGGTGTCCGAAATTCGTAGTGCCTACCACTTCAATCCAATGGATGCAAAAATCATCGGCAAGCTGGCAGAGAAGTTCGAGGCGACAGTCTTGGTCGCAACGCCAACGTTCTTGCGGTCTTACATGCGTCGCTGCACGCCCGAGCAATTTGCTTCGTTGGACATGGCGATCGCGGGGGCTGAACGAGTGCCCAGCGAATTGTGTGAAGAGTTTGAAAAGAAGTTTGGCCTACGACCGGTCGAAGGCTATGGCACAACCGAACTTGCTCCTGTGGCGGCAGTGAACATTCCTTATTCGCGTCAGGCCAGTAAAGACTTCCAAATCGAAACCAAAGAAGGCACCGTTGGTCGCCCCATGCCAAACTGTTCGGCTCGGGTCATTGA
>CAZXXY010000458.1:0-1069 GCA_964644755.1 uncultured Hyphomonas sp. | reverse complement strand
GTGTATCACTGCTACCTGAGCGGCAAATCTTCGCCATGTTTGCTATGACGGTCCGAAAGAGGCGTATCAATGATATCATAGAGCGGAACTTTTGTGCGTATTCGCGGTTTATATTTCTGAGCCATCGCCGCTCTAATGTCGTTAACCTCCAAGGCATTTTTTTGTCCACTGATTCAACCAGTATCCCAAAACCAACCAAATACGAACTGTCTGATCCGGACGTGCGTTTGATGCTACAGGTGCGTGAAGGAAACGCCGGTGCGTTTGAGATGTTGGTTGAAAAGCACCAAGTGCGATTGGTTTCGTTGTTGAAGCAAATGGTTGGCAATCGATCTCAGGCGGAGGATTTGGCGCAAGAGGTTTTCATGCGAGTCTATCGGGCTCGTGAACGTTACATTCCTGCGGCTAAGTTTACGACTTGGCTGTACACAATCACCCAAAACGTTGCCAGCAACTCGTTGCGAAAATCGTCGCGTCGCAAGGAAGTTAATTTAACCAACAGCCCTTCAGGGTCGATGCCGATACGGCCGTTGGATTCGCTGGCCAAAGATAGAAGTGCGTTGATGCCAACTCGTTTGGCCGCTCAAAAGGAGATGGGACAAATTATCGAAGATGCGATTCAATCTCTCGGTCATCGCCAACGGATGGCAATGTTGCTGTCAAAGTACGAGGGCATGAGCTATCAAGAAATCGCGACGACGATGGAACTGACAACGCAAGCAGTTAAGTCGCTGCTGTCTCGGGCAAGAGCGAATCTACGTGAAGTACTTGAGCCGTATTACCAATCGGGGCAGTTGAGGCGTGTTGCGGATGATGGAAGTGCTGCAGCTAAGGCGAGTAGCGAGTCCAAAGACGACACCTAGTTTGTAGCGGTTTTTGCTTTATTTTTAATTTCACTTAATCAACTTTCACTTAATCAACTTAGACCCAATCCAGCATCGGTTTTTAAGACCAATTGAAATTTAGCGGGCGAATGCTCTCGGTATGACAACGGACGAAACACAATCTAATTTGGACGATACTGTTCTTGAAGAACTGACGGCGTACCTTGATGGTGAGCTGGACGAGG
>CAZXXY010000457.1:0-1071 GCA_964644755.1 uncultured Hyphomonas sp. | reverse complement strand
CTCCAGAAAGTTGACATTTAGCAGTTCAGCACCTTTCGCGATTAATTCGCGTATCTCCTCATTCGTCAGGTAATCGAAATTGATTCGAACCATTCGACCAGCAAGGTCTGGATTAAATCTAAGGGAGCGGTCGGGACTGCTAGGTATTCCTATTAACAGGAATAAAATCTCCTCATCAAGAAAGTGTTTTAAGTCCTCGGACAATACGGAGTTGAATTTCTGGTTGGCCAGATGGTAGTCCTCAAGAATGATCAAAAGGTCATCACTGTTTATTCGGTTGCATAGAAAATTGACGTCGATGCTCGTGCGATCAAACTCGGAAACTGTTTCTACGCCCTTAGACTCGCCAGCAGATATGTTCGAGCTCACTTCCCCAAGCAACTCATTTCCCAATTTCCCGCCCACCTCAGCCCCGTACTCTTGAGTTCGCGACTTTGATAGGGTTTTGAGCTGTCCAAGGTTCAGCTCAGATGCGATCTGCGAATACAAGTCGGTCACCGATGATTGGCTGTTACACCTAAAGACGATTGTATTATCAGTTTTCGCATCGAGGCTCTTTTTACGGAAGACTGTCTTACCGGATTTGGAATAGCCAAGGAAAAGGGGAATCCCGTCTTTGCTCTTTAAGCATCGAGCAGTCTTTTGGTCGAGCTCACTACGTGTAATATAAGTGTGCTCTGGCACACCGCTAATTTTAAAAACTGACTCTGTCTCATACGTCTGCTTTTTGCCGAAAATCACCGGACGACCCCATGTGAGGATTAAGAGCTGTAGATGTTCACTCGCTTATTGTAACGACTTGAAAGATGCGTGAAAGTGTGTGCGATGCAACTAATAAGTTGCCATTGGCGAGTTCGTTGGCCGATTTTTTCAGCCTGTTGGGTTCAGGCAACAGTTTGGGGCAACAGTTTGGGGACAACCACAAAGTTAAACTAGGCAGAAAACGCTCGAAAACCAACGGTGTTAAGCTGGGGGGAATGGCTTCCGGTTGGTGGGTGTCCCCAGGTGCTATTGTCCCCAGGTGCTATTGAAGAAATTCACCAAAGACGAAGGCTTGTTCATCCGCCGCGG
>CAZXXY010000456.1:0-1081 GCA_964644755.1 uncultured Hyphomonas sp. | reverse complement strand
CCTCTAGCGTCTCTTGAGGATCACTTGTTGCGCCGTTGCTGTGCTGCGTATTTCTCCGCTTAGGGAGGAAAGTGTTCCTTCCAGCGTGATGAGCTGGCGGCTGCGGGCGACGAGCCTTGCTTCAAGGACGACATCTTCTGAACGCGACAGGCTGACAAAATTGATGTTTAGATTGGCGGTCCGGAAAATCTCGTCATCGGAGACAATTGTCATGGCGGCAAATGCAAAGGTCTGGTCAAACAGAGCGCCGATATAGCCGCCAAACATGCTGCCATCCTGATGGAGCAAGTCTGACCTGTGCCGCCATGTTTTCTTGACCCAGCCTTCGCCCCAATCATCGAGCAGGCCGAGTTGTAGCGTCTGCACCAGTGGCGGGATCTGGTGGGTGCCCAGTTTCATTTTGGTGAGTAGATCAGTTGCCCAAGTCATATCTGTGCTCCAAAGTCTTAAGACTCCAACACAGGGGCTGATCTGGAAACTCGCATTTGAAGAGGCGGATATGGAACAAGAGAAAAGCGTTTTAAGTCAAAGACGAAAACCCTCCCAGGACCGCTCCAAGGCAACGTGTGAGGCGATTTTGCAGGCCGCAGCTCACATTCTGGAAGAGGAGGGCGACACCGCTTTTACCTCGAACCGCATTGCGGAACGGGCGGGCGTTTCAATTGGCTCGCTCTATCAATATTTCCCGAACAAGAAAGCGATCCTGTTTGCGCTGGCGATGGAGGAAGAAAGCCGTTTGCCCTGCCGCACTGTGCTGGAAAGCCGCTCAGAAGCGCAAAGCGAAAGCCAATTACGGTTGGGCATCCGCGCTTATATCAACATGCTGGCGGGCAATCCCAAAACCCGCAAAGCCGCCCTGAATACGGTCCTTCACGAACGCGGGCCGATTGAGGTTGGCAGGCAAACGGATGAACGCTTTGAAGCCTCCGGCGCGTTCACGGGCCTCTCGCCAATAGAGCGCTTCACGCTTTCAAGGGCGATTGTCGGCGTGGTCCAGTCAGCCGTTCAGGAGGAGCGATCAGATATTACCAGCCGCGACTTTGAAGACGCGCTTGTTCAACTCTCCCGCAGCTTTGTCAAA
>CAZXXY010000455.1:0-1088 GCA_964644755.1 uncultured Hyphomonas sp. | reverse complement strand
AGAGAAACGTTTACAGCGAATCTGCCAGCAGTTGGGCGTCGGATACGAGCTGGTTGCAAGTCCGGCGTTCATCAACCAACCGCACGAGAATCAGGAATATCGCGAGGGTAAGAAACGCTGGTTCATGGCGGACTTCTACAAATGGCAACGCAAGCGACTGAGCATCTTGGTCGAAGACAACCAACCCGTTGGAGGCAAATGGAGCTTCGACGAAGACAATCGAAAAAAGGTCCCTAAAAAGCTGCTGAGTGAAATCCCAAAACTACTGGAACTCAAACACGACACCATCGACTTAGAAGCCCAACAGTACGTCCAAGCAAACTTTAGCGACCGCCCTGGCAGCGTTGATAGCCTGCTCTACCCGACTTCTCATGCTCTAGCTAAGAAGTGGTTGAGACATTTCCTCAAGCACCGTTTCGAGAACTTTGGTGCTTACGAAGATGCGATCGTGGAAGGCGAATCGTGGTTATGGCACAGCGTGTTGACCCCGGCGTTGAACGTTGGACTACTCAGCCCAGATCAAGTTGTTAAAGAAACTTTAGCCTTCGCCAGTAAAAACGAAGTGCCAATCAATTCTTTGGAAGGTTTTCTGCGTCAAATCATTGGCTGGCGCGAGTTCATTCGAGCGACCTACCAAGATCATGGCGTCCAAATGCGAACGACCAACCACTGGAATCACACACGAAGCATCCCCAGTAGTTTTTACACTGGCACCACTGGCATCCCGCCGATCGATGATACGATCAAACGAATCTTAAAAACGGGCTACTGCCACCACATCGAGCGATTGATGGTGCTGGGCGGGTTTATGTTTCTGTGCGAGTTCGCCCCCAAAGAAATCTACCGCTGGTTTATGGAGATGTTTGTCGACAGCTACGATTGGGTGATGGTCCCCAACGCTTATGCGATGAGCCAACATGCAGACGGAGGTTTGATTACGACCAAGCCTTACTTCTCCGGTTCGTCCTACATTCGTAAGATGAGCCATCACAAAACTGGACCCTGGTGCGAAGTCTGGGATGGGCTTTACTGGCGCTGGATCTGGAACCATACCGACGAACTCGGCAAGAACCCTCGTTGGGCGATGA
>CAZXXY010000454.1:0-1093 GCA_964644755.1 uncultured Hyphomonas sp. | reverse complement strand
CTCTTGATCTAAATGTTCGGCTTCATAGAGGCCGGGCAGAAAGCTCGCCAGAATGACGATAAGTTCTGGTTTCATAGTGTTCCTCCAAAAACCTGCTTTTCTTTGTATCTGAACCTTTGATAGCAGCAGTGCTTGATCAAGAATGTCCAATTTTATACAATTGAAACATGTTGGACCTTATCGCCGCGAACACGCCAAGTTTTATGGATCGCCTTCCCGAAGCCCTGAGAGAGAAGATCATTCAGGCTGGCAATCTTGTTAGCTATAATGACGGACAACTGATCCATAGCCGCGGCGACGTCAAACCGGGTGTTTCAATCGTCATGTCCGGAAGTGTTCAGGTTGGGGTTTACGGAATTGATGGGGTCTTCGTAATGACCACGGTGCTCGGACCGGGCCAAACCTTTGGTGAGTTCACGCTGTTTGCTGGATTGCCGCGAACGCACGATGTGGAAGCTACTGGCATAACTCAAATCAATCAGGTTTCGGCCAACGCGTTCAATCGCTTATATGACGCAGAACCGGACATATCGCGTGCGCTTCTGTCTACAACCCTTGTTCGGACGCATCGACTTCTGGAGATGACGGACGCTAGGCGCCGTTTGCCAATGAGAGAGCGAACCGCGAAAGCTCTCTTCACTCTGATGCAAACCGCTGGCGGCTCTGACCTATATGAGTGCCGACAGTCTGATCTTGCTCTCACGCTTGGGGTTTCCCGAATGACGCTTAACACTGCACTCAAGCAACTCGCCGGAATTGGGCTCATTGAAACAGGTTACGGCAAGATCTGGCTACCTGACGTGGATAGAATGCGAACATGGGTAACCAAGCATTGCAGCGCCTCTTGAAGCTTCCTTCTAGCGTGTTTCATTAGCAGGTTTCTAGTTTTCGCTAACGCGCCTGTTCGGAACTGGTGAGTGTCTGTTCTGGGGCGAGTTTAGGCCGCTCGCGCCAGGCTATATTCGCGGGGCTATGCTCGACTCTCGATCAGAGTGATTTCCTTATATCCGAGCCGTAACTGTCCTCGTCGCTGCAGCTGGTACTGTCAAAGATAAATTTCTGAATACTTCAACTTAGATTTTCACACGGCTAA
>CAZXXY010000453.1:0-1102 GCA_964644755.1 uncultured Hyphomonas sp. | reverse complement strand
CGCTCAAGGGTGATTTCTTCGCCCGTATCGCCTGCCGGCTTTTGCATATCGTTGATGGTGCCAAAAATAACCAGTTCAGTGCCGTTAAAATCTGAGGTAATGAAGACAGTCTCATTTGTAAGGCCCGTTACCAATTGTTGCCCATTGGCAGCATGCACCCAAAGACAAACGAACAGAGCTGCGAAGGTTTTTGCCATACGGTTCATCACTGCCCCCCAAATCCAATGGAGAACAATTCAGCAGGTGTCGCGATCAACTCATAGCCAAGACGCGCGCACACGCCCAAAACGATCAGTGCAAGCAGCGCACGGAGTTGCTCACCTTTCAGCTTTTGACCTGTGCGAGCACCAAACTGAGCACCAACAACCCCGCCAACCATCAAGATAAAGGCAAGCATCACATCAACAGTGAAGTTTGACCCTGCTTGAATAATGGTCGTGAACATCGTCACAAACATAATTTGGAAAAGCGATGTCCCAATCACAACATTTGTCGGAACACGGAGCAGATAAATCATGGCAGGCACCATGATGAAGCCGCCGCCCACACCCATGATCGCTGCCAAGACGCCAACAAGTGCACCAATCAACAAAACCGGAATGGCGCTGATATAAAGCTTTGAACGCTTAAACCGCATTTTAAATGGCAGGCCGTGGATCCAATTATGCTGACCCGGCAATTTCGCCTGTAGCTGTTTGCCTGATCTTGCCGCCTGCGAAGAACGGCGAATGAACCCAACACTCTCATAAAGCATCAAACTACCAATGGCGCCCAGAAAGCCAACATAGGCAAGCTTAATGATCAGATCGAGTTGACCAATTTGTCGAAGGAAGCCAAACAGCAAAACACCACATAGCGACCCTACCAAACCGCCAACAAGCAGCAAAGCACCAAGCTTAAAATCAATGCTTTTTCTGCGAAAGTGCACAAGTGCGCCTGAAAAAGATGAGGCGACAATTTGGTTTGCTTCTGTCGCAACCGCAACGGCAGAGGGAATGCCTGTGAAGATCAAAAGCGGCGTCATCAAAAACCCACCGCCAACGCCAAACATACCTGATAAAAAACCCACAGCCGCGCCCATGCCCAAGAAAATGAGCACATT
>CAZXXY010000452.1:0-1105 GCA_964644755.1 uncultured Hyphomonas sp. | reverse complement strand
TCAGCTTGAATGCTCGGACAAGATGATGGAACCAATGTAAGTGAGGCTTCATCAAAGTTTGCAGGGTCTGGCATATTGACGACGAAGGAGTAGGTAACACCTTGCTGGAGGGCAACTGTTGCGCTCGCTTCAACCCAGACATCTGGAGCACCTGCCGATGCAGGAATACTTGCGGTTGCAAAAGAACCGGGCACAGGCGTTCCAGTCGTACCAACACCATTCAAGATCTCGATCGTGCCAGTTTGTCCTACGCCGCCTGATCCTCCAGAACCAGCGCGAAGCGAGAAAAAACCTGAGAGTGTGTATGTAATATCAGATGAGTTCGTAGCACAAGCAGGCACTGTGAACGATTGCGAGAAGGCGTTACTTCCGTTTGCCACATCTAGATAGTGCTGAATAACACCTGAGCCAGCACCTGTACCACCATTTTGCGCATCAAATTCGGGGCCAAAGGTACCTGAAGAAAAACTTTGGCCGCCCGCGCCGTCAACTTGAACCACGTTTGGTTGTTGACCAACTCCAATGACCCATGGTGCAATCGATGCACCTATATTGTTACCGAAAGTCGTACCCGTAACATTTTCAAAACCAGGGTTTTGAAGGAGGTTCTGTGCTGTAGTGGGGGACGCTAATGCCGCGCCAGCAACGAAAAGAGATGCTGCCATAGTACGCAAGTTGCGAGCTCTGTTTTTAGCTCTGTTTTGCTCACTTTTTTTTAGGTTGCCATTAGGAGACGGCCATTTGCTAGCTCTAACTTTCACGACGTTACCACCCTGCCCTTATAATTCGTGCAACTGAACCTCGCAGGTATGCATACGCCCCATCATACTTTTGCATACAGAGTAAAACGCATGTTCAAACCAAAAGGTTCAAAACGAAGAAATTCGAAATTTGAGATACTCAGAAGGCTACACACCTGGTGTAACTGCAAAGGAAAGGTATTTTAGAACCACCACATTCACCGTATTCACCACAATACAAACTTTACGTGTTCATGGTTAATGGTGGGTTAAACGATGATCTGGATCAGGAAATTTTTACTATTTGAGCAGTGTAAATACTGTAAGGTGCTGTTACCTCAATCGGTCATCGTTTGATGATCACC
>CAZXXY010000451.1:0-1107 GCA_964644755.1 uncultured Hyphomonas sp. | reverse complement strand
GCGCATCAAAAGGTTTTTGATAGCCTGGTGGTGCAATGTTGAGACTGCGACCACTGATAAGCTCCATGCGTGGTGTCACGAAGTGAAGCTCAACACGATCCTCATGACGATGCTGCACCCACAAGATATCGCGCTGATCAGGCTCAAGACCTGCAAAGGCGAGATCTTCAAACGCGCTGATCACGTCACGCTGTTGATCCGGCGTTGGGGCATCTTCATGGGTGAAGGCAATCACACCAGCACGATATGTCCATTGATAGGGGGTGGCATCAATGAGGGTTCGTAACCGATCGGGATTGCCTTCGATGACTTGGGGCTCGGGTACGCGCCGCATCATCTTTATGGTGCCGCTTTCATCAGTGAGCGGGTTTCTGTTTTGATCGTAAGCAACAACCTCACGATCAATCAGGTAATCAACAGGACCAGCACCACCGCCTTGGCCATTGCGAAAGAACTTAATCAGCATGATGAGGCTCTCCCATCAAACTCAGATGATGGCCAGATGATGGAGAGACCTCAGCAACAAGCTTGGATAAGTGCCGATCAATGGTCACAAGCTGAACTGCAACAGCCAACACATCGATGTCACGAACATCATTTGATGCTGCCTGTTGGTTCAGTGCACGGGCGATCTGATTGACGTTCGAGCCAATCCGACTGACAGCGCGGATCAACTCAGGATCAACACGCGGCACGGATTTACGACGACGGCTATCAGTAAACCCCAAGGCTTCTCGCATCAGGCTTGCAAAGGGCAAACCCGCCCGCTCAGCCTTAACGATAAGCGCTTGCTTCTCATGCGCCGAACATCGAAACACAACAACAGCATCAAGTTCGCGATGCTTCTTCGTGTTCGACTTCTTACTTCCTTCGGTGGGGTTTGAAGGGGAGGCTTGCCAACCATCACAAGTGCCTGTGTCTGAAGCGTCAGCGTATGACACGGGTCGCCTTGCTCTCTTCTCAAGCTCAGATGTCATGATGCCAAGCCTTCAATTATCGGCGGCAATCTGTTGGCGCTTACAATTTGTCCAAGTTGCTCATAATGCTCAGATGCATTGTTGTTGTATTTGGTTTTGAAGTAATCGATCCAAACGCACCATTCAGGAC
>CAZXXY010000450.1:0-1108 GCA_964644755.1 uncultured Hyphomonas sp. | reverse complement strand
TTAACGTGACAAAGCCCCTTGCTCTATTTGCCCCACACGGATCCATAAGCTGCTAAATCAACACGATCTATATAGACTAATAATTTTGGCCGGCTTTGGACATATTGGCTAAGCGGTGTTCTAAATAAATCACTGTGCGTGCCAGCCAGAAAAGCATAGGCGCTAGCATCCAATTCGCGTGGTTTGTCATCCAACATAAAATCCTTATCGCCAAGTTGATCTTCTAAAGCTTTAATATCGGCCAGAGCCAAGGCGTAAATCTCGGCCTCCGTATGCTTGGCGACGCCCTGCGCCTCAGCAATTCTCTTCATGTCCTTGAAGATTTTTTTAGTAATAAGTCCACGTAGAGGTTTTGGAATGGCCCCAAACCAAGTTTGAGTCATCAAGTCATGATGATCTTTTTTCACCCAACGCGGATAAATCATGGCAGCCCAATAATAGCGCTCGGCAAGCATGACGCACAGAGCATGGCTAGTAGAGCGCTGCTCATCCGTTAAGCCTTCACCCAAAGGGTCACCATATTTGGCTTTTAAATGAGAGATGATCAGTTCGGAGTCCCCGATCTCGACCTCATCATCAACGATATACGGCATCTTTGCTTTTGGGGCTTTCCGAGGGTCCATAATTTCATGTCGGGTATGGCTAATGTTAGCAAGCGCGAGATATGTCTCTAGTTTGAGACAAAATGGGCTAGCATTGCGCAAGTTAAACTGCGGGGTGAAAGTGTAAAACTCTATAGGCTGTTCGGTCATAAATCTCTCCTTTATCAAATCTTCTAATATACCTATGCTGACAGCAGGCTGTCAGCATAGGTATGCAAAGATGGATTTATGAAAAAAACAGAACGTCTTTTCCATGTGATAGATAGCTTGCGGGACGCACGCAAGCCTATTACTGCTACGCAAATTGCACGTGACCTAGGCGTTTCCCAACGCACAATTTATCGGGACGTGAAACTATTAGTATCCCAAGGCCTTCCAATCATTGGCGAAGCTGGCATGGGATACGTTATTGATGCAGATTTTAACGCGCCGACTTTGCAATTTAACGCCGATGAACTTGATGTGATTTATCTTTGTATCTATTTCCGTCAACAAGACCTTTATAT
>CAZXXY010000449.1:0-1109 GCA_964644755.1 uncultured Hyphomonas sp. | reverse complement strand
GCTACGCGACGCATTGCAATTTGTGGCCAACCGCTTAGCCCACGTGATTTCCCAGCTGGGGCAATTCGCCACAGCGCAACGGGACCTCGCCTGCCTAGGGTTTACTCACCTGCAACCGGCTCAACCGACCACGATCGGAAAAAGGGCCTGTTTGTGGCTGCAAGATTTTATTGATGACCTGCAACAGTTGGAATTTCAACTTGGCCGCCTGAAAGCTCGCGGCGTCAAAGGCACCACCGGCACGCAGGCTAGCTTTTTGAAATTGTTCGATGGAGATCACGCCAAAGTCGAACAGTTGGACCAAATGGTCGCTGAGAAAATTGGCTTCGAGGAATCACTGGCGGTCACCGGGCAAACCTACTCGCGAAAGATTGACGCGTTGGTCGTTGACGCGTTGTCTGGCGTGGCTCAGTCGGCTCATAAAATGGCAACCGATCTGCGGATTCTGGCCAGTCGGAAAGAAATGGAAGAACCATTTGAAAAAACTCAAATTGGATCTTCGGCGATGGCTTACAAGCGCAACCCGATGCGGAGTGAACGAATCTGCTCGCTGGCTCGGTTCGTGATCAGCCTCCAGTCCAGCCCAGCCAACACGCTGGCGACTCAGTGGATGGAGCGAACGCTCGATGACAGTGCCAACCGACGCTTGGTGCTGCCGCAAGCATTCCTAGCCATCGATGCCATTTTGATTCTGCTGGAAAACGTAACCAGTGGCATGGTCGTCTACCCGAAAGTGATCGCCAAACACTTGGCCGCCGAACTTCCGTTCATGGCAACCGAGAACATTATGATGGCAGCGGTGGCGGCCGGTGGCGACCGTCAGGAATTGCACGAACAGATTCGCCAGCACAGCCAAGACGCTTCGTTGGAAGTCAAAGCGCACGGTCGCGAAAATGATTTGATCGAGCGACTAAAAGCCGACAAGAACTTCGATTCGGTCGACATCGATTCTTTGCTCGACCCAAGTTCGTTTGTCGGACGCGCTCCCCAGCAAGTGGATCAGTTCCTTGAGCGGCATGTGCAGCCAATCCGCACCGCGTATCAGGACAAATTCCCACAAGAGGAAGCATTGCGAGTCTGATGGGACGGTGGAGCGGGTGTCCTTTGTA
>CAZXXY010000448.1:0-1114 GCA_964644755.1 uncultured Hyphomonas sp. | reverse complement strand
GCCGCACGGTTACAGCCGACGACATAAGAGCTTGTGCTGAATGGTTGAAAGAGAAAAAATCGTCTCATGAAATCGCCTATCGTCCGGCGCGCGTTTTGATGCAGGATTTCACTGGCGTTCCAGCGGTTGTTGATTTGGCGGCAATGCGGGATGCTTCGGTTGCGCTTGGTGGTAAGGCAGACCAGATTAATCCGCAGGTGCCTGTTGATCTTGTGATCGACCATTCCGTGATGGTTGATTATTACGGTACAGAAAATGCCTTTGAGAAAAACGTGGAACGCGAATATGAGCGTAATGGTGAGCGTTATACATTCCTTCGTTGGGGGCAGGAAGCGTTTGATAATTTCCGCGTTGTGCCGCCGGGGACGGGTATTTGTCACCAAGTGAACCTCGAATACCTCGCGCAAACGGTATGGACGAAAGAAGAGAACGGCGAGACAATTGCTTATCCTGATACGCTGGTTGGCACAGATAGCCACACGACCATGGTGAACGGTCTTGCTGTTCTTGGTTGGGGTGTTGGCGGTATTGAAGCGGAAGCAGCCATGCTTGGTCAACCGATTTCAATGTTGATCCCAGAAGTTGTTGGTTTCAAACTAACGGGTGAAATGGGTGAAGGCATCACCGCGACCGACCTTGTGCTCCGCGTTGTTGAAATGCTGCGCGAGCTTGGTGTTGTCGGTAAGTTCGTTGAGTTTTACGGGCCGGGCTTGTCGAATCTCTCACTGGAAGATCAAGCCACAATCGCGAATATGGCGCCTGAATATGGCGCGACATGCGGCTTCTTCCCTGTTGATAGTGAAGCGATGGCCTACCTTGAAACCACAGGCCGTGAAGAGGACCGTGTGGCGCTGGTTGAAGCCTATTCAAAAGCGCAAGGTATGTGGCGTGATAATGATACGGCAGACCCTGTTTTCACCACCACGCTTGAACTTGATATGTCATCAATCGTGCCAGCCCTTGCAGGCCCTAAGCGCCCGCAAGATCGTGTTTTATTGAATGTTGCTGATACGGCTTTTGCTGAAACCATGGCGAAAGAATTTAACAAAGGTGATGAGCTTGAAAAGCGCGTTAGCGTTGAGGGTCGTAACCACGACCTTGGCAATGGTGATGT
>CAZXXY010000447.1:0-1116 GCA_964644755.1 uncultured Hyphomonas sp. | reverse complement strand
AACACCATCTGGTGATTTTGTGCCGGGGGCGAATGTTGATACATTAGAATTTCAACCAGGTGAGGCACCGTTTATTTGGGACAATGTTGCGATTAACACTTCTGCCACCGGAAGTTTTCGAACAAGCGCTCAGATCAACGGTTGGGGTGATTTCAACAACATCGGATTTGTTCAATTTGACTGGGTGATAACTGGAATATCGAGTATTGATGTCGATCTCGATTTCGCGTTGTCCGTTTCGACGAGTTTGGTTGTTAACAACGGTGATGGCGGAGGGTTTGTTGGGAGTTTTGACGCCAATTTTTCTAATACTGCCACACTGACAAATGTCACGGTTTTTAATAACAACGAGCTAAACCCAATCGCGTTAGACAATTTCACTTTGGTGACACGGTTAACGAGCAAAGCTTGGTCGCGGCGGTAAGTGTACCTGAGCCCTCCGCGGCACTCATCTTAGTACTTACTGGATGTGCAGGAAGCATCCGTCGACGGCGTACTGCTTAAGCCCCTGTTAGTTGGGGCAGGTCAATCTATGGCTTATGACTTCGCTCGAAGTGAACAAGGTCACGAGCCCCTGATTAGCCAACTTAACTTTTCAGTCGTGGGATTGTCTCGCCGTAAACGCAGGGCTTGTTCGCTGCGAGCGGTTATTCTTGCTCTTTGGCGGTCGACTTCATGTACGCCAGTAGGTCAAGAATTTCGTCTTCGGTGAGTGTGTCCAGCAATCCGTTGGGCATTGGAGAAACGGTAGACGACGCGGACTCTTCGATTTCGTCGAATTTGATTTTGACAATCTTACCGTCAAACGGGTTTATTCACTTCGCCGCATTTGCAACGAATCAATCAACGCATCGTGGTCGATGGAGTTCCAATTTCTGATCAGGGGTTCGAGGAGGTGTTGGCGGAGCTGGATCCGCAAATCGCAGCGATGGATGAATTGTGTGCGCAGATCCGAGAATCCAGTTCGACGAACAAGCTGAATAGAAAAAGTAATCGCGACGACTGGCTATCGCCCGACCCGGAGACTGGTTTGCCTTTGACGGGCAAGCCGTTGACGTTTTTCGAGATCATGACTGCCGCGGCGATGTTGCATTTTTCAAAAAGTAAATGCGACGC
>CAZXXY010000446.1:0-1117 GCA_964644755.1 uncultured Hyphomonas sp. | reverse complement strand
TCTAGCGTTTGTAATTGGGTTGAACGAATGGCAGCGCCGCGACCTCGGCCGGATGCGCTTTGCCTCTGATAATAAGATCGACTTTGGTGCCCGGCTCTGTGTGGGCCGCCGCGATGTATCCCATGGCGACCGGCTTTTCGACGCTGGGACCAAACCCGCCGGATGTAATCGTGCCGACGCGCGCGCCATCAATCTGGATTTCGACGCCTTCGCGGGCGGGTGCGCGGCCAAGTGGCTGGATGCCGACGCGCTTTTCAGCCGCGCCATTTGTGTACTGGTCCATGATTTTGGCAGCGCCCGGAAAGTCAGCGCGCTCGCGGCGTGATTTCTGGATCACCCATTGCAGGTCTGCCTCGACCGGTGTGCGGCTTGCGTCCATATCGTGGCCGTAAAGGCAAAGCCCGGCTTCAAGGCGAAGTGAGTCGCGCGCACCGAGACCGATGGGTTTGACGCGTTCGTCAGCGAGCAGGTCATTAACGATGCCAAGGCCGGTTTCATTATTGGGCAGCAAGACCTCGAACCCGTCTTCGCCCGTATAGCCGCAGCGCGACAGCATGAATTTCTCACCATCCCGCTCGATATAGGCGCAGCGCATGAAGGTCAGATCAGCCGCTTCTGGAAAATGCGACACGATGGCGGCTTCGGCTTCTGGCCCCTGAAGCGCGATCAGGATGCGGTCATCGGCGCGCTGGAGGCTTGCTTCGTCGCCGAGCGCCTCTTCTAGCAGCGCCCAGTCCTGATGCTTTACCGCGCCATTGACGACGATATAGAGCATGCCCTCAATGCCCGGCATACGCGTGACGATGAGGTCATCAAGGATGCCGCCATTCTCGTTTAGAAGAACGGTCAGGCGGCCTTGTCCGGGCTTCAGGTTGGCGATGTTGCTCGGCACCAAGCGCTCGATCAATGCGGAGATGCGCTTGTGCGCGCCCTCCTCGCCTAGCCCGTCTTTGAGGAACAGAAAGCACGGCCCCATATGCGAGACATCGAACAGGCCTGCATGCGCGCGCGTCCAGAGGTGTTCAGGCTTTACGCCTTCAAACTGGACCGGCATTTCATAGCCCGCAAACGGAACGATCTTGCCGCCTTGGGCGACATGCGTGTCATAGAGCGGGGT
>CAZXXY010000445.1:0-1118 GCA_964644755.1 uncultured Hyphomonas sp. | reverse complement strand
CCGGGCGGATTGAAGGTCAGTGAACTGGCGCCGGATGTTGCGCTGGACGAGGTGCGGGCGAAAACAGAAGCGACGCTTCTCGACTAGGCTCCCCCAGCGTCACAACTTGATCTGCCAATCGCGTGGCCTACACTCGGTTTTGATAGAAGCAGATCAGGATGCGTGAAATGGCAAAAGGGGCAATGCCGGTTTTAGTCGGTGTCGGGCAAGCGGTCAGTCATTGGGATGGCGCGAGCGGTCTTGAAGGCATGCCGACTGCTTTGGGTTTGGCGGAAGAGGCGGCGCTGAAGGCGTTGGCAGATACGCAGGCTGATGACCGGACGGCTCTTATCGAAGCGATAGATCGTGTTGCGATGGTGCGGACAATGGAAGATTCCATTCCCGGACTGACCCCGCCTTTTGGCCGTTGCAATAATCTGCCACGGGGCTTGTCCAATGCGATCGGCGCGACCCCCGAATCTGTGGTCTATTCCGATGTCGGTGGTCAGTCACCGCAAAGTCTTGTCAACGAATTGGCGGCCCTTATCCATGCTGGAGACAGCGAATGTGCCCTGCTTGCAGGAACCGAGAATATTGGCGCGCAAAAGGCAGCTGGCAAACAGGGGCTAAAGCCGGACCTGACGGTCGAGATTGAAGGAGACATGGAAGACCGCGGGTTTGGTCCAAGAATGTTGACGCGTGCTGAAGCGAAACATGGACTGGTCAAGCCGGCCTATTTTTACGGTCTGTTCGAGAATGCAATCGCCCACAGAGAAGGCCGGACCCTGGCCGAACATCGCGTGGCTATGGGAGCATTATTTGCAAAGTTCTCGGAGGTAGCTGCGGCAAACCCGTATGCACAATTCAAGACGGCTCGGAGCGCAGATTTTCTGGCCACGCCGTCGCGCGAAAACTACGCCTTTGCGGACCCGTTTCTCAAATGGCATATCGCACAGGACGCGGTTAATCAGGCAGCCGCCGTGTTGATCATGAGCGAGGAAAAAGCTGATATGCTGGGCATACCGGCAGCTGCGCGGATCTATCTGCATGGGGCCGGGGAGGCGGGCGATCTGCATATTTCCGAACGGCCGAAAATGGACGGATCATGGGCGATGGAAATTGCGTTGACACGGGCCTTG
>CAZXXY010000444.1:0-1124 GCA_964644755.1 uncultured Hyphomonas sp. | reverse complement strand
AACCAACTGCGACGTGGTTCAACAGTGACACACGGATAGATCGCAATTCGTTATGTCACTTTTCGCTTTTTCTCAATGAAGATGTAGCCCAAGCTCTGCAGCCGTCTGCTGTAAAGCAGACCGTTGGCGAACCAGCTTAGTCATTCGGTTTTGTATACTAGCCGCTTCACTTTTCCAGTATCGTTCAAGGCTGTTCTTTTTCTTCTCTAGTGCGTCTAGTTTCGATTGCCAAGTCTTTTTTGAAATCTTTAGGGCGACGTATGCGTCACCAAGTTTCTGTCGTTCACGCGATAGTTCTTGCCGCTTCAGCTTTTCTCGGTAATCTTTATCAACTGCTTCGCTCGACAAAGATTTAATGCGATTTTGAATGGAGCTGTATTTATTTTGAACACGCGTTTTTTCCTTATTTACTTTGACGAGAAACTGTCTCGCTAGATCTTGCTTTGCTCGTGCTAAGGCTTGCTTAGCTTGCCGTTGTTTTTCCGCCTGCCTCGCTTCCTCTTGCGCTAACTTTGCTTGCGCTCGCCTCTCTTGTTCCAGCAGTTGCTCCGCTTTCTGTTGTTCTTGCCTTGCCTTAGTTGCTCTTTTTCTCTCTTGGATAGAGGCTTTTGATACAATTTTGCCACGTGATGAAGTCTCGTCTAGTAGGACTTCACTATCAGAAGCTGTAAGGATGTAAACGGACGCTGCAAACACTATCGACGCAATAACGAGAAATTTCATTTTTTACTAACTTTAAAAATTAAAAAAACACAATAGGGGCAGACCTGACTCTGCTCTGTTTGCTCCAAAATCTAGGACTAAATTAGACGAATTCTGTTGCAAAACTCAGAATTCACCAATTTAATAGAAGATTGTTGGCTCAGCAGTAGAAACCCCTTACAAGGCTGCCTGTCCGATTGTTCGCTCAGACCGACAATTGAGAACGCCTCAGAACCTATGCCGTGACATAACAAATAAGCATTTGACATCGCGTAGTGACGTAGGAACGTAGCCGATGTTCAAGTGGTCTGTTCAAGAAGGCGGTAGCGGTGGGCGGCAAATTCTACATGTCCGCGTCTCTAAGGGGTTTGCTTCAAGACCTTTCTACCTTGGGTTGGGCATCAGCAAAATTGTCATTTTCA
>CAZXXY010000443.1:0-1128 GCA_964644755.1 uncultured Hyphomonas sp. | reverse complement strand
TCGGACACCTCGACACGGGCTGCCCTATCGCCAAAAGCTTCGAACAAAAAGCGCTCTGTTCCGGTCAGCCATGCCTGCCCGCCTGTCGCGCACAGCTCGTCAAACAAAGCGGCGCGGCGGTCGGCATCGAGATGGGCCGCCGCCTCGTCAAGCAATAGGAGCGGCGCAGCGCCCTGCCCATCGGCAGACTTAGAGGCTACGGACAAAGCCGAAGCAGACGCAAGGATCAACCCGATCAGGAGCGCCTTTTGCTGGCCCGTAGACGCCTCGCGGGCCGGTGCACCAGTTGGCACATGGATCACGGTCAAATCCGCTCTGTGCGGGCCAGAGAGCGTCCGGCCAGCGCCCATATCGCGCCGCCGCCCCTCCATCAGGGCGGCACGGAGATCGAACGCCAATGTGTCGAGCGAGGCGTCGGCATTGGCCGCAACCGAGGCTTCCGGTCCGGTCAGTCCGAGATCGGCTTTGGGGAAATGGCCTTCAGGGCGGGTGGCGATGCTCGCTTGCAGCGCCGTGAGCACATGCGCGCGGTTGATCATCACTTGCGCGCCATGTTCGGCCATACGGCCTTCAATAGCGTCGAGCCAAGCCGGATCGGCCCGCCCCTGCTCCAGCAAAGCATTGCGCTCACGCATGGCTTTTTCATAGGCGGCGGCTGCGCGCCCATGCCCCGGGATATGCGACATGACCTGCCGATCGAAGAACCGCCGCCGGTCTGATGCCCCGCCTGCAAACACGCGGTCCATTGCCGGCACAAGCCAGACAATGCGGATCAGTTCTGCCAGCTCGCCTGCGCTTGCGGCCGCACCATCAATCCGCACCGTTCGCTTGGCCCCGCCGCGGGGGCTTTGTTCGAGGGCGACACCAAGCTTGCGCTCATCGTCAAGCTCGGCGGAGACGATCCATTGCGCCTCCTGAGGGGCGCCCGTCCGCGTAATCTCGCCAAGGCTCGCTCCGCGCAAGCTGCGCCCGGGACCAAGCTGGGAAAGCGCTTCAAGCAAATTGGTCTTGCCCGCGCCATTGGTCCCGAACAGGCACACATGTCGCCCATCAAGTCTGAGGTCGAGCTTTTCATAATTGCGATAATTGGACAGGAACAGACGGGTCAGCGCACTCATCAGGCAGCCC
>CAZXXY010000442.1:0-1133 GCA_964644755.1 uncultured Hyphomonas sp. | reverse complement strand
CAATCACGAACTGATCGTCGACAAAGTCGACCGTCAATTCGCCCTGCCCTTCGGCGGCGGACTTCAGCAGTCGAGCCGCCAACGGATTCTCGATGCTACTTTGAATCGCCCGCTTGAGTGGCCGAGCCCCATAAGCCGGATCATAACCTTGCTCAGCAACCGCGGCACGAGCGGCCTCAGTGATCGTCAACTTGCGGCCAAGCTTTTCGACTCGACGGACAAGCGACTGCAATTGCAAATCGACGATCGAACGAATCTCTTGTTCGCTGAGCGATTGAAATACGATCTTTTCGTCAATTCGATTCAAAAACTCGGGAGCAAAACGAGCCCGCAACGCCAGCTCAACTGCAGTCTGCATGTCTTCGGCAGAACCGTCTTGTTCAGTTACTTTCTGAATCACCTGCGAACCCACGTTACTAGTCATCACGATAATCGTGTTGGTGAAATCAACCGTGTTACCGTGGTTGTCCGTCAAACGCCCGTCGTCCAATAATTGCAACAACACGTTGTAAACATCGTCGTGAGCCTTTTCTAATTCATCCAGCAAAACAACACTGTACGGGCGACGTCGAACCGCCTCGGTCAACTTACCGCCCTCCTCGTAACCCACGTACCCTGGAGGCGCTCCGATCAACCGCGAAACACTATGCCGTTCCATAAACTCGCTCATGTCGATCCGGATCATTGCCGATTCGTCATTGAACATCACCTCCGCAAGCGCCTTGCAAACTTCGGTCTTACCGACTCCCGTTGGCCCCAAAAACAGAAACGAACCAATCGGTTGTTTCGGATCTTGAAGCCCGCTGCGACTACGGCGCACCGCGTTGGCAACTGCGGTCACGGCATCGTTTTGCCCGATCACTCGCTGATGCAAACGCTCTTCCATTACCAACAACTTGGCTCGTTCGGTCTCCAGCATCCGGCTGACAGGAACTCCCGTCCAAACACTCACGACCTCCGCGATTTCCTCTTCGGACACCATCTCTGATAGCAAACGCTTTCGTTCCGGCTGATCAGCAACGGCCGCTTCCCGATTTTCCGCCGCTTCGATTTGAGCGACCAGCTTTTTGTTTTCTGAATCCAACTCGTAAAGTTTTCGATAGTCATCTTCATCTACCGGTTGACCGCTGGAC
>CAZXXY010000441.1:0-1134 GCA_964644755.1 uncultured Hyphomonas sp. | reverse complement strand
ATCTCAGCAACCCAAAACGACTCGAATTTAGTTTTTCAGCACCCTGCTAGAGGCATCAGCCAGCAATCGCGGTCTTACAGCGAGTTGCGTTTGAGCAGTTCATCACGCATGCGAGCAGCGGATTCGTAATCCTCTTTCTCGATTGCCGCTGCGAGCCGTTCCTTGAGCGTCGGCCCGACATCGTATTTGGTTCGCAGACTCTCGCGGAATTCAACTAGGCGTTCGACCAATTCGTCTTCTTCGAATTGTTCTTCGGCTTCGTACTCGACGAATAACTCACGAAGTTTCTCGAGCCCCACGTTCACTTCTTCGATGGCCTGTTCGACAGCTGTGGGGTCGTCGAAGTTCTCATCGTCTTCATTCAACCGCGATAATGCGGCTGCTTGAGTGCGGTGGTATAGCACGAAAGGCCGGTATTGTTCGTGCGAGATTGTCCAGTTTTCGTCAGGCGAAAACTTTTTGCAAAAGTCCATCAAGTCCAAAGTGTGGTCGGCATCCTTGACGGCGTTGCCAAATTCTTTCAGTTGCAACCAGCAGACGCGACGGTGATAAAACTGAACGAACTCACGGTCGATTTCCAGACAGTCGTCGTCGTCCAGTTCAAACGCTGTCGATTCGATATCAGATTTCTTTTTCAGGAATTCATAGTACGTATTAGCGTTGTTGGGGCGAATTCCGTCCGGTCGACCTTCGGTTTCAAGTTGCAGGACTCCCATGTCGACCCGCATTTGTAAAACTTTCCGTTGGCTGGACTCAAGCAACCGCACGTTGATGTTCGCGGGGTCAAAGGGCCATTCCTTCAGAAGTTCGTCGATGATCTGTTGATTATCCATCTGCAAAGATTCTTAAGACGTCGATTGCCAACCACACCGATGGGTTGGCACTAATTGGATTATAGCACGGTCGAGATTGCACCGCTTCCCGGGGCTGGCATCCTCTTTTACCCATGCTCGCCTTTTTGGGTTCAGAAAAACCACCTAGTGCAGCGTCTAACTTAAGAATTGGGGTTGGCGACTCAATTTGACTCGAAAAACAAAATGCGAAATCGAGGCACCAACCCCAAAATCAATGCTTGACGCAGCACTAGTTGTGAAAACGGATACTGCCTCTTTGTGATTTTTTTTCTGAACGCTG
>CAZXXY010000440.1:0-1134 GCA_964644755.1 uncultured Hyphomonas sp. | reverse complement strand
CCTGCCGTTACCACAACAATCATCGATGATGACAGCGCACCAACTCTAAGCGTTGCCGACATCTCAGTTGTCAAAGCTGTCGAGAGCAACCCAGTTCAATTAGACAATGGCAACTTTAACGTTGTCTACGAAGTTATTGTTCAGAACAACGGCAACGTGAATCTGGCGAACTTGTCGCTTGTGGAAGATTTTGTGAGTGCATTTGGCAGTGCAGCGATTAGTGGTCAAAACATTGTTCTGACAACGCCACCAACGAATCCGGCGAGTACCATTGTGACCAACTTTGATTTCGCCACCGACGTTGAGGTAATCAACCAAGGTGTGCCATCGCTGCTGGCCGCTGGCGATTCGTTCGCTGTTCAGTTCACTATCGAAGTCGACCCTAACGCCATTGACCCGCCAAGCGTATTGGAAAATCAGGTTACTGTTAGCGGGCAAGCCGTGGATGCCGCAGGCAATGCATTGCTGGACTCCTTTGGCAACAACATTGTAGTTACCGATCTTTCGGATAGCGGAACCGATCCAAACAGTAGTAATCCAAACGCCGCAGGCGACTTGGGCACTAGCGATGACCCGACTCCGTTGTTCATTGCCGATCTAGCGATCGTCAAGGCAGTTGCTGGCGAACCTACCCTAACGGATCAAGGTAACTTTATCGTGTCCTTCCAAGTGGGGGTTGAAAACACCGGTAACGTTGATCTTGCTCAGCTAAGCCTATTAGAAAATCTCTCGAGCCAGTTTGGATCGGCGTTCGTTGGGGCCGGCAACATATTCGTCACCGCTGGCCCGTTCGCTGGCGGCAGTAACATTGTGGTTGACTCAGGTTTCAACGGATTTGGAACTGCGGATCTGCTAGACAGCTCAGCCAACAATACCTTAGCCATTGGCGACCAATTCACGATTCAGTTCGATGTCGAGGTCGATCCTTCGCAGGTAAATGCTCCGCTAGTCAATCAAGTGGTTGGTAGTGGACAAGCCGTAGATGCCAATGGTGCTGCGATCGACAATGTGGATGGTAGCCAGCTGTTGGCCAACGATCTGAGTGACTCTGGATTCGATACCACCTCAAGCAATCCTAACGATCCTAATGACCAAGGAACCTTCGACGATCCAACTGTGATTGAACTGGGAGAT
>CAZXXY010000439.1:0-1135 GCA_964644755.1 uncultured Hyphomonas sp. | reverse complement strand
TTGTGCGACCACGCCACCAACCCGTTTCAATTCGCTCCGGCCCCCAGACTCGGGTAACCCTTTCCGATGTCCGCTCGGTGCAAGAACTCTGTTCCCGCGAAATAGGACGCTCGTAGATCAACAGGGCAGGGGGGCGAGAAATACTCGTGCCCGGAAACGTGTGTTTGTCGGTAGTCGGACGTGACGGTGACACACGTTCGTCAACGGGTACTCGCTGGCGATCGATTTCGGCCTGCAGTTCACGGGGTGGGTGGAATAGACGCAGGGGACGCGCGAACAAGTGTGACTTCTTACCAGTGGAAGCCCGGCGACGCTGACGTGTTTCGACCAGCGGTTGCAAACGAAACGAGTACTCGGGCTGAGCGTTCGCCTGCAATTTGGCGCAAACCACGTTGCTGGCACCGAGACGACTGGTCAGTCGATTGATCAGAGCCGTGGTCTCTTGCGGATCAGCGTGAGGATTTTCGTCGAACAAACGACGTTGATGCTGAGCCAACAACGCGCTGGAGACAACCTCGACCGTCACGTCCTGAATGTCGATGCTCATCGTGCGAATGACTTGCACCGATGGCTCCGATTTTTGATGATCGGTTTTCGATGTTTGGTGTTCGGTCTTCGATGCGTTAAGTTTTCGGCCGTAAACACGTTTTTTACGCGCCCGCAATGTGTGCGGCTGCAGAGCTTGCTCAAGATGCATCGCCAACAGCGGTAACACATCCGCAGGAGTCGATGTCGCTCGAAACAAACGGATCGTGAACTCGATCGACTCGCCTTCGACCTGATCGAATGTAAATCGCCACTGCAAAGCTCCCCGCTGGCGAGACCGTAATTGCTCACAAAGCTCCTGCACCTGACGCGTCGCAACCGTTTCGATCGTTTCGCGGTGACAAGTCGGAAAGTCCAACGATTGGTGAAGTTGAAATTCGGGCGGCAACCTGCGAGCGATCACCGGTTCGTCAACCACACCGTTCAATTGATCCAGACGCAAACCGATCGAATGTCCGAATCGCATCGCCAATTCGGCACGAGGCAATCGTTCCAGCTGGCCAACGGTGCGAATACCTAATTGAAAAAGCGTTTCGATGATCTCGTGCGGCAATCTTAGTGACTCGACCGGTAAACAGGCCGTTGCCTC
>CAZXXY010000438.1:0-1137 GCA_964644755.1 uncultured Hyphomonas sp. | reverse complement strand
TTACAAACTACTGCCTTTGAGCGTTTTAGGCGCGGTTGTAGCGGCTTTTAAGACGCTTATTCCTTGCAAATTTCCAATTTCCCTGTAAGATCGCAATTGCAAAATTAACAACAGAAACCATCCATACGGGGGGCATTGCTCTTGGTGGTTCCTCCTCCTCTTCGTTTTTTTTGTATGGCAGGGCTCCCTCCACTCTATGGCCCTTCGACGAGAGTTTACGCAGAAACGACGGTCGGAATGGATTTCGGCTGACAGCTTAATTTTCAGTTTGAGACGGGATTCGTTTAACTGAAATAGGGGAATATTGATGATAACTGCTGCCTCATTGAAAGCTCAAAAGTCAAAAGAGCTTGCTCAACTTGCTAAAAGAAACGGTGTCTCGGGTTGGCACTCGATGAAAAAAGACGACCTAGTCAAAGCTTTACTCAAAGTCGCTCGCAACGAACAACGTCGCCGAACGAACAAAAGCCCATTGCCCATACGCTCAGGAGGCAAAGCTACCAAAACTCGTGCCCCCAAAGCGGTTGCCAGCGAGTCTGCGATCGCCTTGACGTTGCGACGTGAACGAGAGCAGAAAGAAAACCTCAAGAACCTTGGCTTTGCCAGCCAAGTATCCAGTCGCACTGCTCCACCTGCCAAAGATCGGCTAGTGGTGATTGTTCGCGATTCGTTTTGGCTCCAGGCTTACTGGGAAATTACCAAGGCCAGCGTTGATCGAGCCCGAGTTGCACTCGGAATTCAATGGCACCTCGCCAAGCCTGTGTTGCGAGTGATGACGGTTGCCAGCGATGGCAAAACTAGCGGAGCCGAAAATTACGTCCAAGAAATGGAAATCCACAGCGGCGTTAGCAATTGGTATTTCCAGAATCCTAACCCTGGCGCAACACTTCGCTTAGCCATTGGGTACGCAGTCGACCAAGGTAAGTTTCATTTGATCGCTAAGAGTAATGAAGTGACTCCGGCCAAAAATGCGAGCAAGCAAAGAGACGAAAATTGGACCGACATCACCAACGATGTGGAGCGTTACTTTGCTCTTAGCGGTGGTTTGGACGAAAGCGTTACTGCTGAACTCCAAGAGGTGATGGAAGAGAAGTCGCAACAGTCGGTTTACACGCCAGCTTTTGAGCGACTGGGGAC
>CAZXXY010000437.1:0-1138 GCA_964644755.1 uncultured Hyphomonas sp. | reverse complement strand
GGATCGTAGATCGTCAGCTTCGCACGTTCCTCTAACAAGTCACGGCAAATTCGAACCATCGTCGGATCAGCGGTAGAGCAGTTCACTGACTTGGTTCAGGAAGCCTTTCCTCAAGAATTGCGAGATCACAGCGAGGTCTGTGACATTGCGACTGCGATACGTCAAATCCATGCTCCAAAAAGCCAAGCCGAAGTCGACGCCGCTCGAAATCGGTTGGTCTATCAAGAATTATTCGTGTTGCAGTTGGCGTTGGCGATTCGTAGACAGCGCGTCCGCCAACAAAATGTCTCACCGCCGTTAGACATGACCGCAAAAATTCGCTCGCGGATTTTTGGGCGGCTGCCATTCGAGCTGACCGAATCACAACAGACGGTGCTGCAAGAAATCGCCACTGACCTACGGCAGCCGTTTCCAATGAACCGCTTGATCCACGGCGAGGTTGGTTCGGGGAAAACGGTCGTCGCCCTGTGTGCGATGCTGATCGCGGTCGCTCATGGGCACCAAGCCACCATCATGGCACCGACCGAAATTTTGGCGCGACAACACTTTCAAACGCTCTCCAAACTTTTAGAAAAATCTCGTGTCCGGTTAGGGTTGTGGACCGGGAGCTTAAAGAAATCCCAGCGAACTGAGCTGTCAGCCAAGATTGCCGCCGGCGAAATCGACATCGTGATCGGAACCCAAGCCGTGGTAGCCTCTCAATTGGCCTTTCACAAACTTGGTTTGGTGGTCATTGACGAGCAACACAAATTTGGGGTCAAGCAACGAGCGTTACTAAAGCAATCCGGCCATGACCCACATTATTTGGTGATGACCGCGACACCGATTCCTCGAACGGTGTCAATGACTTTGTTTGGTGACTTGGACACTTCCGTGCTGGATCGGACCAGCGGCATTGGCCAAAAGGTAAATACTTATTTGGGCCATGAGCATTCTCGAGACCAATGGTGGGAGTTTTTTAGAAAGAAACTTTGCGAGGGGCGGCAAGGGTTTGTGGTCGCACCCTTGGTCGATACCGACGACGAATCGTTGAGTAGTGCTGAGCGATTGTTTGAGTCGCTGTCCAATGGTCCGCTTGCGGATTTTCGCCTGGACGTCCTGCATGGCAAACAGAGCCATGAAGTCAAAGACGCCGCGA
>CAZXXY010000436.1:0-1146 GCA_964644755.1 uncultured Hyphomonas sp. | reverse complement strand
ATCTAACAGAAGGACCAAAATTCACAATTCACGGACAGACCCCTTCTGCCTTTCCGGTCAAAAGCAAGGTTATGTCTTCTTCTCAGGTATCAGAGCAGCTATGAATAACAAATTTGAGAAAGCTAAGGAGACCGCAAAATCATTGGATCCAGGTCCTGACCAGAAACAGGCTTTGAAAGAGATTTACAATTTAGAAAGAAGAGCAGCACTCACGTCGGTTGAGAAGGATCCTCAATCTTTCGTTAAAAATTTTTATTCTGGAAATTCAAGCTATGCACCTGAATTTCTTGAAACGGGTTTCGAACAATGGATGACAAAAGATCCAGTATTGGCGACCCAATGGATTGATGAGAATTTTAGAGAGCAGAATAATTCGCAATTGAATGATCATGTCGCCTCAGCTGTCGCACGCGTTGCTCTTACACAAAACAACAAGGAAACAGCTGCTCAGTGGATCTCTGAAATTGAAAATCCTCAGGGTAGAAAAAACTTGTTGCGGAAATTGGAAAGCAACTAGATCCCTTTTCCTAGAGCGTTTTAAAGGGCCAGTCCTGAATTGTTCTCATAACTATGTTGATAGTGAGCGGAATAATTTTCGAGAAAAATAGTTGCTTCCGCGCTCAAAAGTTATTGGGAAACCTTGAGTGCTAATTGTTTTTATGTTGACGTCTCGTTAGGTATTGCGCATGCATTTAAAATTCGTTAGAGAAAAATGTTGCTCTTCTCATTAATTTTCAGATGAAGGTTAAGCTTATATTTTTGGGGCTATTGAGTCTCGTTGCTTTTGCTTTACTATTTTTGCTGGGCGGAAGAAGTAATCTCAAAACGGAGATTACTTCTGTTTCTGCTCCAAGTAAGAAGGGATTAAATTCTGATGGATTGACGAAATCTCATGTGCCAAGCAAAAAAGTAGAGCAAGGTCTGCGAGACGAGCAAACATGGGAAGAGCTGTGTGCGTTGCAGCGCGAAGCTTCTGCAAATATCGATAAAGAGTGGGCTTTGCTCTCAGAGAGAGACCCTAAAATAAAAGAGTTACGGGCGATTACTAAGAATTTCCAGCACTATTTGCAGGATAAGGTTCGGGATGATTCTGAGTCACTTTTCTTCTGGAGAGAGTCGGAGGAAAATCGAGAATTGATAGAGAGA
>CAZXXY010000435.1:0-1147 GCA_964644755.1 uncultured Hyphomonas sp. | reverse complement strand
CTGGGAAATCACGTGGGCTAAGCGGTTGGCCACAAATTGCAATGCGTCGCGTAGCAGGATCAGATCCGTATTGTCAGTCACAAAACAGCTGGTGGCTCCAAGGTGAATGATGGGCATCGCATCCGGGCATTGGTCACCGAAGGCGTGGACGTGAGCCATCACGTCGTGCCGCAAACGTTTTTCGTGGGCTGCGGCGGCATCAAAGTCAATTTCGTCCAAATTTTCCCGCATCTGATTCAGCTGAGCGTCTGAAATATCGAGTCCCAATTGCTGCTCAGATTCGGCCAATGCCAGCCATAGCCGACGCCAAGTACTGAATTTTTTCTGACTGCTGAACAGATAGCTCATTTCTTGCGAGCAATAGCGGCTGATGAGCGGATTGGAGTATGTCTGGTGGTCCATGGAGATTGTTCTTGAGGGCGTTAAAATCGTGTCGTGGAATAGAGCTTCGTAATAGGTTCGTTATCGCACTTTAGTGGCGATCGGGCAACCTTTGAGACGGCGCAGCTTGGGATGATGGTGCAATTGAATCAGATTATTCGGATCATCCAATTTGCAGTCTTTACGTGGAACGGTTTGGACGATAGAAACCGGGTGGGGAATCCATTGTTGACATGGCGATTTTCGCCCATTTTGGGTGGGATGGCACTAGAGGCGTTAGGAGAGATCGTGCGAAGTCGGATTTTATTCGTTGTTGCCTGCGGGCTCATTTTTGGGACCGCTTGGTTTGGTCTGTCAGACGCGTTGGCTCAGACTCCGCTACGGCCTGCTACACCGGCTGCTAGCCAGGAAGTCCCGCTCCGCCCGGACTCCGTGCCAACGGCCTCAGAGGAAAATATTGAAAGCCTTTTGTCGGACGGACCTCCACAAGCTACTCAACAAGTTTCCCCCAAGCCTCAGGCGTCTCAATTGACCGCCCCGCCGTCTGCCACAGCTGGTGCGAAAAAAACAGAAAAGTCAGCCGAAGCGGTTAAGCTCGCTGGGGACGCTGCCGCTATGGCCAAACCAGCCACGCAGGATAAGAAACCGGCAGCAGGTGGTGACGATGGGGCCGCCGCCGTAAAAGCAGGGGCGCGTCTTGGATCGGCTCAACTTTTACCTGGACACACGAAGGCTTGGGTTTCGATTCCGAACATGGTGCAGCTGA
>CAZXXY010000434.1:0-1148 GCA_964644755.1 uncultured Hyphomonas sp. | reverse complement strand
CTACGGATTGCATCATATTTTGCCCACGGTAACGGAAGCGGTATTAGCGATCGCTGATTGAAACAGGGCGACCGTCATTGCGCGAGCAGAGGCTAGACAAAACAGCTTCGGCAAGATCGGTGGGCAACGAATGCACGCTGGCATCGCCTACCATAAAATTAACGGTCGTTGGGTGAGCGCTGCCGAAAACAGGAAGTTCGCCAGGTAATAGTTCGAGATCTGAATTTCTTGCGAAGCCTAACGCAAAACCGCCCAGTCGCATGAAGGTCTCCGGATGGTCGCCGTTTAAAATCGCTCCGTCGCCCCAACCGCCAGACTCGCCGGTATGTTCACGGTTTACATACTTTTCACCAATGAAAATCGTGTTAGACAATCCGTCAGTGACCGAAGCGAAGGTGTAACGGCCTTGAGAGCCGCTGACCAAACGCCCGCCAGCAATCGGGTTATCACGAGCCAATCCAGAATTGAAAACACCGTTGACTGGGTCTGTGAATTGAGCCCACGCATCGCCAACCAAATGCTCTGTGTTTCCAGCGTTGCCAGCGTAGTCACCAACTGAACCGATAGGTTCGCCGCTTGATTCCTTCACGCTAACCGAACCGTTGGCGCGATTGCGCGACGGGCAAATCATTACTTCGATCGGCACCGCGACGGTTGCAGGATCTTGATTTTGATACCTTTCGGTCAGTTCCAATTGTGCAACGTAATTGTCTTGTTCCAAGTACGGCATCAAAAAAGTCGGCCAGGTCATGAAACCATCGGCCGCGCGAGAGGCTGGAATTTTGCGTTGCGCCGATTCAAAACTATGAACGGCCAAGCCCAGTTGCTTAAGATTGTTCAGGCAAGTCGTATTGCGCGCCGATTCACGAACCGCTTGCACAGCAGGCAACAACATGCTGACCAAAATGCCAATGATGGCAATAACGACCAACAACTCAACTAGCGTAAAGCCAGATCGAGCGGAATCGAATTTTAGGCGAACGTTTTTCATAGCGGTGGACAACTGTCGATGCTGAAACCAGAGATCGAAAAAGGCATAAGGCATGCATGCCAACACTACAGTTTACTCAAAACATCGAAGGTCGTGTACAAGTTGAATCGGTACATTCGCGCTTTTAAGCTTGGAAAATCCTCGCTAGCGGGGGGGA
>CAZXXY010000433.1:0-1152 GCA_964644755.1 uncultured Hyphomonas sp. | reverse complement strand
AACCCTGGACCTACGGATTAAAAGTCCGTTGCTCTACCAACTGAGCTACGCCCTCCGAGGCAAGTCGAATCGTTAATTTTCACCGTGACCGCGATCAGACACCCAAAAGTCCCCAATCGATGGCTTGGTGAAGACCAACTCGCCTTCGTCAAAACGCTTGAGATAACTCCCAAGCGAGGCAACAAGATGTCTGATCTATCAAAAAGTGTCAAGGGGCATCATGCACCAGTTTTTCGCAGCCACAAACTGGGGGAAATTTACCCTCAAAACCGTCAATTGAGCAGCCATTCCCATCAACGATCCGCCAATCGCCAACCCGCCCAACGGTGTGTTTATAAGAATCCTTAAACTCATCCACTCATTGCAGCTTTTGGGCATGTCCCAAACGGCTTGTTTCACCACCACGTTAGGCGACAGACGGAATGCAATTTACCTATCCACATCCCAGTGCATTCCGCGTTTGAGCTACTAATAGGTACGTTTTATCTCGCCTTCCGCCTTATCGTCCGTGACTCGATCTCGGTATAATCCGAACTATGAGCAAGGGCGAAAAAAAACCAGAAAATGATTCAATCGAGTCGCCCCAGACCGAATCGGCTCAAAATGTGGACGCTACTGGCGTCGGCGATGAGAACGCTGCGTTCAAAATAACCGCTGACAAGGTTCGCAAGTTTCCTCAGTCGCCCGGCGTTTACCTAATGAAGGATTCGGCTGGCGTCGTGATTTATGTCGGCAAGGCGACGAATCTTCGCTCGCGAGCCGGAAGCTATTTTCTGAAAGCCGCTGCGATAGACACGCGAACGGCGGATTGGGTTCGCGATATCGCCGACGCGGACTTTATTGAGTGTGAAAGTGAGGTTGATGCGTTGCTGGTCGAATCCCGGCTGATCAAGGACATCCAACCGCCCAACAACAAGATCCTTAAAGACGACAAAACATTTCCCTATCTGCAAATCACAACCCACGAGGACTTTCCCCGTGTCGAAGTGACTCGTGAGCCCATGTCCAGCGGCGCCAAGCTTTACGGCCCGTTCGCCAGTGCGGGCTCGCTTCGCGGTGCCATTCAGGTCTTGCAGCGCATTTTCAAGTTCCGCACATGTAGTTTGGATATCGAAGAAGACGACGAGCGTTGGCGGTGGTTCAGGCCTTGCC
>CAZXXY010000432.1:0-1155 GCA_964644755.1 uncultured Hyphomonas sp. | reverse complement strand
AATTAATTCAACAACGTAAACGGCCTCGGGTGGACATTTTCTGGAACAACGAAGCCTTGCACACGATTCGCTTGCAGCAGATGGGGCTGCTTGAGCCGTGGAGTCCGGCGGCGTCAGAACGGATCCCGACGACCTTTAAGGCAACGGACGGCTCATGGACAGGCTTTGCGGCTCGAGCCCGCGTCTTCCTTGTTAACACCGACTTGATCCCAGACGAAAGCGATCATCCCAACACGTTTTTCGATCTGGCGGACCCCAAGTGGTCGCAAAAGTGCGCCATGGCCAAGCCCTTGTTCGGTACCTCGGCGACTCATGCGGCCGTTATGTTCGATCGTTTGGGAGCGGAAGCGGCGGCTCGTTGGTACCGGCAGATCAGAACTAACGCAGTGATCGAAGGAGGCAATCGGCAAGTGGCGATCAAGGTCGGGCGTGGTGAATTGGCGTTTGGCTTAACTGATACTGACGATGCCATGCTGGAAATCGACAAAGGCAGTCCGGTCGCCATCGTCTATCCAGATCAGGCGGATTCGGAGTCGGGTACGCTGCTGATTCCCAACACGATCTGCCTGCTCGCCGGCGGCCCGAATCCTCAGCGAGCCCGCGCGGTGATTGAACGTTTGCTGCAGGCCGATATCGAACGCCAATTGGCCTTGGGATCGAGCGCCCAATTTCCGTTGAACCCAGAGGTCTCGGTCGTCAGCCGAGCCAATCCACCGGCTTCTTTGAAAGTGATGACGGTCGATTTTGAGTCGGCTGCTGAAAAATGGGAGCAGATCGCGCAGGAACTGACTCAGATTTTTCAATAGTCGGTTTGAGGTTGGCGTGTGTTGGTCTTCGTGTGTTGGCTATTAAGACGGCACGCTAGGATACGAAAAAACGCCGCCTGAAGTTTCAGACGGCGTTTTGATTTTTCAATTTTTTGATGACGAGAAATTCGCCGATCAAATCTTTAGTTGCAGCAGCAACGACGGGCACGACGGCTGCTCAACCAAGTGCGAACAACTTTTCTACGCTCACGCTTGCAGCAGCAAGGTGCTGGCTCGCAGCATGGCTCAGCAGCAGGTGCACAGCATGGCTCAGGTGCTGGAGCACAACCGCAGTCAGCAACAGGGGCGGGTGCAGGAGCGCCGCATCCACAGTCAGCGACAGGTGCAG
>CAZXXY010000431.1:0-1165 GCA_964644755.1 uncultured Hyphomonas sp. | reverse complement strand
GGTCTGGGATCGTTCCAAAAAGCGGTTGAATGGTTGAACCCATCAAACACGCTGGCAGCCCAGACCTACATGATCATCTTCATCATCATTTTCATTCAATTCAGGCCCAAAGGCATTATCGCCCTTAAAGGTCGCGCGGCGGGAGATTGATCGTGCAAAAAAGCTTCATTTCTCAAAATCCGTCCGTTCTGGTTTTCCTCGCTCTCCTTGCTGCCTTCACAGTGGCCGTGACGGTTATGTCGGAAGCCTTTGGCGTGGCGTTTTTATCGACGAGCTTCGTCAAGACGCTCGGCAAAACATTGTGCCTCTGTCTCATCGCCATCGCCATGGATTTGGTCTGGGGCTATTGCGGTATTTTATCGCTCGGCCACTTCGCTTTCTTTGGCCTTGGCGGTTACATGATCGGCATGTGGTTGATGTATGAGCGTACAAAAGACATTGTTGTTACGTCTTTTGAAAGTGCCGAATTACCACCGACGGCACAAGAAGTGAGCGATGCGATTGGGACGCAGATTTTCGGCGTTGTCGGCGGGGCAGACATACCGCTGATTTGGTTTTTCGCCGATAGCTTATTGATACAACTTTTGCTCGTTGTACTCGTGCCCGGTTTGTTGGCGCTTGTCTTTGGTTGGCTTGCTTTCCGTTCTCGCGTGACTGGTGTTTATCTTTCCATTTTGACCCAAGCCATGACTTTGGCGCTCTCGCTCTACCTCTTCCAAAACGATAGCGGCTTGCGTGGCAATAATGGTCTTTCTGGTTTGCAGAACATCCCTGGATTAGATCATGTGCCGCAAGCAACACTTTCCGTCATCTTCTTTTGGGCATCAGCCGTCACACTTGGCCTCGTCTATATCGGCGCTGCTTTCATCACATCTGGCAAGTTTGGTTCTGTGGTGGAAGGCATCCGTGATGATGAAACGCGAGTGCGGTTCTTGGGTTATTCTGTCGAAGGATACAAACTCTTCGTCTTCACCATCACTGCTGTGATCGCCGCCATTGCGGGCGCGCTTTATTACCCGCAAGCGGGTATCATCAACCCTGCTGAAGTCGCGCCTATCGCCTCAATTTATCTCGCCGTCTGGGTCGCCATTGGCGGGCGCGGCAAGCTTTATGGTGCGGTGATTGGGGCAGCGCTGGTGTCGCTCCTTTCAAGCTGGTTCACTGG
>CAZXXY010000430.1:0-1176 GCA_964644755.1 uncultured Hyphomonas sp. | reverse complement strand
AGACAGGGAAAAACCCGACGAACACAAACACGAAGAACAAAAACCGGATGAAAAAAAACCCGATGGACAGAACCCGGACGGACAAAAACCGGACGGACAAAAACCGGACGGACAGAAACCTGAGGGACAGAAACCTGATGGACAGAAACCGGACGGACAAAAACCGGACGGACAAAAACCGGACGGACAAAAACCAAGTGATGGCCAGCAACCAAGCGATGGCCAACCGTCGAGTGGTAAACCCAGTGAATCAGGAAAACCACAGTCAGGACAACCTCCTCAACCCGGACAGCAAGCTTTAGAACAGGCTCAGAAAGAACAAGCCAAGGCCGAAGAAAAGCTTGGTAGTGCCAAACCCGAGGACGCTGCCAAGAATCAGGAAGAGGCAATCAAGAAAATCAACGAAGCCAAAGCCGAAGTTGAAAAAGAAAAACGACGAATTGAGTCGTTACCCAAAGAGGCGCTTGAGAAACTTGCCGAAGACCAACGACGTTTGCGAGACAAAACAATGGAAGTGGTTGCCAAAATGGAGAAAGCCAAGAAATCGAGCCCGGATTCAAGCCAAGATCCAAACAACCAACAAGACCAACCTAAACCTGGTGAACAGGCGATGAAAGATGCTGCGGATGCTCAAAAACAAGCCGCCGATGCGATGAAAAATCAAGATTCTGATGAAGCTCAGGATAAACAACAGCAAGCTCAACGAAAAATGCAACGAGCGGTCGAAGAGATCGAGGAACGTCTGGCTCAACTGAAAGACGAGACTCGAGAAGAAAAACTCGCTCGACTTGAATCGCGATTCAAAGAGATGCTTGATCGCCAAAGAACAACCTCTGCGATGACGACTGAGATTCAGGACCGTCGATCGGTGTTGGATGGATTGCAGCATCGCGATCAGTTGGTTTTGATGCGGTTGGCTAACAACGAAGCCGAAATCAACGAGTCCGCTCAGCAAGCCTACGACTTGTTGCTGGAAGACGGCACCAGTGTTGTTTTTCCAGAAGTTGTTGCTGACTTACAAGACGAACTTACGAACGCGACGGATCTTTTGACCGACGAAAAAACCAATTCTTATACACAGCTCGTACAAAAAGAAATCGAAGCCACCATCGAGGATTTGGTCGACGCGCTTAAAAAAGCCAAAGAGGACGCCAAGAAGCAGCAAGACGGTGGAGG
>CAZXXY010000429.1:0-1179 GCA_964644755.1 uncultured Hyphomonas sp. | reverse complement strand
GTAGAGAGCCAAGGCGACTCCGTCCAGTTTGTAGTCTTGGTAGAAGTAGCCCTTGGCGTAGGTCACGGGCTGGTCTTCGTAGGTTTGGTCTTTGGCTTCTAGTTGGGACCCAGTCAGAACTTTTTCGTCGGCGGCTGCGGTTGCTTTGGAGAGCCACTTGAAAAGCTGTTGCTGTTGGGTTTCAAGATCTTCGTGGCTAGCTTTTTCAATCGAGGTCAACGGTGGGTCATGAACGACCTTGGCTACGGTTGACGCCAGCTTCGAAGCAGTAGCGGTCTCGAACAGCTTTGACTTCGGCCGCAGCTCTTTCAGTTTCCGACGCAAAGCATCGTATTCGCCGTCGGTGACCAAAATCTTCGTCGTCGGATGTAGGCACTCGTTGCCCTGTTCGTAGGCCGTATCTAAGTGTGCGATAACTCGCTCCAGCTCGTCAGCGGCGGCTGTTGAGCTGGTTTTCTTTTGGGACGAATCGGGTGCAGTTTTTTCTGAGGATGATTTTGGCATGGAATCAACTGACAAATAATGTTTGTTCACTGGGCCAAGTCGAGGTCCCGAAGTCGGTAAATTCGGTTAAAATGGATCAACGCGATAGTTGTCCTTTCCGAAAACTCTAATTGTTTCAAATTTTAAACGATGGCGTAAAGTTGTCGACGGTTTGAAACGTTTTTAAGACGATTGTCGAAGTTAGGTTACGAGTTTTGGTTGTCCCCAAGAAGGTTGTTCGATGAATACAAGCTCTCTACAAATGATTTTGTTGTTTTTTGTTGGAATGCTGGCGACGTCTGATTTGCCGATCGCGATGGCCGTTTCCAAGGCGCCGGCTTGTATGCAAATAGATCGAGGTCGAGATGAGGATAACCCATTCGATCGAAAGCGATCGTCACAAGAAAACGACGGTGTTGTTCAAAAACCGGGTCCTGTCGATCCAATGTCGCCCAAGATTTTTGCTCCAGAGCCAACGTCGGTGTTCTTGGCTCCTTCGCGAGAATTCATTCGACCTTTGGTTCGCGCGATGCGTTTGCACCAAGAAGGCGATCACAATTACGCGGCTGAGTTGATTGGCGAGTTTTTGGTCGAATTTGGTGATGAAGACTTTTTGGTTTTTACAGACAAAGAAAAAGGCACCGCTTACAGCGTCAGCAGTATTGCGACTGCCATGCTCAGCAAATTGCCCAAGTC
>CAZXXY010000428.1:0-1180 GCA_964644755.1 uncultured Hyphomonas sp. | reverse complement strand
TCACGCACGCGGATGAAATTCTTGGTGAACTTTCTTCAACCGCGACTGATCTACGTGCGTGTAAATCTGCGTTGTGGCGATGCTCGCGTGTCCCAGCATCTCTTGGACCTGACGTAGATCGGCGCCTCCAGCCAGCAAATGCGTCGCAAAGCTGTGTCGCATGGTGTGAGGGCTGATCGAAGCCGGAATACCGGCGATCAGTGCGTACTTTTTGACTAACGCCCAGATCGCCTCGCGTCGCATTCGGCGACCACCGCGTGAAAGAAACAGCCAATCTGGCTGGGACAGATTCACGGCAGCCAATCGAGGCCTTTGCCTTTGAAGATAAAGCGTCACCGCCTCCACCGCTTCGTCGCCGATCGGAGCCATCCGCTGCTTGTTGCCTTTTCCATGGCATTTGCAGTAGCGCTCTTCCAAATGCAAATCTCTAAGCCTCAAATTTGACAACTCCGATGCTCGACAACCTGTCGCGTAAAGCATTTCCAATATCGCTCGATCTCGCCAATGGTAGATCTCGATCTTCTTGGGGGCTCTTAAAAACCGATCGATCTGTGCCGGCGAAAGAACTTCTGGAATGCGTTCCCAAAGCTTTTGGCTGCCCAGCAGTTCAACCTTGTTGTCGACGATGACACCTTCCAACTGCAGATAGCGGAAGAACATTTTGACCGACACGATGGAGCGAGCGATCGAAGCGGGGGCGAGCTGCAAATCACCAAGGAAGCCGACAAAATCCGACAGTTCCTGAACCGTCAGCGATGGTACATCTCGTTTTCCAACCCAACCGAAAAACCGTTTGATGTCGCGCCCATACGCCATTACGGTGTTGGCCGACAATTGACACTCACTGCGCAAGTAGTCGAGAAACGAATCTCCCCACTGTTCATCCGCATCACGTGCTTTCACCAGCACGTTACCAGATTTTCGCATGCCAAGTTTGGTTTTTCTCATCGTTGAAGACCATCTATCTGCTGCCGCTCAAGTCAAAGCTCACCCGAACGCTCCTGCTGCCACAGTCACCAACTTACGGGAAAACCTGGATAAAAACGTCAGGCAAGGCAATTGGAACTTTCGTGAAAGCTCACCGGTATCTATCGACACGATCACTATTGCTTCAACGTTATGTCAATGAAGACCTTTTCAACCGCGATAAGCGTTAAAGTTTCTCAGGTAGCGGATGAGA
>CAZXXY010000427.1:0-1180 GCA_964644755.1 uncultured Hyphomonas sp. | reverse complement strand
CTCCCGGAATCTAGCTTAGTTACTGGCCGGAGCTTTTTTGCTCCGGCCTTTTTTTGGTCATAGGGAAGGTATAAGCTGGCGTCCATGTCAGATGAGGTGGCGAAGTGAAAGTACTCCTGTTTTACGCATCCCATCTCACTTTCCCTTTTATCGCCCTCGCCCTTTTGGGCGTGCTGCGTGGCAAAAGCCTTGTCCGCCTTCTCGCGCTAATTGGGATGTTACTCGCATCCGTGTTCGGCTATGCGCGCTATGGTGAGCCGCGAATGCTGACCATCCAGCATGAGGCGCTCTTCCTCGATGGCGCCGATGAGCAGGCTCCAAGCCTTCGACTGGCACTTTTCTCGGACACCCATTTTGGCATCTTCAAACATGCAATGCCAATGTCCCGCATCGTCGAGGCTGTAGAAGCAGAAAACCCGGATGCGGTCTTCATCGCGGGTGATTTCCTTTATCATCTAGAGCCAGAAGATATTCCCGCCGCGCTCGCATCGCTGGCTAAAATTACCGCGCCGATTTTTGCTGTGCTTGGCAATCACGATGTCGGCAAGCCAGGACCAGTTTACACCGCGGAGTTATACAGCGCCTTGCAGAGCCTTGATGTCACACTGGTCGAAAACCGCGCTTACGAGGTGACTATTGCCGGTCAGGAATTGCTCATCGGCGGCGTGTCCGATCTTTGGCAGCGCCAGCAGAATTATGATTTCACCGCCAGCCTTCCTGATAAACCGCTCATTCTACTAACGCATAATCCAGATACAGCCTTTACCGTTCCGGCAGATGTCCCCTTCTCGCTCATGCTTGCCGGGCATACACATGGCGGGCAAGTCCGCCTGCCGGGAATGGTCGAGAAAGTTATCCCAACCGAGCATCCATTTGATAGAGGCTTGCATAAAATCGCAACGCTGGACGGCGAACGCATGGTCTATGTAACCACAGGCACAGGCATGGTTGGCCTGCCCTTGCGGTTCAATATGCCGCCCCGGATTGATATGCTGACAGTTCACTTTCCACGACGTCCCTAAAGCATTTGTCATTCTATAGGTTTTGCAGATTGGTCGAAAATTGTGGCATATTGTGACCATGTTAAAATGCCAGCTTATTCTTCCCGCTATCCTCATTTCCCTGCTCGCCGCGTGCTCGACGACACCGCCATCTTCTTCCGACCAAGCCAATATCTGTT
>CAZXXY010000426.1:0-1182 GCA_964644755.1 uncultured Hyphomonas sp. | reverse complement strand
TTAGGCCTAGCGGCATAAGGATCTTTGCCAGCTTTGAGTAACTTCTCCTCATTGTGAAGCTTCCCATAAAACTTGGTGCCCTCTCTTTCCAAGTGCGTCACCCCGTCTTTTTTACTAAAGCCTCCGTCTGCCAGATATTTTTCTGGACGGCAATAATCCTCGCAAACTTTGTCGTACATTGGCGACAATAAAGCCGCATCGGAGCCCTCACTGTTGACGGCAACTTCAATGATCACCAATACATCGGCGTCGTTGGCGAACTGTACGTTCATGGCTGGGCGAAAACCCATGTCGCCCATCTTCATTCGCCGAGCCTCGGGATCGGTCGTCGAAGCACGAGGTTCGCTGCGTTTGTGCTTTTCGCTTTTGGATTTGTTTCGCTTGGAGTAACGTTGCTGCATTTCTTCCATCTCAAGGCAGGCTTCTTCCAGACGCTCTAATCGCTCGCGGGCGGCGCGTTTGCGAGCAGATTTTTGGCCTCGCGTCTGATCGTCATCGTCATCGTCATCGAGCTGTTTCAAAAAGGCTTCCGCGGATGTACGCGATTCCTCTAAAGAACCTTGGCGACGAAAGGATCCGCTACCCGCATGGGCCCGGACGCGCATGCCGTCTTGAGCGATCGTTTCCAGCTTGATCAAGCCGTTGAGATGAAGCAACGCAATCGAATCCGTAAGAATCCGCTGTAACAGCTCGCTGTGTTGCGTACGAAAATCGCAAATGGTGTGATAATTGACCGAGACTTCCCCGCAGATCCACATGTAGGCAAGGTCTCGTTTGCAAAGCTCGTTAATCCTGCGACCGCTGTTTTCACCTTCCAGCGTTGCGAAAAGCCACAGTTCAAAAAGAATTCGCGGATCGATCGGGGTCCGCCCCAAGCTCTCATGAGTCGCTTTGATGGGAGCGTAAGCTCTGATAAATCGAGGGATTCGCAATAAGCAACCACCGTTCGTACCAGATGGTCATCCCGGATCAACTGATCAAGTGACCGGCCAAATATCTCGGCTTGATGACGTTGGGGAAGTTGGACTCGGGCGTTGCCACGTTGCTCTCGCATGCTTTTGGTATTCATGCAAGAAATTTAGCGCTTTTCAACAATTCAAACAATCACTCTTTCAAAAATTCACAGCCCCATCGGGCTGCCGCTCAGTACTCAAATAGGTCATCGGAGTGGTGCGTTCACTG
>CAZXXY010000425.1:0-1184 GCA_964644755.1 uncultured Hyphomonas sp. | reverse complement strand
CGTCTGGCTCTCCAACCGGGCATTGGCAGCGAGATTCCAGGCGTTATCAGTAGCCGCCCCGCATCTGCCTCAGACAAGAGATCATGCGTGCCGGTGAATGCATCAAAAAAGCCCCAGAAGAGCTGTCCATCATGGCTGAGCGAGGCCCATGAATAGATATTGCCAGGGTTGCCCATGCCGGCCGGGCCGAAGGCCGGTGTCTGGCCCAGCCCGTTTGGCGCTGCGGTCCAGTTTCCTGCCTCATCAACAATCTGGAAGCGCTCATAGCCGTAAAGGAGCTCAGGGTCTTTTTCTCCCCTGGCGATCGCATCAATGTCTTCAAGCCTCATTCTGAAAATGGAGGTGGCACGCCATTGATTGGTAAGGAACGCAAGATGGCTTTCTCGTGTCGCGGTCAGCGTGTCATAAAGCCTGCGATCGGCTTTCCGGAAATGCGAATACCCAGCCTCCGTGCCCTGATGATAGGTTCCAAAATAAATGTATCCCTCATGAATATTGGTCGTTCCCCATTTTGCACCCCATCGACCTCTCACATCCGGGTCATAGCGATCCATTCCGAACACAGGCGCAAACGTCATAGGCGTGTCACGCGTCCATCCACCCGCAGGAACGGGCTCTGTCAGCAGCATGATGGACTCGTTTCGTGAAGGGTCCCGCTTGCCTGTCTCCGGATCGTATAAAAGCGGGTGCGCCGCCGAGGACATAATCAAGCGCTCTGAACCATCATGGTGTGTGAACTGTTCAAAATCGCCGATCATGCCATAGTGATTATCCAACGCTTCGGTCGAGACAATATCCCACCCGGCGCCTGTTCCATCATCTGTCTGAAGATAGTTTCCGCCTTCAAAAGGCGCCTCTTCGGTGCCGACCCAGCGCAGCATGACGGTTGGGCCTTCACCATTTTGCAGCATTCCGGTTTCAGCGCCGATTATGGTGTAAAATCCGGGCGCGCCATTCTCATCTGTAATGATCTTGAAGTGCCGGGTCGTATCCCCGCGCAATTCCCGATAGCCAAGGAAGGACCGTGTTCGCGCATTGAAGGCGTAAATACGAAGCCAGCCCGCCGCGCCCGCATGAGTATGATGGCCAGCAAAGAAGACAAGATCGCCAATCGTGCCAGCCGCGCGCAGCCCCATCACGGACCAGCGCGACATGTCGGGGTCTCGCTCAATCGCGCGCTTATA
>CAZXXY010000424.1:0-1189 GCA_964644755.1 uncultured Hyphomonas sp. | reverse complement strand
ATCAACCTTCCGGCTGAAATCCGCAAACATTTCGGTCATTTCGATATGGGCATCTATGCCGAGGTTCAGACCTCCGGCGACGTGGCGATTGGCGACACGCTGGAACTCAGCTAGGCAACAGCGCTCACGCCGCCCGCCCAACTTGCCATTTCACCATGCCCGCTCAAGAATGTCTCTATTGTTTCAGGGTCTACATCGAGCGACCAGTTCCCGCGATCACGTGTCCCGCCGAGCACAATACTGGTCTCGCGGGGAAACATGTAAAGCGATGTCAGGCCCGGCTCGCGTGCGATATAAGTATAGTCGATTTCCGGTTGCGGCATCAGCAGGGTCAACTGGCCGCGGACCGGTGTGACCGCGTCATCGGAAAACAAAGCTCCCGAGCCAAGCCCCGTACAATTGACGACAACAGGCTCCGGCAGGGCAGCCACATCGGCGAGGGTCTCGAACCGATTGGTGTACATTTTCACACCCAGCGCACGGGCATCCTGCACGAGACGGTTGAGATAGATTCCCGGATCGACCATGACCGAGGAATTCTGTTCCCGAACATATCGGCCGAGGAATCCTTCTGCGCTGGGGTCACTGCCCTTATGACCAAGGAAGTGATGCCGTACGCGTTTGACGCCATAGCCTTGTCGGTCAACCAGTCTATCCCAACCCTCATGCGCAAGTCTGGCGATTCTGGCGTCTGTGTTTTCGGGTACAATGATCAATGCACCGGCTATGTTGGAGGTCGTATTGGGCGGGAAGTCTTCTGCGTAAATTGTAACGGCTCGCCCTTCTCGCGCGAGGATAAATGCCGTGGTGAGCCCCATGACGCCTGATCCCAAAACGGCAATATCCCCGTTTGAGCCTTGCGCCGCCATCTCCGCGGCCACTTCCGCGCAGCCCCACGATAAGGATACGCCGTCTCCGGCATGGCCGTAATTGTGGATGATGCGCTTGCCAATTGCTGCCTCTTCCGTGAGCCGAAACCCGCCCGCGCGATAGGGCCGCAAGCCGACGACGGTCTTCAAAATACGTTCGCGCCGGACAAGCACTGGCGGCACCGGCGTTAGAATCCGCGCAGGTTCGGGCGAACTTGAACGGGTATAAGGGTCACTTGCACAGGCGGTTAGGAGCGAGCCTGCCAATCCTGTCAAAATCTCTCTTCGTCGCATAGGCATTCCCTTTGGCTTAAATTGGC
>CAZXXY010000423.1:0-1190 GCA_964644755.1 uncultured Hyphomonas sp. | reverse complement strand
TACTTGCTGCATTTGTTGGGAGTCAGCGATCGCCTTTGGTTGGCGCGAGCGGCTTTGTCGGTCGTCGGTTTCGTAACCGCGGTAACTCTGGTCGGTATTCGCCGGTCGAGCCTCGCCAATACCTTGATCGTGTCGGTCACGTTGATTGCGTTGGCGTTTTTTGTCGTCGCTGGTATGCCGAATGCTTGGGCGGGCGTATGGCAAAGTGAAGCAACGAATTCCATCGAAACTTCCGGGTGGTTGAGCGATTTTTCGATGAAAGATTTATTGCATGTGACCGCATTGATGTTTGTGGCCTACACGGGTTACGGGCGAATCGCGACGCTGGGCGAAGAGATCGAAAGTCCGCGTCGTAACATTCCGCGAGCGATCATTGTGACGCTGTTGGTTTCAATGTTGCTGTACGTTTCGGTTGGATTTGTGGTGGTCTTTGCTGGCCGGCATGCCGTGACGGGATCGACAGCCACGGCCCCATTGCAGGCGATCGCCAACGGGTTTAGCTTCCCCGGTGCGGGGACCGTGTTGGCGATCGGAGCAACCACGGCGATGCTGGGCGTTTTGTTGAATCTGATTTTGGGATTGTCGCGAGTGCTATTGGCGATGGGGCGGCGATCTGAGATGCCGACGTGGACGGCTTTGATCAACGAAAAGGCTGGTGTTCCATGGGTGGCGACTTTGATCGTGGCCGCCATCATCAGTGGGATTGTGCTGGTTGGCGACATCAAAATCGCTTGGTCGTTTAGTGCGTTTGCGGTGCTGATTTACTATTCGATTACGAACTTGTGCGTGCTGCGGATGGATCCATCCGAACGAATTTTTCCCGTCTGGCCCGCGTGGATCGGCTTGGCGTCTTGTTTGTTTTTGGCGTTCTGGGTCCAACCCTACATCTGGGGCAACGGTCTGGCATTGCTGGCGATTGGCTTGATGTGGCAACGAGCAGCGATCCGCTTGCAGAAGCAGACTGCTTAAGGAGTTGTCGATTTAACCAGCCGTTTTGGCTGGGATCAAGATGCGCGGTTTGATTTCAGTTCCTGCCGCAGTTCCTCTGGTACGTCATCCTGAAACTCGAAAATAATCTCGCGTGGCCATCGCGTCTTGGATTCAAGAATGAACTCTGCCCCTTCGGTTGACAAACCAAAGATTCTGGCTAACTCAAGCGATGGTATGTCCATAAACTGCTGAAGCTGCTC
>CAZXXY010000422.1:0-1196 GCA_964644755.1 uncultured Hyphomonas sp. | reverse complement strand
TCGTTTGTGTTACCGGCTCCCCAAACGGTCAGTGTTGGTAATTGTTCCGAATCGGCCTTTGGCAAGGTAGACAAGCATTGCTTAATGACTGCAGAAATCATTTGGCGATGCAGTGAAAATTCATCGAACAACTCCGCCGATTGACGGTTTCGGTCCTGATGAAGATTCATTATTTGTTTCAGTTTCGAATCTTCCATGCCGGAGGAGAGCTTTCGTTGAAGATTGCGGTGTGGCCAGATGCTTAGATTGTGACCGTTGTTTGGAGTTTGGCCAGTGAGGCTGTGATTTTTATGATTGGACTAGCCACAGTTCAAGCCTCTTTCGATAAAGAATCGCCATTGGTTGCCTGAAGTCTGACGACGCCAGCAATCCACCAAGCATGCGTTATCACGAACTAGCTGACTGCTCGAATCGCCCAAGCCTTTGCGGCGACGTGTTGAGCGTAATGCAGGATCGGTTTGTCGTCCACTGGTTCGATATCCAGGCCGTTGAACATCGTGTTCTCTTGGACGATCGCCTGAGCTTGCTGAAGGTCCCAAGGGTCGTGGTCAATTTCGCCACGAAAAACTTTTCCAGCTGAATTGCCACAATACAGACAATACCGTGCCGTCAAAAAATACTCCAGCGAATCCGGTTCGGCTCGATAGGGTGTGCCGATCGGGCGGTACTCGCAGTTGAGTTTCGCTGGTGGTTCGCCTTTGTGAGTTCGCGTGGACTTGTAGGTGATCCAAGTCCCATCGCAGGACATGTCTTTGTGATCGAAAGAAATATTCGCGTCCACGTAGTTCAAGTGGAACGTGCGTCTGGCAAAACGAACGGCCAACGGGTTGGTGGCGTCCAAACTAAAGAACCAAACGCCCGGTTTGCCATCGATTTGGACATAGGTCCTCACGTTTAGCTCTGGAAAGTTTGACCACCAAGGCACCGCCGGAACGAAACGCGGAGAAACGCCTGTCATCCGAAATGGTACGATGCCGATCCACGCCGATCCGTCGAAGGTATCAATCTCGAGCGGTTGAGGAATCAAGCGCCGCAGTTGTTCAACCGGGACTCGGTAGTGCATGAACAAAAGATCGTGCCAGTGCATTTTCATTACCCACGGCGATGATGGCACTGGCCAACTGCGATCGGTTTCGGGAATTGTTTGCATCGATTTAGGCACACTACTATTTTGATTCGGCGGTGTTGGCGTTTAG
>CAZXXY010000421.1:0-1196 GCA_964644755.1 uncultured Hyphomonas sp. | reverse complement strand
CCCTTAGTCTACGGTTGTTCTTCGAACCTGAGCGTTGGCCAGTCCATTTGGATCGGTTTGGAAACGCTTTGCCAAAAAGTTTCCTCATCTGCCAACAAGACATCAACCAGTTTTTGCTGATGGTGAAAAATGCTTGTTTTTGCAGCTGTAACTCGGGCGGCATAAGCCGGAAGATCTTCAACTTTTAGAACGGCTTGATGAAACGCGGTGTTCTCTGACGAGTCTCCAAGTTCCAGTTTCTCAACATCGAACAGCGCCAACGCCAAATCCCGGTCGAAGCGCGCGATGGCTCCGGCAGCATGTTGCAATTTCTGATTGGCCGTTGCGTTATGATCCTGCGGAATGGCGCGAAAGGCAGCCTCCCAAATCATGGACTTGACTTTCTCAGGAGCCACTTGTTGTGCGATGTGCAGTAGGCCAGCCATTGTTGAACCGGATGTGTGCAAGTGATTTTGGTTTGCGTTTGGATCGGCAAGCGTTTTGATCGCTTTCTCTAAAAGCAATTTTGCTTTGGTGGGATTCTTTTCGTTCACTCGCAATGCCATTAAACCGAGTGCCCAAGCACGATCGTTTGGCGTCTCAATCGAATCAGCCAATGTTTCAGCTGCCGCAGTTTGTTCAACCGCCATTCGCTCAAGGATTTTGATGACAGCGCTGGTGTTGGGCCCATGGCCTTCAGGCGCTTCGTATCGGCTTAGTAATTCAACGGCCAACTCGGGGTTGGTCCGACAACAATGAAATGCCAGCCGCGCTTCGGCTCTCCAATTTTCGTTCGGATTCTTGACGCCCTCTATCATCTTCAGCGCCACGTCCGGTTTTTCCTCAATGATCACCGCGGCAAACACACTTCGTGGCAAAGAGGACCAACCATCAGAAGGCAACTTTTGCACATCTTCTAAATGCTGATCGACAATTTTTCGCACGGAGGCATCCTGCCCAGAAATCTGATAATGTTCGGCCAACGCGCTCCACATAGCAATTCGATAGGCGGCTTGCTTGACATTGCGGACTGCAGCCACGGCCTGTTTCTCAATGATCGGTGCAGCAGAATGTTGTGCAGGAAGTTCGCTCAAAAGACTTACGAGTTTGAACGTCTTGAACATTGGGTTTTCGATCTGATCCAACATGTCGATTGCTGTTTCAAAGTCGTCTCGCAAGAAGCCATCGATAATGCCATTTCTCACCATCATTGCCGG
>CAZXXY010000420.1:0-1196 GCA_964644755.1 uncultured Hyphomonas sp. | reverse complement strand
ATCGGCCATGATGGCGCAAATGTCGAAGGGGCGGGCACCGTCATCATCTCGACCGCAATCAAAGCCGGAAACCCCGAAGTCGACGCCGCCCGCGCCGCTGATATTCCGGTGGTCCGCCGCGCCAATATGCTGGCCGAGATCACCCGCCTGAAATACACGGTCTGCGTCGCTGGCACCCACGGCAAGACCACAACCACCAGCATGGTCGCCGCGCTGCTTGACGGGGCGGGCGTCGATCCGACCGTCATCAATGGCGGCATCATTCAGGCCTATGGCTCAAATTATAAAGCAGGCGCAAGCGACTGGATGGTGGTCGAGAGTGACGAGAGCGACGGCACCTTCGCCAAGCTTTCGCCCACCGCGGCCATCGTCACCAATATCGACGCCGAACACATGGACCATTACGGCACGATGGAAAACTTGCGCGAGGCGTTTGACACCTTTGTCGAGAATTTGCCGTTTTACGGATTTGCCGTTCTGTGTACCGACCACCCCGAAGTCCAGGCCCTCGCTGCCCGCATCATTGACCGCAGACGAATTACCTATGGTTTCAATCTGCAGGCCGATGTCCGCGCCATAAACATGACCACCGATCTTCAAGGTGCCCATTTCGATGTGGCGCTCTCTGGCAAGGGCCGCGAGGACCGCATCATCGAGAACCTCGTTCTGCCAATGGCGGGCGAACACAATGTCCAGAATGCCCTCGCTGCCATTACGGTTGCGCTCGAGCTTGGTGCCAGCGATGACCAGCTCCGTGCGAGCCTTGCCGGATTTGGCGGGGTCAAACGCCGCTTTACCCATGCAGGGGAGTGGACCCCGATTGCCGGAGAGCCGCCGGTAAAAATCATCGACGATTATGGTCACCACCCCGTCGAGATCGAAGCCGTGCTTGGCGCTGCCCGTGATATGCTTGGCGATGGCCAGCTTATCGCCGTTGCCCAACCCCATCGCTATACTCGCCTTGAAGACCTGTTTGAGGAATTTTCCACCTGTTTCGACAAGGCCGACCATGTGCTGATCTCACCTGTCTATGAGGCGGGCGAGGAGCCTATAGAGGGCATCAATCACGAGGCGCTTGTCAAATCCATCCGCAGTCACGGCCACAAAGGCGCTGCCGTCCTGTCATCGCTCGACGATTTGCCCGAAGCCATCAAAGCCATAGCCAAACCCGGCGCCATGGTCGTCTGCCTCGGCGC
>CAZXXY010000419.1:0-1198 GCA_964644755.1 uncultured Hyphomonas sp. | reverse complement strand
CCGTCAGCAATCACCAATCGAATGGTGTGTACTCCCGGAGACAGGTTCAGAGCTTGGGCTGTAAACACGTCAGTAAAACCATCGTATTCGACTAGGTCAAACGCAGGCAAAGCCAAGTCAGAGTTGTCGTTGAAAAACTCAGAATTGCTGTCGAGGTTAACCGTATCAATAGTGATAGGCGTACTTGTGCCTGGGATCAGCCCAATGTTTACACCGTCCAAGAAAAATCCAAAGGCGTCAGTAAAGCCAGATTCGACAAATTCGTTGTACTCTTCGGATGCAAAGACAAAATCGAAAAACAAATCTCCGCCGTCGGTTTCAAACTGGAATTCCAAGGCAGTTGCATCGTTCGTGGCCAAACCAGCAATCGCGGTCAGGTCTGGATCTCCTGGAAGTCCATTAATCGAACCCGCAGTACCGGAAGCATTTGGGCCGTTGGCCAAATTTGCATCTCCAGTGGTCAACAGAATCCCGGATTCAATGCCGATCGAACTACTGCCGTTGACAAAGAAACCAGCGGAGTTTTCGGTGCCTGTAAATTCTGGTGTGCCAACGATATCAATGCCGAGGCCAACGAGATTTTGGACCAATAGATCAGCATCGTTGGTAGTGGAGGTGATGAGCAATGGGCCATCAGACGGTGGCGTCTCATCGAAGGTGCTGCCGTCAATTACCAGTGTGGCACTTGATTCCGCCGCCCCGTCGAGCAAGATGTTCGCTGGATCAATGTTGGCATCATTCGGAGTGGCTTCTGTCAAGACAATCCGGAATTGTTCGTCACCTTCGACATTCGAATCGCCGAGAATCTCAATCTCGATATTGACAGTCTGTCCAGGAGTGCCGTCAAACGACAGCGGGCTTGTGGTCAAGACTTGATAGTCATCGCCAAGAGTTGCAGTGATATCGTCAATATCGAATTCAACATCGAATCCACCCTGAACGCCAACATCAACGGTAACTGGAACAGAAATTATAAAGTTTCCAGACGTTTCAAAAACAGAAGCGGTTCCGATGCTGACTATTGCCATGTCATCATCAACGATCGTTGCAGACTGGACGCCATCAACCAAGTTGATCGCGTCTGCCACGACGGCTCCAGAATCCGGCGTGTGGGCCTGAGATCCATCGGTCAGAGTTAACGTGAAGTTCTCATCAGGCTCGACGGTCGAATCTTCAGCAATTCGAATCGTGATCGTTT
>CAZXXY010000418.1:0-1198 GCA_964644755.1 uncultured Hyphomonas sp. | reverse complement strand
ATAAAAGGCAGAAGCGTGAAACCTCCAGCTCAATGTTGGCGATTGTTCTAAAACGAAGTGGGGAACCTGAGTTTATTGAACTGGGAGAAGTGGCTGCTCTGAATGGCGCAATTGACACGTGGAGAAGGAGCTTTCGAGCTGCGCCGGGGAGCGGCGAGATCGGTTTCAAGAAAGGAGAGGTTGCCGGTAAAGCTATTCGCAAACAGATTTGGGATCCACTTTCGAAGCATATCGCGGATGCCAAAATGGTTCTTGTTTCAACAGATGGAGTGTTGGGACGCTTTCCGTTAGCCGCTTTGCCCGGGAAAGAAAAAGGGACCTACCTTATTGAAGATCACCGACTGGTGATGATACCAGTTCCGCAATTGCTTCCCGCTTTGGCGAACGATACCGGAGTCAAGGATCTTGACCGGGCTTTATTGTTGATGGGCGATGTCAATTACGACTCTCAGGAATCGGAAAGGCGTGAAGCTGAAGGCGAACAATTGGAGAAGAAGCCGTTCTGGAAAAAAAGGCGGACAACAAACGCGAGTGGTAAATTCGATGTATTGGAAAATACCGGCGGCGAAATATCAGAGATCCACAGAGTCTTTGAAAAAGTAGCCTTTGGCGATGAGGTTTCTGATTATGAAATGATCCAACTCAATCATTTGACCCAGAAGTTGACGGGCAAGTTAGCAACTGAGAAGAGGTTCCGTGAGCTCGCTCCTCAGTTCTCAAATTTACATTTAGCAACGCACGGGTTCTTTGCGGGAAGCAAGCACGAATCGGCACTTTCCAGTAAAGCTGTTCGCAGTGCGGGAGATCGGTCAAGGCTGGTCAGTGAGGATAGAGAAGTTACTGGGGTCAACCCAGGGTTGTTGTCGGGACTTGCATTCTCGGGTGCCAATCGTGCCCCCGAACCGGGCAACGACGATGGGATTTTGACATCACAGGAAATTGCATTTCTACCTCTTAATGGTGTTGACATGGTTGTTTTGTCAGCGTGCGAAACTGGATTGGGAAAGGTGGCTGGTGGGGAAGGACTGATTGGCCTTCAACGCGCGTTTCAGATTTCAGGAGCACGATCAACGATAGCGAGTTTATGGAAGGTGGACGATCTGGTTACGCGCCGGTTCATGGAGCGCTTCTATCGGAATTTGTGGGAAAAAGAAATGAGTCGATTGGATGCTTTACGTGAAGCTCAGTTGTACATCTT
>CAZXXY010000417.1:0-1200 GCA_964644755.1 uncultured Hyphomonas sp. | reverse complement strand
GATCAGGAAATAGGAAGAATTCGATTTTGCCTGCAAGCTTTTTGTGTTCAATCGAGTCAGTCATTCTGATGGGACGCTCAAGATCTTGGGAGCGGAAATCCCAAGATGTATCCTCAGAATTCGAATGAATTGAGAAGCGATCCGGCATGACTCGTTCGATTATAAGATTCTGCCCAGTTTGGGTTACAGCCTCTAACCTATAGAAAAATTCGTCGGGTAGTAGCTTCCCGACCTCGACTTGTGATTTTGAAGCCATCGAAAGCCGAATCTCCTCCGCGCCATCGGTCCATGCCTTAAGTGACACCTCACCCTCGACCCAACTGATTGTACCCTTGCCTTTAAGTTTCTTTCCGAAATTACCAGTCAAAGTCAATGAGACTAGTTGCTCACTTAGCTCAAGAGACTCGGCTTCTTTCAACCATCCAATTAGCATCTTTAATCTCGTAAGTTAAAAAGTCGTAAACTCATTAATCGCTGTGAGTTGCGAATGCCAAGTTCGTCCATCTATAGTTCGTAAGCGGTTTCTTCACTGGTAGTATCATAATTACAACTGCATCGCAGGCGGCTGAATGATCAACATCTTTCGCTTAAGAACAAGTCTCACTTTTCGCTATTGTCCTTCTTCAACTCTGCGAACAGATCACCCGTTAAATATTTTGAACCAGATGTTTCGAAACCACCCAAGGTTTTCAGTAGCAGGTTCAGGGACGTCGCGAGTCTTAACTTCGTCAGGAGTGTGAGCCTGATTGAAATGCTTTGCTTTCGCTAAATGGTCCCGTTGCCGCTCGGCTTCAATTTGTCTTTCACTCCACGGCGCGGCAACACAGATCTGTCCTCGCTTGATTACGTAGTGCGAACGGCAAGGTAGCGACCAATTCCCGACTGACGGATGGAGCGAAATTGTTTCGCCATCGAAGATCAGCTTCCAGTCTGTTGGCGTTAATGGTGTAATGACTTCCTCGCCGCAGCCGCAGCAGCAAGAGTGAGCCACGGTGCCATACTCCAATGACACGTAAAGGATGCCGGCTTCAAGGATGTCAGGTATATGTTTGATAAAACGATGCTCGAGCGCTTGGTGTCTCATTGTAATTGATCTCCATTGAGCAACATGTTCCCGTCAGTCGTATACGTGCTATGGTGTTCACATTCCAAGTCGCGGTAGAACCCTCTGATGCGTTTCCATTTGTTTACCGCTAACAT
>CAZXXY010000416.1:0-1202 GCA_964644755.1 uncultured Hyphomonas sp. | reverse complement strand
TTGAGGCCAGCGATTTTATGCGTGAAGTTTTTCAGCATCTCGCGCCCATTGACCGTGTGGACGACTTCGGGGTGGAACTGGGTGCCATAAAACCCGCGCGCTTCGTCAGCGATGACGGCATAGGGCGCGCCGTCGGAGCGGGCGATGATTTCGAAGCCTTCGGCCATTTGTGCGACGTGGTCGCCATGGCTCATCCAGACCTCTTCGGTGTCGTTCTCAAACAGGCCGTCGAAGAGTTTTGAACTGCCGGTCCGTTCGATATGCGCGCGGCCAAACTCACGGCTGGTGCCGCTTTCTACACGTCCGCCCAATTGCGCCATCATGGTTTGCTGGCCATAGCAGATGCCCAAGACGGGAACGCCAAGATCGAACACGGCATTGTCGGCGCGTGGGCTATCCTCGGCGGTGACGCTGGCCGGGCCGCCGGAGAGGATTATCGCTTGCGGATTATAGGCTTTGAGGGAGGCTTCATCGACCTTGTTGAAGGGGTGAATTTCGCAATAAACGCCGCTTTCGCGTAGGCGCCGCGCGATGAGCTGTGTCACCTGCGAGCCAAAGTCTATGATAAGGGCGCGTTCGTGTGTTGTCTGTTCCATGGCGTCGTCTAACCGAGTTGGCCATGTCAGGGCAAGATGTCAGGCGAATTGTTACACAGATGATTTTCTGGAAATTAGATAATTCTAGAGCTTTGGCCGCCGCCCGAATATATGGAAGCCTTCTTGTACCAGCGGTGTGGCTTTGCGGCGTTTGGTTGTCTGCGCGCGGCGCGCGCCTTGCCGGGGCTTACTGTGTTGATAGGCGTCGGCCGCGTCCTGCATCGTCTCTGCCGTTTCATTTGCGGCGGTTCGAACTGATGCCGGGACGGTTTCCAATGTTGGCGCCTGGCCAGTCGGGTTTGCTTTGGACGCCTTAGCGTGGGCCTTAAAGGCTTTGTGTAGGCAGAAGATCGCAACAAAAATCCCAACGCCCGGCAATAAACCGAATGCAGCAATCGCACCGACAACCCATTTCACAGTGTCTGTATTTGCTGGTTTTGCAGCGTTTTTATTGGTTGTGGCCATTGGAGTCCCTCGTGAGGTCTATCCATATCAAAGTATTGAAAACACAGCCTGAAAGCAAAACGCAAATTTTGGCGGCATTTTTAGGCTTTTCTTAGCCCTTCAAGGCACGGTTTCTAAAAGCGTTCATCAGTTCGGCAAGCG
>CAZXXY010000415.1:0-1203 GCA_964644755.1 uncultured Hyphomonas sp. | reverse complement strand
CCTGTGCCGGCATCAGCAGTGACGTGATCGCCTGCGAGCATCGGGCGCGGGGTGGCCCAGAATTCATCTGCGTGGAGGGGGTGTGCCGGTTCCAGTGTCGCCAGTGTTTCAGCGGTAACAGGGGCAAGCTTGCTGAAGCCTTTGACTTTCGCCCCGTCCATGACGGCTTGGGCAAGTGTTTCGGCGAGAATGAGCTTTTCACCCGCTTTGGCATAAGGCGGAAAGCCCAGTTCTTCTTCGGTCATCACCTCGGTGACTTCATACAGCGCATAGTCGATGTTCGGGCTATAAGCGATGGCTTGGTTGGCGGGGATGGTCCAAGGCGTTGTTGTCCAGATGACCACGGATGCCCCCTCCAGCTTGCCGCCAGAGATGGGAAACTTCACCCAGATCACCGGAACCTTGCGGTCGTGATATTCGACTTCCGCTTCGGCCAATGCTGTCTTCTCGACGGGGCTCCACATGACAGGCTTCGCGCCGCGCACGAGACGCCCGCCCATTGCGATGTCGAGAAATTCGGACACGATCTTCGCTTCCGATTCGGGGCGCATGGTCAGGTACGGATTGTCCCACTCCCCTTCGACGCCAAGCGAGCGAAACTCTGCGGCCTGCACATCAACCCAGCCCTTGGCATATTCGCGGCAACGGGCGCGGAACTCACCGGGGGTTACATCGTCTTTGCTCCGGCCTTTCTGGCGAAACTCTTCTTCGACTTTCCATTCAATCGGCAGGCCGTGACAATCCCAACCGGGAACATAGGAGGCATCAAAGCCTGCCATCTGGTGCGAACGAACGATAATGTCTTTGACAATCTTGTTCATCGCCGTGCCGAGATGGATATGCCCATTGGCATAAGGCGGGCCATCATGCAGCAGCCACGGCTTGGCGCCGCGGGCTTTGGCGTCGGCGCGGAGCTTTTTATAAAGCCCCATCTCGTCCCAGCGGGCGATCCATTTCGGCTCTGCTTTGGGCAAGCCGCCGCGTTGGGGGAACTCAGTGCGCTCGGTAGCAACGAAAACGGTCTCGTTGTAGTCGCGCTTATTGTCTTGTGTGTCGGTCATATTTACGTCTTCGAATCAGGTGATTGCAGTCTATCAAGGCGAATATAGGAAGTCCCGGCCAACGCAGCACAAACTGTCAGTGCGCGACCGGGCAGCTAATTCGAAAGAGGCGTATATGTCCCATGAGGGCAGGATTTAGCAG
>CAZXXY010000414.1:0-1213 GCA_964644755.1 uncultured Hyphomonas sp. | reverse complement strand
TGAAGTAGTCGCGACTTAATCTGACATTCTTTATAATTGATTTTGGGGCGAATGAAAGAAATCGCGCCAGCGAATTCTTTCATTCGCCCCAAAATCTTTCGAACTTCAAAGGAGTGTTAAGATGACGACGGATCAAAAGATTATCAAGAACAAACTGGGGATGCTCAAGCTGGCTGAGAAGCTCGGCAATGTGTCCGAGGCCTGCAAGCTCTTCGGCTACTCAAGAGACAGCTTCTACCGGTTCAAGGAACTTTACGAGAATGGTGGCGAGGCGGCGCTCAAAGAGATTTCGCGAAAGAAGCCGGTCATCAAGAACCGGGTTGATCCCGAGGTTGAAAAGGCGGTCGTTGCCATCGCAATCGATCAACCGGCCTTTGGGCAAGTTCGTGTTAGCAACGAACTGAAGAAGAAAGGCATTCTGATCTCACCCGGTGGAGTCCGCAGCGTCTGGATCAGGCACGATCTGGAAGTCATGAAGAAGCGACTCAAAGCACTTGAGGCAAAGAGCGCTCAGGACGGCTTTGTGCTAACCGAAGCTCAAGTCGTGGCGCTCGAAAAAGCCAAGCTTGAGAAGGAAGCACACGGCGAAATTGAGACCGAACATCCCGGTTATCTCGGCTCGCAAGACACTTTTTACGTTGGAACGATCAAAGGCGTTGGAAGAATTTACCAACAGACTTTCATCGATACCTACTCCAGGGTTGCTGATGCAAAGCTGTACGATCGAAAGCAAGCGATCGTCGCGGCCGACATGTTAAACGACCGCGTCATCCCGTTCTTTGAAGAACAAGAAATTTCTCTCTTGAGAATTCTGACCGATCGAGGAACCGAGTACTGCGGAAATCGAGAGCATCATGAATACCAGTTGTACCTAGCTGTCGAGAACATCGACCATACGAAAACGAGAGCGAGAAGGCCTCAAACCAATGGAATCTGCGAACGCTTTCACAAAACGATTCTGCAAGAGTTCTATCAAGTTGCTTTTCGAAAGAAAATTTACAAAAGCATCGAAGAACTGCAAGCCGATCTTGATCAATGGATGAAGTACTACAACGAAGAACGACCGCACAGCGGTCGTTACTGTTACGGCAAAACACCAATGCAGACCTTCAACGATTCAAAGCAGCTGGCCAAGCAAAAAATGCTTGACCAACTCGTACAGGTCGACGCCTGATTTAGGATGTGCCTGTCAGATCAAGTAGTGGCTACTACA
>CAZXXY010000413.1:0-1218 GCA_964644755.1 uncultured Hyphomonas sp. | reverse complement strand
GCATGGTTTTTCGCATGCCATACATTGCAAATCTGGAACGCGAAGCCATTTATCTGGCCCGCAAAATGGCGCGAGTATTTTCTTCAAAGCATTTGCATTTTCCGTGCGTTGGAGTGTCCATTCTGGCAGACGTTTCAACTGTATTCGACCTATCGCGCCTTGAATTTCAGTCATTCGCCAATTTGTTCCAAAGCTTTCATGCAGCCAGCGAAACCCAGGTGGATGATCACGGTTAAAGACGGCATCGTAACTCTTGCCATGATCTTTATGGGCCCACATTTTTTTCCAAAGGTCTAAATCATTGCAAGTGACCATGCCGCCTTCGCCGCCAGTGGTCATGATTTTATCTTGGCAAAATGACCATGCGGCCACATCTCCCAAGCTGCCAACTGGTTTACCTTTGTATTTAGCACCATGGGCCTGTGCGCAATCTTCAATTAACTTGATCCCACGACCTGCAACAAGATCGTGAAGGGCGTCCATGTCACACGGCCAGCCAAATAGGTGTACGCACAAGATGGCTTTTGTATTTACTGAGATATGAGGCGCGACTGTTTCTGCTGTTATGAGCTGAGTTTCCAAATCTACATCTGCAAATACGGGAATGGCACCTGCGTTTACAACGCATGATACTGAAGCTAGAAAGCTGCGTGGGGTTACGATAACCTCATCAGAAGCTGATCCACCATTATGCAAGCCTATTCCAAGCCCAACCAGCGCTAGATCAAGTGCAACTGTTCCATTAGAAACTGCAATTGCCTGTTCGCTACCTGCAAATTTTGCAAATTCTTTTTCGAATTGCTTGCACTCATCGCCTGTCCAGTAATTCACCTTGTTAGAAAGCAATACACGCTGCACGGCATCTGCTTCTTCTTGTGTGAAGTTCGGCCAGGGCGGGAAGGGTCCGTGGAGCATCTGTTATTATTCCTTCAAAGGTTTGGCAGGCGTACCGGTGACGGTCAAACCATTAGGTATATCATTAACAACAGTCGCCCCAGCACCAACCGTAACATCACAACCAATTGTTACACCTTGTTTGATGGAGGCGCCAATACCAATCCACGAGCGATCACCAATACGACAGCCGCCGGCGATATTTGCTCCAGGTGAAACATGTACGAAATCCCCAATCACACAGTCATGATCAATGGTACACGCTGTATTGAGTATCGTGCCGCACCCAATAACTGTATCAGGGTTTACAATCACACCTGCGAC
>CAZXXY010000412.1:0-1226 GCA_964644755.1 uncultured Hyphomonas sp. | reverse complement strand
GTTTGGGCCAACTGAATGGCTAACGCCCTATACCGACAAAACGCTTGAAGAGCTGGGCGCGCAAGGGGTGGAGAATGTTGCTGTTGCTGCGCCAGCCTTTATTTCTGATTGCGTGGAGACGCTGGAAGAGATGGACATTGAAGCGCGCGAGACATTTCTGGCGGCAGGGGGCAAGAGATTTGCGACGCTGGACTGCCTGAACGATAGCGACGGCTGCATCGATGTGCTGGAAGCTGTCGCGCGGCGGGAGTTGGCGGGGTGGGTCACACTTGGTTGACTGGGTGATCTATCGGCTGGCTTTGTACGGGGAAATCTGTATATGACCGCGTAGATCGCATAACTTTAAGGCCTGGAAAATGAAACATATTCTGATTGCTGCACTGATGCTGTTGGTTCTGCCTTTTGCGGGCGCGCATGAGTTTTCTGCCAAAGCGATCAATATTGACCACCCATGGGCCAAGCCAAATGCGTCTGCGGAGGTGCCGGGGCTGGTTTATTTTACGCTGGAAAATAAAGGGGCTGAGAGTGATCGCCTGCTTGAGGTGACGGTCGATACCAAGATCGCCAAGGCCAGCATGTTGCGCAGCATCAATCGCGCGGGCGGCAAAGTGCAAATCAGCTATCTGGCAAACGGTCTGGATGTGCCAGCGGGTGCGCCCATGGCCGAAGGGTATTATGTGATGTTGACCGGGCTCAGCGAAGCGCTGAGCGAAGGACGCCGGTTCCCGATCACGCTTGTCTTTGAACGCGCAGGCGAGGTTGAGGTGGAGGTGGTGGTCGAAAAAGCGCCGAAGCCGGTTCGTCATCCCGTTGCTGCAAGCCATACCGGGCATGAAGGACATGGTAGCTAGTGGCGTCTGCGCCTTTACCCGCCTGTCCAAACTGTTCATCTGTCTACACCTATGAAGACGGCGCGCTGCTGGTGTGTCCTGAATGTGCGCATGAGTGGAGCGCGGAGGAGGCCGGTGAGAGCGACGGCGCGCCGGTCTACCGCGATGCGAATGGGACGGTGCTCGCAGACGGTGACACGGTTAGCGTGATCAAGGATTTGAAAATCAAGGGCACCTCGCAAGTGGTCAAGGTTGGCACGCGGGTGAAGAATATCCGCCTCGTGGAGGGCGATCATGATATTGATTGCAGGATCGATGGCGTTGGCCCGATGAAACTGAAATCTGAATTTGTGAAGAAGGCTTGAACGGGCTAAATAAGAGCCATGAAGCTTTCGA
>CAZXXY010000411.1:0-1233 GCA_964644755.1 uncultured Hyphomonas sp. | reverse complement strand
AGAGTTGCTGCCGCAGAGGAAACAAAGAAAGCCGAAATGGCTAGAGTTGCTGCCGCAGAGGAAACAAAGAAAGCCGAAATGGCTAGAGTTGCTGCCGAAGAGAAAACAAAGAAAGCCGAAATGGCTAGAGTTGCTGCCGAAGAGAAAACAATTGCTGCCGAAAAAGCCACTATTACTGCTGAAAAGGCTACTGCTTCTGCTCTAGCGAAAACAAAAGACGCGGAAGCGGCCAAAACTGCTGCAGAAATGGCAGCGGACGCCGCTGAAAAGATTAAAGCCACTGCCGTTTTGGCAAAACAGGAAGCTGAGAAAGCTGCCGAGAAGAGCAAAAAGCTTGCGGCACAATTCCAATTCGACGCAGACTTCGGTGAATACAACTCCAACATTCTTACTATTCCTTTGGACTTTCGAACCAACAAAATCGATGAAGCGAAATCGAAGCTACAGAATCTGAGAAATTCCGATGCAAAGCCCTCCTTTAAAAACGGTTGGCTCGTAAAACACTTTGCCAAACGACTGGGTGCTGGGAAATCAATCCAACTGGGGGACAATGCGGTCGTTTCTGACCTAGCGCGCATCCCTGGATCCGGCGAGGCTTACGCTGTTGGATCGGACGGCAACAAACCCGCGATCTGGAAAGTGGCCCTCGATGGCTCCTTTAAATCGTTTCCCGTCGAACTCCCGATCTCGGGAATCATCGCCGATGCATCCATTTCCTCAGACGGAAAATGGCTTGGCCTTGCAATCGATTCTACCGAAGCAAATGATTCCACAGCGACCGCGATGCTGATCGATGTCAGTAGCGGTAAGACGATCCAGCTTCCGGCCGAAAACGCAAAAAAATTGGCAGGGTGTCGTGAGATTGAATTCTCCGACGGTGACAACAACCAGTTCGCTGTGATCGAGGAAATCAAAGGCTTCGATGATACCAAACAGCGGGTTCACATCGTCACGTATCAAATCTCTGGCCCCGCATTGAAAGAATTGACTCGTGCAAAAATCGAGGCCACCCGCCGAGACGTGTCACGCGTTGAAAAATTCCTCGCCACCATTCGCTGGCAGGAAGGGCAAATGGCAGCGACTGTGGCTTTCGATTCTCTCTCCGAAACGGGCGTTGAAGTTCAAAAACTTCAAGTCGTCAATGGATCCGAAAAGTCAAAGGCTGTCGAAATTGATCGCTTTCCAACCGCATTGCTGGTTGGCCAGAACAACAAGTATTACTGTGATCATACA
>CAZXXY010000410.1:0-1242 GCA_964644755.1 uncultured Hyphomonas sp. | reverse complement strand
GATCAACACCGCTTCCAAGCCAATCCAATTTAACACCATCCGACGATCCACAGCCGATCCAGAATCAACCGCCAACACGACCGCGTCGACGATCAATTTTCCAATGTAGGCGATCGCACCGGGGATCACGCCCGCAAAAATCGTCAACGCCGCCAAGATCAACGTAAGGCGTTTATCTGTGGTCCAAACCAAGCCCAAGGCTTCTCTGCTGTAGCGAAAGACGCCAAAGAATCTTCCGGCAATCGAAGGAGCATCAGCATCGGCAGGCACTGCGGGAGGGGACATCAACGACTCAAAACAGAAAATTAAGACTTAAAGTAAGCCGCTGGCGATAGCCTCGGTTTAATGATGGGGGAACTGAGGCAAGCGACAACGGCTAACCCTTTTCCATACGTCAAAGCAAACCATCGTTCGCTTATCGCCCCAATCTAACGTTAACCAGAGACGCTGCAAAGCGATACGACAGCCCAACTCGGCAGTGATTGTTTGATTTAGTGGTTTTCATCTAAACGACTAAAAGGATAAAATAAAAACATCTTTAAACGCCCACATACGATTTGCCTCTGCCGATGACATCCACTCGTCACCAACTTCACATCATCACAGGGGCTGCCGGCACAGGCAAAAGCACCTTCGCAAAACAACTTGCCAGCGACCAAGCCGCCATCTTGCTGGACAGCGACACCGTGAGCGAACCGTTGGTAACCGCCGGTCTGCAGGCCGCAGGCATGGAGCCGGCTGATCGGGACAGCCCGGAGTACAAAACAATCTATCGCGACGCTGTTTACGAGAGCCTGTTCAACGTAACTTCCGAAAACCTTCCGCATACCAATGTCGTCATCGTCGGCCCCTTCACGCGGGAATTAAAAGACCCGTCGTGGCCCCTGAAACTAGAAAAACAATTCGGCGTCGCTCCAAAAATCTGGTACTTACACTGCGACGACGATTTGCGTAAAAAGCGAATCCAAGCCCGTGGCAACCCGCGCGATGAAGGCAAACTAGTCGATTGGGATCAACACGTCGCCACCGCGCCCTCGGTCGAACCCGCTTTCTTTGCGAACAAAGTTAACACTCGGCATGCCGTTGCTCAAGCAGAAATTCGTCGCCGAATCGTGGCTCAAGTTCTCAATCGGTTCGAAGAGACGATGCCGATCTATTCTGACATGATGACCGTGGCTCAAACCATCAACGATGCCGCTGGCCAAGACGAAGCAAAACGTTTGGGCAAGATCATGCATGCAG
>CAZXXY010000409.1:0-1244 GCA_964644755.1 uncultured Hyphomonas sp. | reverse complement strand
TCTTATTGGCCGGCATGGTGGCTGAATCTAACTTCACTGGTCGCTATTGCGAAGAAGGTGCCGCGGTTGATTTGCGAGCGGTGGATCGTTTGCTAGATTCCCGGGTGCGAACCGAGCGGCAGTTGGAAAAACTACGGCAGCGTCTAATTAACAAAACCGAACACTTGTTGGCCGATCCCGCACATGCGGTCGCAGTCGAAGCGGTTGCCAAAGAGTTGCTCAACAAAGGCGAAGTCAGCGGGCGGCTAGTACGACATCACCTCAATCAAGCAATCTCGCAGCAAAAGTAGAGCGTGTGCGTTGACCGATTTCAGCGCAACCCAGAAGATCCAATCATCTTGCAACGGTTCCGGTACCGCTGTTGAATTTCAAAAAACGTGACTTCTCAGTCAAGTGCCGGCTTTAATCAAAAAGTAAAAAGTACGGTTTACGCAAAAATATCGTTTAAAAATGCATGATATCGGTTTGCGCAGACATTTTGTTTTTTTGTTTCTAGGAAATCTTATCTGTCGGTAATAGTTGGATTGATTGTTTAGCGAACCAACCCTGGCATGGGAACCATTTTTGGGATGCGAACCCATTTGCCAAAGGGAAGTCAACAAATACTTTCGTCTTAGCTACACCGATATGCACATCACTGCTCCAGAAAACCTCCAAGTTGGATTTGTACTTGGTTGCGCGGCAATCGTTTTTTTGATGCAAGCTGGATTTTGCCTGCTCGAAAGCGGAATGGTCCGCTCGAAAAACAGCATTAACGTCGCCGTCAAAAACGTGCTTGATTGCTCCTTGGCGATGCTCGTGTTTACGCTGTTTGGTTTCTCGATGATGTTCGGAGTTTCGATATTCGGTGTCATTGGTGACCCGTTTAGCCTGCAGTATACAACTGACCCAAAGCTGACGACGTTTCTGCTGTTTCAATTGGTTTTCTGCAGTGCCGCCGCGACGATTGTCAGCGGAGCAATCGCCGAACGGGCAAAGCTGTTCGTGTATCTGGCCATTGTCTTAGTCTTGTCTGGATTTGTGTATCCCGTTTGCGGCCACTGGGTATGGGGTGGCACGTTGCCGGGCACACAACCAGGCTGGTTGGCAGCGATGGGGTTTGTCGATTGGGCAGGCGGTTCAGTTGTTCACATCGTTGGCGGATTCGCTGCGTTGGCAGCTGCTCAACTGATCGGTAGACGCAGCAATTTCAACACGAAATCGCTGACCGGCGGATACAGCCTGACGATGACGATCTTGGGCAC
>CAZXXY010000408.1:0-1246 GCA_964644755.1 uncultured Hyphomonas sp. | reverse complement strand
TCGAGACCGGCGTCATCGACAACCAATTGATCATGCCTAGGTTTGTCCTTGCTGAGCTTCAAGGGATTGCGGACAGCAGTGACAAGATGCGTCGATCACGCGGCCGACGCGGACTAGACATCCTCAATCGCTTAAGAAACCACCCGGAGCTGGATTTCAAAATTTACGATCGTGAACTACCTGAGATGCAAGATCAGCCTGTTGACATGAAACTGCTGTTGCTAGCGCGACACATGGAAGGAAAAGTGGTGACGGGCGACTTTAACCTGAACAAAGTTGCCAAACTCCAAAACGTTCCCGTCATCAACCTCAACGAGATTGCGAACTCCTTGAAGCCCGTTTTCTTGCCCGGTGAACCGATTACGACTCGAATCGTCAAGGCAGGCGAAGGAGCAGAGCAGGGCGTCGGTTATTTGGAGGACGGCACCATGATCGTTGTCGAAGGCGGACGCAACCACATTGGATCAAACACGAACGTCACCGTCACCAGCATGCTGCAAACGAGTGCCGGCCGGATGGTGTTCGCCAAGCTCGATGGAGTCGCAGGCTGAACACGTCTTCGCAGGTGTATCACGCACGGCTTCGTAGGCGTATCACGCGCGGAGCAGTAGACGTATCACGCACGGAGCAGTAGACGTATCACGCACGGAGCAGTAGACGTATCACGCACTTCGGCGTAACAGCGTTGGCAGAGTCGCCAACTCATACTGCATCGGCTGAGTGTCGGTCGTCACAACTTGGCAGCCAATGCGGCGTTCAAGGTTGATTACCAGAGGCGCTTTCAAGTTCATCGTCAGCACGTCCGAGTCACGGCTGACTACGCCCAGCACGTACGCTTGCTCAGCGGACGTCAGCTGCAAACTTTGAACATCGGTTGGCTCAAGGCGAACCTGATAGTCGGCGACAAACCGTCGTGGCGAAACCACCGGCAACGCGATGTCCGAGTGCTGCATGCTTTGCAGCCAAGCGACTGAACGGTTGTCGCCATCCGCCAATAGAACCCAGTGACGACAGTCCTCGAAGCCCACCAGACCATTGCGGAAGAACAGGATATCATCCGGTTCGATTTCGATAGATGCAAAACGAGTCGTGTGAATTTTCATGGCGGCAATGCCTGTTTGTACTTCGACTGAATTCGATAGAGTGGCGGATAGACAACAGGTCAAAAGTTGCAAATCACGGTCAATCAGTTTTGTCTGACACAGTCAGTTCGTTAAATAAAGAACCTCCCGACCAGACCGCCGTA
>CAZXXY010000407.1:0-1248 GCA_964644755.1 uncultured Hyphomonas sp. | reverse complement strand
GCTGGTCCCACCGGTGAAGGCGATTGTCAGCGTGTTATCCACAAGTTCTGTGTGAGTAGGAATCGCTGTACTGGTTCCATTGGAGAGGGCATTTTGAACCCCACCAATGTCAATGGTACCGGCGTCACTTCCTACCAACCCACTAATGGCTACCTCTGTCAGTGTCGCAGAAACAGGACCGGAAAACGTGATCGAAAAACTTTCTTCGCCTTGATCTCCGTCTAGTGCCGCAGTGGCGTCATTTGGATTGCCATCGATAAAACCATTTTCAGCGTTAACGCCAAAGCCACTAGCCGTCGCATTGATGATGCCGGTACTTCCATCTACGAACGCCTCGAAAGTTGCAACTAGCCCCGAACTATCGGTAAAGCTATCCGATTGAACTTCAAAGTCGAAGTCATCATCCTGACCCAGTAGGTCAAAGGTAACGATATCCGCATGCGAGAGACCCGGGTTGGAGATCAGGGGAAAGAGTGCGATCAAACAGGGTAAAATCAATTTTTGGGTCATAGCTGTTACTCTAAATTTGAAAGGTGTTTTGGGAAAATAATCCTGCGTTTGCTTTCGTTACCTGAAATTTCAACAGATTTATTTATCAGTGTGTCAGTTGCTTTGTCGGCGAAACAAAATTCGCGGCATCAATTACAGTTAATTGCACTGGATGTTGTTTCTGTCAATCTCGGAATATAACAAATGCCTGTACGTCCGAAAAGAATTTGGCGAAAAATGACTTAAAATGAAGAAACAATTACATATGTCTGTATCGGTCGCTTCACAGTAAAGCTGCATTAAGAAAAATACATTTCGCGAGTGGGGCTAGGCACCCAAATTGAAAAACGTGGGGCAGGATCAGAAATCTTTTTTGCCGAGGCCGATTTGAATTAATTCGCATTCTCAGGCCGCAGTCGCTGCTGGTAAAAAATTGAGCAGAGGCTGTGGTGGTGGTCTGAGAAACGGCACACACCCAATCGGCGGAGAAACCCTCTTTAAACGGATGTGCAAACTCCTGCCTTGGTTCGACTTTGAAATTGGCATAGGTCACGAAATCGCCCGTACCAAGAAAATTAATTTCCACTGCAGGCGTGACTGAGTTTTCGTTGTCATGGCTTAGAGCCACGAGTAGGAAGCGATTACTGAGTTTGAATTATTTGAGGTCATTGGTTAGTGCTAAAACAAAAACTGAAGGTAGATCAGGGAACAAAACTAAAATGAACAAGATGTACCTTGCTGTTGCCGCATGTACTCTAA
>CAZXXY010000406.1:0-1254 GCA_964644755.1 uncultured Hyphomonas sp. | reverse complement strand
TGCCCAACGCAATGATGACTTCACACCAGCCATCTTTAACATCGTGGTCGATGGCGAACTTGTCGCCACCGTGACACCAGAGCGTGGCGTAGCGAATACATTTTCGCTGGCCTTGGAACTGGACGTGGGCGAACACACAATTGCGTTCGAAGAGATCGGCGTCAGCAATGGTCGCGGTTCGCTAATCGACAATGTGTCGCTCGTGTCGACGGGAGATCCATTGGGGACACTGGATGGTTCGGCCTTTGCCGCCGCCTCTGTGCTCCCGGTCGTTGCATCGGCCACCGGAGCTGAATTTGTCGGGCCGGTCGATCCCGCCGACGCACTTGCGGACTTCAGTTTGCCGGATGCATCAGCGACGCCTGTCGCACTTGGCTTTGAGGGCGAAGCAGACACATTCTCCTTCGCGCCGCCGTCAGCTAACGCAGTGTTCTCAAGCGAAGAGTCGCTAGAAGAGCTGCTTGCCTTCGGTGATCAGGAAAATGCCCCTGCCTCGAACCCGATAGACAGTCTGACAGTCGAACTGTTTACCGATGATGATGGGTTCGCCTTCTTACCGGATGATACGTTCGACATTGTTTAGCCTCTATACAGCGACCTTGCTCTTTCAATAGGAGCAGGGTCGTTCGCGCAGGCTTGCGGGTGTCATCGCTGATCGGGCCGGCATATGACCGTGCTAGTTCAAATCTGTCCCGACCGCTTCGGAAATTGTTCCATAGCCGTCTTGATCCAGACGCTCCAGCAAGTCGCGCTTTATACTGGCAGCAAGCCCGGGGCCTTCATAGACCAGCGCGGAATAGAGCTGGACAGCATTGGCGCCCGCCTTGATCTTGGCATAGGCGTCCGCGCCGCTGGCAATGCCGCCTGCACCGATCAAATCAAATGCGCCGTCTAGTCCACGCGCAAATGCGCCGAGCACTTGGGTAGAGGCTTCCATCAAGGGCGCGCCGGACAACCCGCCGCCTTCACTTTTATGCTTGCTTTGCAAGCTTTCCGGCCGCGCAATCGTTGTGTTGGAAACAATCAGCCCCGTGAGGAATGGTTTTGCCCCTTGGACAACGGAGATAATGTCCGCGACGGCTTCACTGTCGAGGTCTGGGGCCACTTTCAAAAATACGGGCCGCGTGCCGTCTTGCTTGTCGGCGGTTAAGCGGCAGAGCTTTAGCAGATCAGCCAACTCGTCCTTGTTCTGCAGCCCGCGCAGACCCGGCGTGTTTGGCGAAGAGATATTGATCGTCACATAGTCGCAATGCG
>CAZXXY010000405.1:0-1259 GCA_964644755.1 uncultured Hyphomonas sp. | reverse complement strand
TGCTCGCTATTCTGGATTCTATGCTGAGCGGCACTGGGGAATATTCAGGACGATTTAAAACACAGAGGTCACAGAGGCACACAGAGTTTAGCGAACCAGTCCTCTGTGTTTCTCTGAGTCCTCTGTGGTAGAAAACCCTGCCGTCTATCGCGTAGCTGGTGTCGTCAGACTTCAAACGCTTTGCTAATGGTGCTTTCTAATTAGAAGAAGCTGAGCCGTTTTATTAACGGCTTTGATTCCCCTGCCTTTGAACCGAGGCTAGCGCCGACGGCTAACCCTTTCTTACGTTCTTCAGATTAAACCTCGACATCATCCGTCGGTTGGAGGGATAGTCTCGGGAGCAAGTGGTTTGATGGAAATATCTTTGAACTCGACTGGTCGCCCTTCGGATTGCAACGCGATCGCGCCGGCGTTGATGGTCATGTTGGTTCCGTGGTTGGCGAGTTCCCCGTTGATGAAAACTTTTACCTCATCGCCATCACAAATAATCTTGGCCTCATTCCACTGGCCGACGGGTTTTTCGAAATCACCAGCGAGTCGACGAATGCGGCGATGAGAATGCTGGTTTCCTGCGACTGGTTTGCGGCGACGATCGGCTTCGTTTTCGACTCGAATGTCAACGCCTTCGCCGATCACCCAGAAGTCCCCTGCACTGCCGGCTTGCAGCTGGACTTCCATCGACTTTGGCCAACCATAGAACAACAACGGAGTCGAAGCGTGAACTAGCACGCCGCTGTTGCCACCTTTCTCGCCTGACCACCGCCATTTGAGATTGAGTTCGTAGTCGCGATACCAATACTTGGTTTGCAAATACCCGGCAGGCTTTCCTTTGCAACGCAGCACCCCATCTTTGACCGACCAAACATCTTGCTGGCTAACCGAATCATTTTTGGTCATAAACAGCCACTGCTTGAGATCACTTCCATCAAACAGTTGCACCTCTTTGGCCAGCGGTTGAAGTGATTCAGGCTCTTGAGCAACCGCGGTATCAATGGCGGTATGCAAAGACGTGAGCAACAACAGAGGCGTGAAAATGAAACGAAGCATAATTGGGAGCCAGCGGTAGCAGGTATCTGAGTGATCGGGACCGCATTGTAACTAAATCGACGGCTGTTCGTCGTCGGCGGAGGCCATTTCAGATCATTGGTGGGTGGGCAGTAAAGCTATCAACATGGCGTTTTTCTCTTCCGGTTGCTTTAGGTGGGCGAAAATGCCGCCAGACTTTATTAATTTCGTTCGTTTTTTGCTCCGTCCGCCCC
>CAZXXY010000404.1:0-1263 GCA_964644755.1 uncultured Hyphomonas sp. | reverse complement strand
GTCTAACGCTTCTTTGTTGACAATCTCCAAGACTTCAGCAAACAGATTGGCGTACCGGTTTTTAGCGGTCACTGAATAGCAAGCGTACGAGACGACTGCGACGACCAAAATTACCAAAAAGTTTCGTACCGGCATGTGAGTTGACGCCCAAAAAGAATGATTAACTGGCCATAGCCTAGCAAAGCAAAGCCACTTTCGTCAAACTATGGCTCGATTGACATCGATTGACACTCCTTTGTCCTTTTGCAAGCCCGTCAAACACCGCTGCTCGCCGCCGGTGCCAAAGATGATGACCACCAAATTTACCAGTAACTCCGTCGAACAAACCCGCCTGCTGGGGCGACTGCTTGGTGACGATCTCGCCCCCGGCACGGTCATCGCACTCGACGGAACCCTCGGGACCGGTAAAACTCATCTGACGCAAGGCATCGCAACGGGCCTTGGCGTTCCCGAAGGATCCGTCGTCAGCCCCACCTTCACGATTTGCATCCCGTATGAAGCTCGACTGCTAATGTTGCATTTGGACGCCTATCGTATCAAATCAGACGAAGAAGTCGACCAACTGGGGCTCGACGAAAGCGTCGACGATGGAGTTGTGCTGGTAGTCGAGTGGGCATCGCGGATCGAGACGCTGCTGCCCCCCATCGACGTGAAGATCCACTTGAGGCAAACCGAAGAGCAATCCCGAGAGCTATCGATGGAGCCGATTTCGGATCTTGGGAAAACGCTGGTCCAGCGAGTTTCGCAGGCATGGGCCGATCAGGACCGGACTTAGCAGGGATTCCGGCGACGTTTAAGATACGCCCAATCGGGATCTACTAATCTGCCGGTCGTCGGTGACCAGCGATAAAACCACCGGAAAAACTGAGTTTTGGGGCAAAGCAGGGCTTTTACTCAGTTGATTGTAGGGGATTCCAAAGTAGCCTTGTGGTTAATAAGTTGAGGTCAATTTTGAACTTGGCAGACGTGCCATAAGCCGACCGCTCTTAACTTTTCAGATTTGGTATTTTTGCTAGATGAAGCTTCGTCGACTTTTACTGCCAGCAATCGCGCTGTTTGTCTGTATTTGCGCGATCAGTGCCGCTGCCAGCCTGTCGGAAAAGCCCCTAGCGCTGCCGCAAGATGTGTTGGAGAAACTAGGGCAACTGCCTGCGCCACCACAGGAAATGCTCGGCGACGAAACTAACTCGGTTGTACCAAAGTCTGACGTTCCGCAGCTGGACCTCTCTTCATTACCGACTCAACGAAGCTTACCGACTCAAC
>CAZXXY010000403.1:0-1278 GCA_964644755.1 uncultured Hyphomonas sp. | reverse complement strand
GGAAGCGCACTATCGAGCCACGCGTCGATATCACCTTGGATATCTTCGGGCCGCAGCAGCTCAGTGGGGATGAAGCCACGTTTCAGGCAATCTTCAGGCTTGTCGCACCACAGCGGCATCCGTTTTCCATTCTTCTTGCCGACGTATCGTTTGCGGAAGTAGATCGAAAGGTCGTCGCGTTCTTCGTCTTTGTCGTAGTCGTCGAACTCCTGCAAATAGACGTAGTAGGTCTGGTCGTCATAGTTGTTGTGCAGCACACGCCACATGGCGGTTAGTCGCTGCTGACCGTCGAGCAAATGTTCGTGGACGCGCCCGCCGGTTTCCGGAGCGGTTTCGAGGTAGCGGGAGATGAACTTTTCTTCGTCGCCGACGTTCAGAACGAGCGTGATGCCCAGCGGCAGGTTGTGGATGACGGTTTGCATCAGGCTGGCGATGCGTTGCCGATCCCACGCTTCAAAGCGTTGAAACCTTGGCAGCTTGATCTCGCCCAGCCGAACATTGCTTTACCAGTCATTGAGAATTCGATTACTCGCCTGCATTTGCTTGGTCCCCGTTTAGACTTTCGGCTGATTGTTTGAGTGATTTCGCAAAGCCGGGCAAGACGACGTCGTGAACCCGGATTTCCGCGGTCATGAGTTTGTGCAGCAGGGTTTTGAAGAGGTCGCTTAGGGATGCGAGCTTTCTTTTGTGTCCCCGAATCTTCTTGTCTACAACAGAAAGGGAATCAACGATCGTGCGCTGCTCATCCAACGATGGAAGTAGCACGGGAAACGCCTTTAGTTTCGTCGTATTGATACAGGCAAGATTGGTTGTCTTGTGAGCCACAGACAGAAAGTAACTCTTCCCATAAGGACTTTGCGCTTGGTATGCGAAGAAATCTGGCGACATATTGTTGCGGTTTACGCGCACAGCGAAGACGTGGTTCTGGTGAATGCAAGGGTTAATTTGATCTCGCCAAATGAATCCGCGCCCGAGTTTGTCGAAGTCGCCACCCTCGGTAAGGACAACATCTCCATCTTGCAGCGAGTATCTTTCCAAATCACGATGTCTGATCGTGATATTTTTCATTTCCGCCAAATCCAAATAGCCATCTTGTACATTGGCAACCCGAAGATACGGAACCTCCAGTGCCTCGGACGGGTCTACTTTTCGTCCTTTTGCGATCCCCGTTTGCACCTCGCCACAATCGCGTAGCGGCTTCATGTCCCAGCTTTTTGGGACGGGTCCCAGTCGCTTTTCGCTGATCTTTTCAATCAGGTTGCTCAACCGGTCGTCGTC
>CAZXXY010000402.1:0-1278 GCA_964644755.1 uncultured Hyphomonas sp. | reverse complement strand
TCTCGGAAAAACCATCCGTATCAAGATCCGTTTTCATGACTTTCGCACCATCAGCCGCTCCAAAACCGTTTCCGCTCACACCAACACTACTCGCCGGATCGCCGAAACTTCGCTGAAATTGCTGCAAACCGTCCGATCCGAACAACGAGATTCGATTCGTCTGCTGGGGGTTAGTGTCGGCGGACTGTCCAGCAAACCTGACCAGCAACAAATGTTGTTCGATCAAGAACAGGACCAACGGACCAAACAAATCGACTCAGCCGCGGACGCCATTCGAGATCGCTTTGGCAACGCGGCCATGAAACGAGGGTCGACCTTGAACCGACATAAAAAGAACCGATCATGATCCGTATTTTAAAGCACGAGCATCGCTGGGAAGTTTTGGTCGACGGCCAACCGTTTACCGAATACCGATTTGGCGATCGACAGAAGCCTTATTTCTTTCCGATCTTAGGCCCCGATCAAATGCCGATGACTCGCAGCTGGCCGATAAAAACAAATGTTGCAACCGAACAACACGATCATCCACATCACTTGTCGCTATGGACCGGCACCGAGGTCGATGACATTGATTGCTGGCACACGACGACGGGGCGCATTGATGTTGTTGACATTCAGTTATCCAAAGCCGGAGATCGTTTCACGGTCCGGACGCGCTGGTTGCGTAACTCCGACGATAACGTTGTTTTGAACGAACGCACAAACTATCGATTCGGCGCCGATAAAAACTGTCGGTGGATCGATTGCTCGATGGAGTTTTCCAATGACCATCGCGACGTGGTTTTCAAAGACACCAAAGAAGGACTCTTCGCGATACGGACTCACCCTGACCTACGCTTAACCGCCTCGCCCAATGCCGACGCGCAATCCAAAGCCAACAGCAACATCGCGACGGCGATCAACAGCAACGGCGACGTCGATGAAAATTTGTGGGGCAAGCCGGCCAAATGGTTATTGTATCGAGGCAAAATCGGAGATCGCTTGGCAGCGGTGTCCATGTTTGATCACCCCAGCAACCTACGTCATCCAACGACTTGGCACGCTCGCGACTACGGTCTGATCGCGGCCAACCCGTTTGGCTGGCATCACTTTTTAGGACAAGCCCCCGGTGCTGGCGATTGGACACTGCGGCAGGGAACCAAGTTAGCGTTGCGGTACCGAATCAACTTTCATGCCGGCAACCTAACCTCGGACGCAGCCGAACAGTTGTTCCAATCGTTTGCGGCTCTTCACGAAATTTAGTGGCAAATTCGATATGTAGTGCTTTCAGGCTCGGTG
>CAZXXY010000401.1:0-1280 GCA_964644755.1 uncultured Hyphomonas sp. | reverse complement strand
GATATCAACAGGACCACAACATCTATTTGTATAACCAACCCGGACCGTACTACACTCGGCACTTGCTGCTGCACGAAGGAACACATGCCTTCATGCAATGGTTTTTAAACGGGTATGGTGCGCCTTGGTTTTCCGAAGGGGTCGCCGAATTGCTGGCCGTTCACAAACGAACCAAAGACTCGGTCAAACTACACCATCGACTGGCCAGTCGCGACGAAGCGCCGTACTGGGGCCGAGTCAAACTGATCAAAGACGAATACACCGCGGGAACCGCGATGACGCTGGACGATGTGCTGGCAATCCCCACTCGATCGTTTCGCGACGTTCGCTTCTACGCTTGGGCTTGGGCAGGCTGTAACTTTTTTGACAACCATCCGCTGACCAAGCAAGCCTTTAACGAACTAAAACAATCTGCCGCCTTGCCCGCTGAACCGTTCAACGTTGCTTTCAAAGAAAAGATAGCAGCTCACAAGGAACAACTTATCAAAGACTGGTCGATCTTCATCCAAGAGATCGAGTACGGTGTAGAAATCCAGCGCAGTCGAATCATTGACGCGACTGAGCTAGACGAAACCAACCCCGAAAACCATCACTACTCGATCAATGCCGCTCACGGCTGGCAACAGACGCGACTCAGAGTCCAAGCGGGTGATCGACTGGTCGTCCGATCCAGCGGACGTTTTAAAGTCGGCCAAACCGTCGCACCTGCTGCAGAGCAAACTTCCACTGGCGTTCTGTCTTATCCTTGGTACTCAGAGTCCAATGGCGTGACGTTGGAATATTATCGTGGCCAGCCGTTGGGGATTTTGAACGCGGGGGTGCTGTTTTCCAATGCTGAGCAGCAAAACGCGCAAGGCAGCTTGGACTGGAAGGTTCTTTCGGTGCCAGCGGGGGGCCCTGTGCGAGAGATTACGGTTCCGGTCGATGGTGTGCTTTGCTTTCGAATCAACGAATCGCCTGCCAAACTAAGCGATAATGAAGGTGCCTTGGACGTTCGCTGTAAGCGTTTACAATAGTCGCTCCGTTGACCGGCCAAAATCTGGTTGTCATCGACCGACGTTGAGAACCTCTTCTAGTTCAACGCAATTGCCACGCAACAATTTTAAAAAATAGAAACCATGAACATTCTTCAATCGCAAGATCCTGAACTTTGGCAAACCATTCACGACGAAGCCATCCGCCAACAGGAAGGCCTTGAGATGATCGCCAGCGAAAACTACACCAGCCCTGCTGTGATGGAGGCTGTCGGTAGCGTGCTGACCAACAAATACGCCGAAGGG
>CAZXXY010000400.1:0-1285 GCA_964644755.1 uncultured Hyphomonas sp. | reverse complement strand
GATCAAGATCGGTTCGACAAAATTTGCGATCACCTCATCGTGGTCGAGACGGCTTCTGCTCAAAAAGGTGGTGAAATTGTCGGGACATATCGTTTGTTACGACAAGAGGTGGCCGCGCAAAATGGCGGGTTTTATACGCAAGGCGAATATAATATTGATGCCTTGATTGCACGCCACCCAACTAAAAATTTCTTAGAACTTGGGCGCTCCTGCGTTTTAGAAAAGTACCGCACCAAGCGCACTGTTGAACTGTTATGGCATGGCATTTGGGCTTACACGTTGCATCACAAGATTGATGTTATGTTTGGTTGTGCGTCGCTTGCTGGAACGAACCCAGAGCTGATGGCAGATCAACTGTCAGTCTTAAAGACCGCCAATGAAGCGCCAGACCTGTGGAAGGTGCGGGCCCATGATGATCTTTATGTCGATATGGGAAATGATGGAGACCATTCGCCAAGAAAAGCGCTTGGAAAGTTGCCACCATTGATTAAGGGATATTTGCGCCTTGGTGCTTATATTGGCGATGGTGCGGTGGTGGATCATCAGTTTGGCACCACGGATGTCTTGATCATCTTGCCGATTGAAAACATAAACCCGCGTTACATCACTTATTATGGTGAGGATGCTGGACGGCACGCGGCTTAAGTCTCCATAATTATCTATGGAAAGTGGCAGACTCTTAAAGTCACATAGGTGATCTTGGTAGCTCGCTCTGATAGCGTGCCGCTTATGAATGCCGTAACCGCCCAAAATTCTGATCCAGCTGAAAAGCCCGCAGCACCCACTGCAGGCCTAACGCCAATGATGGCGCAGTATATCGAGATAAAAACAGCCAATCCTGATAGTTTGCTGTTTTATCGTATGGGCGATTTTTATGAATTGTTTTTTGAAGATGCTGAACAAGCATCACGTGCTCTCGGCATAACGCTCACCAAACGTGGCAAGCACAATGGTGATGACATCCCCATGTGCGGCGTGCCGGTTCATGCCTCAGATGATTATCTCCAGCGCCTCATCAAACTTGGGTTTAGGGTGGCGGTTTGTGAGCAGCTTGAAAATCCGGCGGAGGCAAAAAAGCGTGGTTATAAGGCTGTTGTAAAACGCGACGTCGTGCGCCTTGTAACGCCTGGTACCTTGACCGAAGAGACCCTGCTTGATGCTGGCAGTAGTAATTATCTGGCCGCACTCGCCCGTGTGAAGGGCAGCGAGGATGCCGATTTCGCTCTCGCATGGGTTGATCTTTCAACTGGTGAATTTCGTGTGACAGAAACGGAGCTTTCACGGC
>CAZXXY010000399.1:0-1287 GCA_964644755.1 uncultured Hyphomonas sp. | reverse complement strand
ATGAATGCTTGGTGATGGGCCTTATCGCCGCCATGCAACATGGTGACGATGCCGCCACAGAAATCTGCCTACAAGCTCTAAGCTGCCCCACCCGCTGTGATGAAGTTGCCTTTGCCGCGCGCGACTTAGCTCTCGCCCTTCAGCGCGCGCAATCTGTTTTAAGCCCTGTGCCCGCCAATGTCTTGATGGATATCGCCCACCAAGACATGCCAAGCCGCGAAGTGCACTAGGCGGCGCTAAGCCGCATCACCGACAAGATTACGAAGCACGTAATGCAAAATGCCGTCATTGCGGTAATATTCAAGCTCATCTTCCGTATCGATGCGAACGAGAAGTTCAATATCTTTTGTTGAACCATCATCAAAGGTAATAGAAGCCGTGAGGGTCATGCGTGGTTTAAGGTCTGTAAGGCCAGAGATTGACACTTGCTCGGTGCCTGTAATGCCAAGACCTTCCCACGTATCACCACCTGTAAAGACGAGCGGCAAAATACCCATACCGACAAGATTAGAGCGGTGAATGCGTTCAAAGCTTTCCGCAATCACGGCGCGAACACCCAAAAGGCGCGTGCCCTTGGCGGCCCAGTCCCGTGATGAGCCGGTGCCATATTCTTTACCCGCAAAAACCACGAGCGGCACATTGTCTGCCTGATACTTCATCGCCGCATCAAATATCGACATACCTTCACCAGATGGATGGTGCACGGTGACGCCACCTTCCGTGCCTGCAACCATTTGGTTTTTGATGCGGATATTGGCAAAGGTGCCGCGCATCATGACTTGGTGGTTACCACGGCGCGCGCCATATGAATTAAAATCAATCGGACGCACCTGACTATCACGCAGATATTCGCCAGCAGGACCATCATTCTTAATCGCACCCGCTGGTGAAATATGATCTGTCGTGATGGAATCTTTAAAGAGACCGAGAACGCGGGCGCTTTCAATGTCTTTCACTGCTTCAGGCTCCATGCCCATGCCTTCAAAGTAAGGTGGGTTTTGCACGTAGGTTGATTGATTGTCCCAGCCATAGGTCATGCCGCCGGAAACATTGATTTCCTGCCAGCCTTTATCACCCTTAAACACATCGCCGTAACGGGTCCGAAACATTTCCTGCGTCACAACTTTGCGCACAGTCTCAGCAATTTCTTGATTGGTCGGCCATAGATCTTTCAAATAAACATCCTTGCCGTCTTCATCTTGACCAAGCGGCTCGGTGGTAATGTTGACGTTCATGGAACCTGCCAGCGCATAGGCCACAACAAGCGGCGGCGAAGCAAGATAGTTT
>CAZXXY010000398.1:0-1287 GCA_964644755.1 uncultured Hyphomonas sp. | reverse complement strand
GAGCCACTCTTAATTGATGCGCCGCGCGCGGATGTGTTTGCCGCTGCTGAGCGGATTGCCCATGCGCGTGGCTGGGATATTGTCACTTCCGATGCGAGCGCTGGCATTCTGGAAGCGACGCACACATCGCCGTGGTGGGGCTTTAAAGACGATGTTGCCATTCGTATCCGTGAGGCGGAGGGCAACACAACGCGCGTTGATATGCGCTCCATCAGCCGTGTCGGACAGTCAGACCTTGGCGCGAATGCACGCCGGATCACAGCCTTCTTGTATGATTTGGATGGTCAACGCTTTTAATAAGCGGCCTTTGCGAACGCCAGAACAAAGGCTTTACTATCTGCATCTTCGGCAGATGCGGCTGGTTGCTTGATCCGCATCATATGCATGTAGAGGTTTGTTTTGCCGTCCATCTCCGGTGAACAGGCAAGATAGATTGCAGGGCCTGCGGCTTGTTCCGGTGATGAAAAGAGTAGCGGCAGGAGGAGCCATGAGAAGGGGCGTAGCAAAAGCGGGGCAGAGCGCGCAATCCGGGTTGCCACCGGGCCAGGGCTGGACTGGAAAAAGCTGAGTGTTGGCGTGCCCGTCTCGTCTTTGAACTCATCGCTCAATCCACTTATCATCAGGCTCATTGCAAGCTTTGTGTGGCCGTATTGTTTGAGCGCGGTGCGGAATGTATGCGGCTGGACTTTTCCAAAACTATCAGGATCGATCGGGAGTCCTGAGCGGTGTGCCTCTGAGGAGATGGCGATGACGCGCGGCGTGGCCCCGTCTGCGGCGCGATCAAGCAGCCCGCGCTTTGCCAGTCCGGTTATGAGCTGGTAGTTCGCCAGATAATGCACCGCGAACATTTCCTCATAACCTTGCGGTGTGACGTTCGCTTTTGAAGCCATAAGTCCGGCATTCAGGATCAATCGGTCGATATGGTCTGTTGTCGAAGCAATGCGCGCGACCAAGGCCTCCACGCTCTGCAAGTCAGCCAGGTCGACCTGGAAGTTCTCGATTGAAGGATTGCCCGTTTCAGTTTTGATCTTGTCGACCAGTCCTGCATCTACGCTGCGGGTGGCCAGCATCAGCTTTGCCCCGCGTCTGGAAAGCGCCACCGCGATTGCATAGCCCAGCCCGCTATTTGCGCCTGTCACCAGACATGTCTTACCATCAAGGCGGTCTGAAGGCGGGCTGGGCTCAATTTTATTTGCTGTATCGCCCTTATCTCGAAGGACAGTCAGAAAAGCACTTAACGGCGTATCAAAGCGTCGCTTGGCCTCTGGCAAAACTATTCTGCCGCGA
>CAZXXY010000397.1:0-1288 GCA_964644755.1 uncultured Hyphomonas sp. | reverse complement strand
CGGCTTAAAATCGCCCCAAGTAAGACTCTGAGCTGTCGACAACAAATGACCAAAAGCGGACTAAAGCGGCATCCTTAAATCGCACCTGTCAGAATCCTTGGATATGATTGTCAGTTGTTGGAAGAACGAGTCATTGTGTCGAAGAACATCGATTCAAGTAGCGTGGATTCAGTAGGTAGGCTCCAAGGCCGAACATACACCTCGCTGAAACTCCGCAAATCGCAAACCTTTATTGATATTATATCAATCGGTTTGCTACAAACTCCCATGATGAGATTGTTTCTCGCCCTATGTATTTCCGTTCTCTTTACACCGTTGGCACGGGCCGATAGTTGGTGCCAGTATGAGCAAAACCTGGTTGGGACACAGGCAATAGGGTACATCTTTCCTGACAGTGGTGACCGTAATGTCTATGATCACGAGAAACAGATTTGCAAAATAGCTGCTCACACTGAACCTGAAAAAATAGCGAGCATAGAGCTATATGATTGCGGTGACTTTGTGCATGTTCCAGTCCCGTTTCAATCAAACCGTGAAACTTTAAAAGCAACTGGTTTCGAGCCATATTTTGGTATCTTCGTTTTTAACACGAACGATAAATGGCTTGCTCTGCGGTTAAATTCTGGCAGCGACGTTTGGATTGAATTAAAATATTTGAAGGCAGCCTTTCATCACAACAGTGGTGTTATCACACCAGAAACAGCAAAAGGAATGCAAGGTGTCTCCCTCCACGAAGAAGTATACCTTTCACCCGATTTTGCCAGTGGGGTACCTCGCCCTGATACAAGTGCTGCCGAGCATGAGACGTTCCTTGCAGAAACTATGATGCAATTGGGGCTACCGGCTGAGGCTTACCGAACCATATTGACCTCCCGATGGTCGCAAGAGTTCATCACATTTCGTTATCGTGTCAACAACTTGATAAAGGCCAATGATGGCAGTGAATGGTTTGAAGCTGATGAACACTTGGTCGTAGATGCAACATATATTGATCGAGCAAATTTTCCGAACCTTTTCGAAAATCGAGAAGACTTGCCGAGCACTGTAAGGTCTCAGCTCTACACCTCAGACGAGGGACGAACGATCTATCTACCGTTCAAAGACGCATCTGGCGTAGTGATATCAATTCCGACGCTTGGGCCAGGCTGCGACTGATATAGTCACAATAAACTTAATCATTTTCGAGCATTAAACATCCCCTTATCGTTATCTAGTGCAGCGCAGATTGGAGAAAGCGCGGTCTCTGTTAGTCACCAAGAACTCAATCGCAGGCATTGCGATAGATTGT
>CAZXXY010000396.1:0-1295 GCA_964644755.1 uncultured Hyphomonas sp. | reverse complement strand
CCTTTGGATTCCGTAAGAGGCTTGGCGTTCTCTCCCGATGGTCGACGGATCGTTAGCGGTAGCGATGACAATATGGTCAAGGTTTGGGATGTCGGCGACATAAAGCAGAAGTAAACGCAATCATTGGCTTTGTCATCGTTGAAAGAAGTTCGGCAATGAATTACTTCGCTTTTCTTTTGTACCTCACGCTCGGAATCGCGGCCACTGGCTGGTGCGCTCGGTACAGCAGGAGACGAGGGGTTGAGTCAACTTTCTCAAAGGCAGGGCTTGCTGGCTTCTTTGACAGTGTGTCTCCAATAGCAATCATTATCGTCATTCCGTTTTCCGTCGTTTTTTGGCCACTACTCTGCTTGATGGATCTGTCGGAAATCCCAAAAAAACGGCGACTGAAACAGAAACAACTTGAAGCCAATGCGATGGCGGATGAACAAGACATCGTGCAGGAAAATCGGCAGCGTCAGGCCGCGCTTCACCAATTATTCGTGGGCGAGATTTGTGAGGCGATAAGCCCGCTGAAACCGATGGGCAAGGTTCGAGTGAATGGCCAGACCTGGGATGCCACGTCTACTGGTGGCTACATCGCAACTGGACAACAAGTCGTTGTCACCGGAGTTCGAGGCCAAACGCTTGAAGTGTCAGGCGCATTCGATAGGAGTTAATGCAAAAAGTACTCGTCGCACCCCGCAATAAATTCGTGGTTCAAAATTACCCCGTTGGTTAGGGCGTGGCCAAAGCGGGTTCACCTTCGCTAGCCGACTCTTGCGGTTCCGATTCTTGTGGGGCCAACTCGCCCGATCCGAAGCAAGCTTTGATCGATGACAAATTAACGCAGCGACGAATTACCATTTCGACGTATTTGGGTTGGTCCACTAACTTGCCATTGCGAACCGTCTTGGATGCGGCTCGCCAAAGCGGGCGAATGCGAGAAACGATGCCCACCAATTCGCCCTGGGAATTAAAAACGCCGCAGCCGCTGGAGCCACCGCCGAAATCAGCGGTCACCTCAAGCCAAGCCGGTTTTTTTTCACTACTATCGCGCTTGGCACTACGCATCCGCGAGTAACGACTGACTTCGCCCTTGGTTAGCGTAAAGAATTCTCCTGCCGGGTGGCTAATGATCCGCACTTCAGAAGTAGGTTCCGGCCGAGTTTTAGCGATCGGGGCTGCATGGAACTTGTGGCCGTCGGTTTTTAGTTGGACCAGAGCAATGTCAGCGGTTTTGTCTGCGGCCAAGACCTTTTCGACTTCAAAGCATTTGCCATCGTAAGTCACCCTCGGTGGTGCCAGTTTTATGA
>CAZXXY010000395.1:0-1296 GCA_964644755.1 uncultured Hyphomonas sp. | reverse complement strand
ACTCTTCTTATTCACCGTTACTCAACGCGTCGAAAACGATAATAGGTTCAAGCGTAAACGTTGATGTGCACACTTTGGTCGTTTCCTCGTCTTCTACGATCGAAATGTGATTATGAAGCTTCATGCTGGTCGAGATAACGATCTGCCCGTCTACTGAGACGATATGGTTCGAGCTGCCACACAGGTACTTTATGTTGCTCTTATCATCACGTGAAATACCCTGAGCTTCCAATAAGGCAGTTCGTAAATCGGATTGGCTGACTGCATCCATATCATCATTAATCAAATCGAAGTAGGTTGTGCCGCACACGCCTCTTCCCGACTCTGAGTAAATAATATTCAAGAGTGTCTCCTGATGGCCATCATTGTTTATGTCAATTTGTATAACTGGACCTGTACTACGTGGTATCGATTGGCCATCCAGAAAAGGAGACCAAGGATTAGCGCTTCGCTTAAACCAATCTGGATTCCCGTGCTCGGCAGATAGCTGTTCTTCCAGAATTGGCCAATTTTCTTCTGGCAGCGGCAGCGTTGGCAGAATTATGTTTGTCGGCTCAATAGCTTCTTCGCAATTAATGGTTTCTTTCGGCGCGCGAAACCAATTATCGAGAGTTGGTCTGGGATGCTCAAACGTGTTTATATTGAAGGCACACACGAGCCCTTGTTCACCCAGAACGGCACGCGGATAAGCTCCAGAACTTCTTGCAGATCGAAGCGCACCGGCATCTGTTTGTGATAGAATTTTGAACCACTTTCGCAAATAGGGCAGATAGCCCGATTCATGAGACCATCGAATGTGGGATTCATAATATTGGTTTTGTTCTCCGCGCCAGACTGTGTCCCCATAGGCAATATTTGGTGCGCTGGGGTTTGCTGAGTTCCAGAAAACACTTTGAATAAGATAGTCCGTGACGAATGGCGCACTGTTATTACCGACAACCGTTTCGCGGCTAATGTTCGAATTAGCCTCAGATGCCGTCTGAGCCACGAACTCGCATACGCTGACTGGAGGCGACTCATCATCGGCATAAGCGATTGGAATAGTCAGATAGAAAAGCACTCCTGAGAGCATAACGATAGATGCAATTGATTTCATGGTCCTAGTCATACCCTATGAGAGCCTACAACATGTTAACGGCTCGATATGGCTATTGTCGGGCAAACACTGATTTGCCTGAATCCCTCGAAGAAGGCCCAGCGACCGCTTTTGGGCGTTTTAAGCCGCGCGCTAACGTCCGCAATGCCGCCGGGAGCGGCTATAAATTCAGAGCTCCGGGCGCGCGATGAATAAAGACC
>CAZXXY010000394.1:0-1297 GCA_964644755.1 uncultured Hyphomonas sp. | reverse complement strand
CGAAGCGGCGTACAGAATCCGGGTGATCCTCGATACCTTTGATGTGAGCGATGCTTCGGTGCCCTAGTTTGACTAGATAGTTGGTAGCCATAAAAGCGGCTTGCTCGTTGTCAACGAACACGCATTGAGAGCTCCATTCTTCTTCTTCGATTCTGCGTCCCACCGCAATGCACGGAAGCCTTTGTTTTAGGTTTTGCAATTCGTCCATCGGCATGCGACCACCGATAAGGATCAGGCCGTCGACTTTACGACCGATCAACGTTTCGACCGCAGCTTTGCCGACTTCGGGTTTCCATTGACCGTCTGCAAAGATCGGGGAATAGGGAGTACCGGTGAGTTGTGACAGGATTCCCTGAGAAATCTCATCATAAAACGGACTGCCGATGTTCTGAGTTAGGACTCCGATGGTTTTGGTTTGTCCGCCTGCGAGCGACCGAGCGAAAACGTTCGGTTCGAAATTCATCGCCTTCATCGCTTCGAGAACCGCTTCACGCTTGTCCGGATTTACGGGCGTTGAATCGTTCAAAACTCGTGAAACGGTGCTTTTTGAAACTTTTGCGTGACGGGCGATGTCGTTGATCGTCACGTTTTTTTGAGATGAGGCAGCGGACTTTTTCATGATTTCATAACTTGTGAATCAGGGAAGTTCTGAACGCACAACTCGTAAGGGACCGGGAAGCATGAATGCCTCGCCAGAATATGATTTCGAACAGATTTTGACTTCGCGTTAGGAATTGCGGATTAATAAGTTACTAAATGGACATGCTTTGTAACCGGTATTTCACAAGCAATTTGAAGCTGAATTCCATAAATTGTTGCTGGCACATCCTTAGCCCTAATTTTAAGCGTACTCAACTGGGTTTTGAAACCGCTTTCATTGTTTTGTTGAAAATGGTTCACCCAAAGACCGGGATACCGTTGAGGCTGTGGGGAAATCAGTTTCACGCTATTCGGAATTCGCGATGTAAGAGCTTTTGCAGTGAACCCAATTCAACAGGTTTGGGCCGGGTTTTGTAAACCTATTCAAAGTAAGAGCTTTCTCATTCGTGTTTCTAGGCCTTACAAACGTCGAAATACAAACGAAATTACAGATTTATAAAGGCCGATAATTGCTCGTTATGGAATCGTGTGTTCTCGGGTGCGGTTGTGCAAACGCACGATTCCAAGGAGTCCTCGTTGATCCCTTGAGTCTCGAGTGCTGGGTTGTAACGAATGTCTGGTTTACCCTGAAGCGGAGATTCGCGACAGGAATGACCTGATGTGCTCAAACGGTAAACGATTCCATGAACCGTATGGA
>CAZXXY010000393.1:0-1301 GCA_964644755.1 uncultured Hyphomonas sp. | reverse complement strand
TCCGGAACTGGTACGGTGACGGTCACCTATACAGGCGACAGCTTGGAAACAGCTCCGACACTCGAAATTAATCTCAATACGTTTGAAGATGATGTTCCAGTTGATGGCGATCCAGCTGATTTCCGACAGGGCACTGGATCAGAAACGCATCTTGCCAACTTTGTCGAGCCAGACGAGCAATTCCAAATCTCGATTTCGAATCCTCAGTTCAATGGAGATCCTGTTCCAACTCAGGATGAAATTGGTACTGCGGGCGATACGACACTGACAACAACCATTCTCGATGACAACACCACTGAGATCTATATCACGCCGGCAAACGACGGGATTGAGGGAACTGACGGTGATCCGGATACCAATACAGACCTGCAAAATGGTGGTTTCATTGTATCGCTGAGCAACCCAAGTCAAAATGCAATTACGGTTACATTGACTGATGGCGTTGGTAACGCCTTGTTCAATAACGGTACCGCTTCATCGACCCAATCGGGATTGGGTAGCTTTGACTACGAAAATGCTACTTCATTGGCCGCGGTGACATTTGTTCCTGGTAGCACATCCCAGACAACGACCGTCAACGTCTTTGATGACGTGGTGGTTGAGGGCGACGAGACTGTCATTGCGACAATCGAAAACTTCTCAATTGCACCAACGAGCGTAACGGATTCATCGACTCTGGATCCAACAGCAGTCACCATTTCATCAACCAAGTCGGAAGCCGAGATCACTATCTTTGATGATGATGGCGGCACGTTCACGCTGACCGGTGATGAAACTGTAGCGGAAGGCGAAACGGCTTCTTACACATTGGCTCTGGATGGAATTTTCCAAAGTGGTGTGGACGCTTCGGTGACGCTTGATTTGACTTTCCCAGCTGATGGTCCAAGTACCGATCCAGCGGAAGTGGCTGATTTTGTTCAATCTCTGATTGATGACATCAACGCTTCGATCGCGTCTACCGCGGCGACCAGTGGAACGTATTCGGTTGCGGCAGGTGCCTCGGCAACTCAAGTTGTGATTACTTACGTTCATGGCGCGGTTGACTCAGAAGTCGACTCTCTGGTTATTGACCTCGGTGTCAGTGAAGACGCTGGTGGTGTTGCGGGCAACAACCTGGTTGAAGGTCCGGAAGATTACTCGCTGGCGATTTCGGCGGCGACGAACTCGACGACTGCTGATATCGGACTTGGGGATGACACGTCAGTTGACACTACCATCACCGACAATGACGTTGCGACATTCAGTCTGGCTGGTCCGGGTTCTGTTGATGAAGGTGCCAACGCTACTTACACCTTGTCACT
>CAZXXY010000392.1:0-1301 GCA_964644755.1 uncultured Hyphomonas sp. | reverse complement strand
TTTGTTCGCCGCGCTCGCCATGCCAAATAATTTGCTTGTTCAAACCCTGCCGAATATCGCTAAATTTACCCTCTTGCCCAATGAGATATTGGTCGAGATCATCACCGATTAATGCCTGATCAAATGTAATCTCACCTTCAAACGGTTCCCGCGGACCAAAAACAAAGGCAAGTCCAAGAGCGAGACATAAAAGCCCAACAAATTTCAAAAATATTTGCATTCTTTCCAACGCTTTTCCGCACCAATAGATGATCCTTACCGCAGGTGCTCAACCTACTAGCGGTCCTGATACTTAGCAATCAAAGAAACCAAGTATCTCATCCACATTATCCGCGATAACACCGCGACGTTGATGAACAAAAACCAACTGCCTTGTCACGGGCCTAGGTTCAAGCGGGCGAAGAACAATCCCCTTATTTGCATGACGCGCCACATCTGGCTTCGGCAAAATACCAAAACCCGCGCCAGCCAGCACACATTCCGCCACCGCTTCAACGCTATCTAAAACAATTACCTCTTTGGGCGTAAGTCGCTGTTCGCTCAAATGGCCTGCGATGAGCTGTCCAATACCTGTTTTCGGCATAAAATGGATAAACGGCAATTCCTTCATGCAACGTTCAACCGACCAACCCTCCATTTGCTGCGGCAAGCAGAACAGCAATTCTTCTGTGGCAAGCACATGCGGCTGAATGGCGCGCGGTATACTGGCACTTGTCACAACGGCCGCATCCAAATCACCGTGACTTACACGTTCCATCAATTCATCTGAAAGGCCCGTTTGAACTGCAAACGAGGCTTGAGGTGCATGGGTTCGGGCATTCATCAAAAAATGTGGCAACAGCCGAACACTTGAGGTTCCGACAAAACCGATACGAAAATTTCCAGTCAGCCCCTCTCCCTGCTCGCATACGGAAAAAAGGTCCGCACTCGTGCGCGATACTGCCCGCGCTTGTTCAACAACACGCCGCCCCATTGGTGTCAATTTTGGCGGCCGGTGCGTGCGGTCAAAAAGCGGCACCTCAAGCTCGTCTTCCAAGCCCTTCATCTGCATACTAACGGCAGACAGTGTCATGTTCAGCTGAACCGCAGTTTGCTGAAATGATCCATTGTCTGCAATGGCAATGAGAGTGTTGAGGCTTTTGAGGTTCATTGCACCATTATATTCAAAATTTATGAAGTTATAATACACATTAATTCGATTGCTTAAAATTTGCAAATCCACGACACTTACACCCAAGGGCAATTATCATCGAGAGTATTCACCATGCAGCCAGTCGTTACCGAGGCACAAGAATTCGCAC
>CAZXXY010000391.1:0-1307 GCA_964644755.1 uncultured Hyphomonas sp. | reverse complement strand
CTCACCTACAACCCTAAAGGGTGCTCGCCCCTCCATGCCGTTTTCATCAAAGACCTCTTTTAAAAACTTCTCAAACGCATAGCCTCGGGGCACTGGTTCTAGGGCACTAACACCCATCAGTTTATTGAATAGGTCAGCGGCAACCGCATCGCTCAAATTTGAGTACTTTTGGGCTTGATCTTGAGGTTCCGCCTTCGATATTACTTCTTCCGGTGCTTTGCCGCCAAGATTCTCTATCAATTGAAAAAATTCAGTCTTGGCCTCCGGAATTGATTCCGCATCCCCTGCTCTACGGCGTGTTGTTTCTCTATACTCCCACAAGGCTTGCAACGTCTGTAGAATTTGATACGTACTTGCTTGGCGTAAGTAGCAACGTAGTCTATTTGCTTTACTGTTGCCGCTACTCGCAAAAGCGGAGTCATAAATGCTAACGCCAAGCTCTTCCCCGAAAAACTCTGCAAAGGTCGGATTGGTAAAATCAAGCACGTACCCACCGTGCATTTCAAATACGTCCTCTAGCAGACGAACATCAATCGATTTAAGTTTATGCTGAGCTACCATAGTTACCTATTTCCGTGATCAATTGGACGATCGAACAGACGACCACACTTATTGCTTAACATTATGGCGCGATATTTATTTAGGCACAACGAAACGAATTTTCGACCAAGATAGTTCAAGCGTCTTGGTCTAGGAAGCTTATGGTCATTTTAAATCCTTCGACCGGCAACCAATCAATCGTTACAAGGTCACCTTCTTTTACATCATCCAATTCGCCTTTAATGGTCGCTTGCACTTTCTCCAGCACAATCATCTTGGTAGGCAGATCGAACTCTTGTTCAAATATATTTACCGTGGAATTTTCCGGCAGCTTTAGCCAATTAAGTTGTGGATCTGATTCTAAAAGTCCGCGAATATTTTCGCCGTTCTTATCTGCCAATATCGTGCATGAGCAATTGGCATATGTATCACCCGTTTCCATCGGCGCATTAAAAAGATCTGCCGCATCAGCTAGAGCACAATGTTGCTGCTGATTAAACGAAACAGTGCTAGTAAAAACGATCTCCAGTTTTAGTACAGCTGCGACGATTCGTGCCCGCTGGGTGTAGTAAAGTAGATTAACCAGATTTTTGGTCTCCGGCGTTAGTGCTATCGGACTACCCTCGCTTTCCAATACAGTATTGCCATCCACTTCCAAATTGGCAAACAAGCTCCAGCCTTCCGACAGTCGTTTAAAAAAACCAAACACTTTCTCGAAATAGGGTAAATCAGAAATTAGCTTTCCATCCCATTGCTCGAGTTTTAAC
>CAZXXY010000390.1:0-1308 GCA_964644755.1 uncultured Hyphomonas sp. | reverse complement strand
GAGATAGTGACTGGATAACTGCCAGGATTGATGAGGTGACTCTGTTCTCACCTTGCGAGTACGTCGAGAAGATATTGTTCAAAGTCAGGCCCTGGGGCAGTGTTGATTGTTGGGGATTGGGGTGTGAAAGCACTCTTGAAATTCAGTTCACCTAAATCTTACCTGATTCCGCGTCATAATACATGTAAGCGGCGAAGCTTATCCGCTGGGTAGTGATGCTCAGTGGATTTTTTATGCGCTGTCGCAACAAATAACACCAATCGAAAGGAGGTTTGTAGTGAGTCATATCGTTCAGATACAGACGCAGGTGAGTGATGGGGCAGCTGTACAAGCTGCTTGTTCGCGGCCTCACCTACCTCGTGCAACACGGGGGACATTCGGTTGTGGAACAACAGCTCGACAACGGTGCGATCAAGTTGACCGTCCAGGTAGGAGGTGCAGTTTGAACAAACGTATTGAAATCGTGGTTGATGCCAACGGTGGCACGACCATTGAAACAAAGGGCTTCGCCGGCGGCGAGTGCATCGAGGCCAGTCGCTTTCCGGCGACTCTTTCACACCCAGTTCTTTCATCATCCATGTACAAAGGAGGCACTCACTATGCCATTACGAATAAATGTTGGTGTGGCCAAGAAAGTCGGCCAACCAAATTTCGGATCAGCCGGAGCGACCTGTAACGTCGAATTCGAGCTCGATGGCGGTTTTGATAACGGCAGAACCGAAAAGTTCCAGAAAGCGGTGCGAAGAGCTTACGTGGCCTGTCGTGAAGCAGTTGAAGCTGAACTGACTGGGCAAGAGCAGGGTTCGCAGGCACAGCTTGGAGGGCAGCACTAGGCTCCGGCCACTAATCGAGTGGCGAATCAATCTAACCCCGGTAACCCAAACAGGGGTGCCACCACAAGCCAAGTCCGGGCAATCCATGCTATCGCCAACCGTAACGGAGTTGCTGTTGCGGGCGTATTGGGCCAATTCAACGTTTCCCGACCGGAGGATTTATCTATTCGTGAAGCTTCCTCGTTGATCGACCAGTTGAAGAACCCGTCGGGATCTCCGGCGGTGGCACAATGATCAGCTTGGTCAAACCACCGGACAATCCTTTAACCAAACCTCATGGAGTTGCTGGCCGTGACTTCGTTAGCTGGAGCCAGCTGAATACCTTCAGGCGTTGTCCACTGCAGTATCGGTTCCGCTACCTGGACAAGGTGCAGCCGGAGTACATCGCCTCGTCGTTGCTGATCGGTAGTTCGATCCATTCAGCTATTGAGCTCTATCATCGCAGGGAACTTGAGGGAGCACCCCCCCCCAGATC
>CAZXXY010000389.1:0-1312 GCA_964644755.1 uncultured Hyphomonas sp. | reverse complement strand
CATCCTTGAAGGTGAGGGCAGTTGAGGGCGTGGATTTCTCAACTTATATGCTCGGTCTTGCGTGGTTTGATCCAGCGATCGGCGAAGAGTTTTTTGATAATTACTCTGCCAAAGTGCGGCCAAGGTTCCCTGAAGCACGTGAGCGTCGGGTAAGCTTGGACTAGAGCAGAGTATCTGCGGCTCGCCTTATCGTTTTGCGCGCTCATAAAAAATGAAGCCGATAAAGTTCATCAAGATTTGGGCGGCCAAAAAGCTGGTTGATCCTGTCTGATCATAATCAGGCGCGACCTCTACCAAATCAATGCCGACCACGTCACCGCGCTTGGTGAGGCCTTGCAACAGTTCTAGCACTTCATAATACATGAAACCGCCGTGGCTTGGTGTTCCAGTGCCCGGTGCGATGGATGGGTCAAAGCCATCAATATCGATGGTGACATAGTAGCGCTTGCCAGCGGGCACACGCTCAAGCACTGCTTCAACACCCAATTTTCTAATTTGGCGAACAGACAAAATATCTGACCCAACAGCGCGTGCTGCGTCATAGCCTTCTTTGGCGGTGGATGAAACATTGCGAATGCCGAACTGGCTGAGGCCTGTCACATAGTCTTTTTCTGAGGCGCGACGCATTGGGTTGCCATGGCCATAACGAACGCCGTGGCGCTCATCAACAAAGTCTAAGTGGGCGTCAATTTGTACGAGATGGAAGGGTTCTTCTTCGCTGAATGCGTTGATGCAGGGAATGTTGACTGAATGGTCACCGCCTAGCACGACAGGTATGGCACCAGATTTAAGAATTTTACGAACCGCCCACTCAATATTAGCGTGGCTTTTTTCTGTGTTGGTATGAACAATGTCAGCATCGCCCATGTCGACAATCTGCACATCTTCAGAATCAAGATAGACCGCATCGTCTTCATGGTCATAAGCACCAGCATGACCAAATGAAAATAATGTGGACGCTTCGCGAATGCCGCGTGGCCCAAAACGGGCACCAGCGCGGTATTGAGTGCCGAAATCAAAGGGTGCACCGAGAATTGCGCAATTGCCTTGAATGTTATCAAAATCGAGGCCTACAGGTGCTTTTGCGAAGGTGCAGTGGCCAACAAATGGCAGGTTCAAGCGCCCACTTTCATAGCCGTGATCGTCATTATTGCCCGCCATTTTGGACTGCTCCTCAATTCATCATGATGCTGTAATTTGTATCATGCTGCGATTTTATGCATTTTTCTGCTTTACAAATGCCTCCGCATTGTTGAACCATAGGAAACCACGTTTGAAAAGCACTAGTTTGAGGACGTGTAAGGAAAGCCAG
>CAZXXY010000388.1:0-1316 GCA_964644755.1 uncultured Hyphomonas sp. | reverse complement strand
GGTGTGAGAGCCCGGTCGTGATAAGCAGGTTTCCAGCGACCCTAAAAGCAGCCTTGGCATTATCAGCTATCAGCGTTTCGATGCGTCCTCGCCGATCAATTAGATAGACACCGCCACCGAATTCCCCCGCATTTAAGCCCGCAATCAGATGGTTTCCAAATTCAACGGCGAACACAAGCCGCCCTCTCAGCTCTCGCAAGTTCGGATAATTAGAAATGAAAGCTTCACTTTTAGCAGCTGAAGGCGCTTCAAGGCCAAGCCTCACATCGCCCTCTTTGGGCCAAGCAAGGCGCTCGGGCATAAAGAGTCGGTAGGGGGCTTCTTCTCCTGCTAAGCAAGCATTTGGAGTCTCCGCAAAGTCACCGTGATACCGAAACCTATCGCTCAGAGAGAAAATATGCGTTCTATTGGAGGGAGGATTACCGTCAAGATCAACTCCCGGCCTCGCAAACGTGCTGCCATCGAGATACGCTAGTGCGCGCTCCGCATTATTGCGCACTGGTTTGTACCAGTGATCTTTAATAACGGTCTCGAGGGTGCTTCGCGCCAATTCCACACGCAACCGGCCAAGACTCTCAACAGCATTATAGGTGAGATACCAATCGTCTGCGAAATCTGCGCGCTCAGCCAGAAGAGCCTCAACGCCTTCCTTATAACCAATACGACCAATCGTAAGAGCTGCTCGATTACGCACATCGCGAAGGTCGCGGCGGGTTAGAAACGGTGTGACAAGCCCCCCAAGCTCCCTTGCCTGATCTTTATAAAGCTCGATCCCGTCTAGTGTATCTCTGACTTGCCATGAGAATTCATAACTATCAAATTCATCCGTGTTTGGCAGGACGTTAATTAAGCCACGCGAAGGATACTTTTCAAGGACAGTTAGTGCCCTCTCAAGACGCTCTTTTAGCTGAGTTAACCCATATGGGTGCTTTAGATTGATCAACTCATCAATCGCAGCAAATTGAACATCCGAAGAAGCATCTTGCGAGGTCGCCATCATCTCTAATGTTGAAACGGCATATGCGGGCAGAGGGTCATAGCGCATTAAAATATCAAGCAGCGCGCTGCATAAATCGTAATCATCACTCATACGGCAATTCTGAAGCTCGCCTTGTAAATATGGATGCAATCGTTCCCCAAACCTTGGTAATACGAAAAAAATCTGTGAATTCGAACCCTGATCTGGGTCTTCCATGAACTCAAGCCACAGGAAGGCGAGCGCTTCATCGGTTTTGGTCGCAGCAATCACACGCTCCAACCAATGAACCCCCGCCTTGTGAGCATAGATCAGGGCAGGCAAATGGCGAGGGTCAATT
>CAZXXY010000387.1:0-1318 GCA_964644755.1 uncultured Hyphomonas sp. | reverse complement strand
AGATCAGCCTCGTTTTACCGGTGAGAAGTTCCTGCATCATGCCTTGTTTGATCAGCTTGGTTTTGTCCCGCTTTTGTTCGAGGGCCGTGATCTCGGCGTCCATGTCGGAGAGGACTGCGGCGATGGCTTTTTGTTCAGAAACTTTCGGCAACGGGATATCGAAGCTCTTGATTTGCCCAAAGTTCAAGCCTTCCCTATTGCCGCCTGCCTGAAAACTGTCAATCTTCCGCTGACCATAGTCAGAAAGAAGAACAAAGTTTAAGAATTTCGGCACCAGCTGATCCTGGATACACCGAATGATGCAGACGTGTTGGTTTACGTTTCCATTTACTACCCGCTCATCGGCAATTGCACTACGTCCGATTGACGCTCCCGAGATATTGAGAAAGACATCTTGATTCTCAATTTCACTTGCCAAGAACGTTGCATGAGTTGCTTCATCTAAGAACGCGATCTCGCTCAATCTCAAATCGCCCCAACCAACATTTTGACTTCGCATGAATGGTCGACCTGAAGCTCTGTATACAGATGAACCGCCTGTTGGAGTAATTCCACTGCCAATTTTAGACGTTGCGTTTCCAAGTGCTTTAAGTTCCCAGTCGCTAGGGAACGTACCTGCTTCGGTTTGAATCAAAGTTGTGTTCTTTGACTGGTACCCCGACAGGCGTTTTTTGCCGGTGAGGAGTTGCTGCATGGTGCCTTGTTTGATGTGGCGTTTTTTGGTGATCAAGGCATCTAAGGCGTTAATCAGAGCATCCACATCACTCAACGCCTCCGCAATCGCACGCTGCTCTTCCAGCGGCGGGACAGGAACGCAAAGCCGTTCAATATGATTAAGAAAAAGATTGGCCTGCGCGCCTTGGTTGAGGCTTTTTTGGATCTGACTTTGTCCGCTGGAAGATTGCAAACAGTACTGGACAAAGGCACCATCTATTTGACACGAGTTCGGTTTTACAAGCGCAGCACTTCTGACAAGTACACATTTCAGTTTAGGAGGTACCAGCGCGATACGTCCGATTGTTCCTGAGCAAGAAATCAGCACGTCACCAAATTCCGGATTGCAGCGAACTTTGATTCGTTCATATTCATCACGTCCCACATAATCAACATTGGACAAATCAATCCGTCCATTCAATACGTTTCGCGCCGAAAGCAAATAGAATCCGTGATCACTTCGGATTGGCGTTAGGTGTTCTCCGTCTGTTATTTTCGAAGCAACATCTACCAATTGATTTGAATCCCAGTCGTTAGGAATTGGCCCAAAGCTTGTAGGCTTGAATTCTTTGGCTAATTCCATACCAGCCCCATTGCTGCAAGG
>CAZXXY010000386.1:0-1319 GCA_964644755.1 uncultured Hyphomonas sp. | reverse complement strand
GCCAGCAGCGATTGTTTTCAAGTAACTCTCCCAAAGCTTTGGGGTATCGACGGTTACAGTTCCGGTTGCCGAGTCAATTTCGATTCCTTCGTATTCGACTGACAACTGATAATTGAGCTTGCCTTTTCCACCTTCGGCCTTAAATCTGAGCGTCTGAGGTTTGTCGATGTCCAAGAAAGGGACTTGGGGGACTGGAAAATGAAGTGGTTTTGGGACGGCAGCTAACTTGGCTTGATTGATAGGTAATACGGTCAGCACCTCACCACTTACCAAAATCGCTTTGTCCTTAAGAACGTAAAGCCTACCTGCTGGCGACCTCCCATGAAACACCTTCGCATTGGCGTTGCCGGCAACCTCTAACAACTTCGAAGCTAAAACCTCTCCATCTACTAAGCTATACGTTTCAAAGTGGTGTTTTGCATCTTCGGCTCTTCTAGACGGTCCGTGTTCGACTCGAATCCCGAACGCCACTTGGTGATGGGGACTGAAAAAGAGCCTACGATCATGATTCAGCTGAGCAATTCGGGTGCCGTTCTGGGAAAGAATTGAGTTATTTGTGATGAAGCGCCCAAAAGTCTTCGTACTCTCGGAGATTTGGTGAGGGACTCCGATGCGAGGAAATTTTACTGCGGTCAGAGGCTGAAAGCCCTCAGCCTGCTGAAGCATTGCGACGCTCCCGTCGTCGACGTTCAGATACATAGAATTGAAATTTAGAATGCCTGGTTCGACTTCAACCGGTCCTTTGTTTCCGTTACGGCCTGAGTATCCAATTTGGAATGTCTGAGTTGGCTTCATCGTGTCTGGATCAATCACTTGATAGGTGTAGTTGTGATCCCCCGAGACAACTCCTATTTGCTGCTTTGTAAATGGCGTCAGCCCCAATCCTTTATTTTTTAGGAACATACGTTTGCTTTTGCCGAGCGTCATGGCATCGAATCGGTAGAGCACGTTGCCCGATTTGGGAGTTAGAAACACGTAAGGCTTCTGGATCATCGCCGATTGAATGCCAGCTGCTAAGGACTGCTGAGTCATCACCTTTTGAGCTTCTAGATCAATGACTGCGACTTCGTCAGAAAGGGAGGCTTGACCAAAGTTTCTCCTTCCGCCTGCGTTCTTTTCAATTTTCTTTCCCCAAGCAATCGCGTGCTTTCCGTCTCGATCGACATGAAAACCGATTACGTGAAAGTCTAGCGATATTTCTTTTGCCGGGAGGGGCTGGGCGTTTAGAACGTCGGTTAAGCCAACCAGAACTAGGGCACAACAGGTCACTAAAGTAAATGTCGCTACTCTGCGAGTAAGCACTTGCATCATTATCCTCC
>CAZXXY010000385.1:0-1321 GCA_964644755.1 uncultured Hyphomonas sp. | reverse complement strand
CGCGATAGAGAACGGGCGCTGGGTTGATGCGGGCAATCTTGTCGCGGGCTACAAGCTGCTCGGCGAAGATGCCAGCTGGAGTGTGGTCGTCAGTGTCGAAATCGAAGCTGAGCCGCTGGAGGCCTACAATCTCACCGTCGATGATTGGCATACGTACTTTGTGAGAGCAGTTCGAAGCGCAAGGCTATCGTGTTTCTGATAGAGAAATATCATTTGGCAATAGTTGTGGGCCGGGTCGTTGCCGCCCTGATATCGTGGCGGAGACACCAGACGGGAAGTTATTGATTATTGAAGTGAAGACAGGGGGCGCGGGGCCGTCCATCCGCCAAAGTGAGATCTTCCCGCAGATCAGTTCAGGCGATGCGATCCCAGTAGGGAAGGTTGCGAGCCAATTTGGCTTAATCCCAAATAAGCCCTTGCGCGACCAAGGCTACCCGGATGGGATACCTATTTTGGAAGTAACCGCACCAGGCGCAGGAGGACCAGGATGATTACCAATCAAGAAGCATGGGCTTATTTTGAAACAAAAAGCTGGGCGAGATCAAGAGACGAGGTAGGAGACACGCTGCATGAGTTAGAGCTAGCTGATCGCACAGTAGATGTACTGTTTGATTTCCGCAAACTACCAAAAGAGTATTTGCTGCGGGCAAGTTTCTCGATGTCCACACCAAGATATCTTGAAGTATCCGCATACATTAGAGGGCGACGAAGTGGCTATCATATAGTCGCCTCGGGCAAGAGGCTTAGCCAAGTTGAGTTTGATTATTCTGATCTGGACGATTTTTCCGACTTTCTGATTAACTGGGCGAAGGATGTGGATATTGAGCATGAACTTGCTCAGCTCTGCGCGTTGCCAACCTCTGCTCCAGGCAATCGTCCGATCCGACATTTGGCGGCATTGGCAGTAACGAAAGATACCGAAACCCTAAAACGCTATCAGCGTGCTTTTGAAAGCGGGGATCGGCTTGGGTTTGTACCTTACATAAAGAAAGATTTTATCGACCGCGCTGTTGAAGCAGCTAACGGATAGCGAGCGCGACGCAAACCATCGTCTAGGGCCGCATTCAGCCGATGTTTGTGTCGGTGCCAGCGGGTGTGGAAACACCGCCGAGCTCTGAGGGTCATGTCTATACAGGCGCGATAGAGAACGGCCGCTGGGTTGATGCGGGCAATCTTGTCGCGGGCTACAAACTGCTGGGCGAAGATGCCAGCTGGAGCGTGGTCGTCCGTGTCGAGATTGAAGAGGTGCCGCTGCAGGCCTACAACCTCACCGTCGACGACTGGCATACGTATTTTGTGAAAGCTGACGTAGCCGCAGGGC
>CAZXXY010000384.1:0-1321 GCA_964644755.1 uncultured Hyphomonas sp. | reverse complement strand
ACCAATTTCCACGCACTTCAGAAACCGTGACTAAAAATCCGCGTTTTGGTTCTCGGTCTTCGACTCATGACTGGCTTCAGTTTGTCTGTTCACTCGGAGAGGTATCCGCCCGCAAACGCCCTTCGGGCGTGATCCATGTTCGCATTCAAAACTCTGCCTCTGTTGATTTGCAGAAATTACAGGCAATACGAACTGCATTCTGCTTCCTGACTGGAAAATTCACAAACTTTCAAGCGATGGAAATTCGGTGGGGTGATAAAACGGAAAGATTCTTTGGCTGGCCCGTAGCTAACTCATCCAAAAATCGCCTGTCACCACCGCTTGGCATTGCAAATTGTGCATGGCACATGTACGAGACTTTCCTATCCAAACTGACTGACTATTTTCTCACTGAACGTGGTGGCGAAGTCGCTGGCTTAATCTATGCCTGCCAAGACTCGGCTGACAACAATTTTACGACTCATGCCATGGTTGTTTGTGCATCGGTCGAGGCATTGCTGAAGCCCTATTCAAAAAACTTAGAAGTTTCGAGTGGCCTTTCATCAGACGACAAAACATCCATCGTTCAGTTTTGCAAGGATCAAAAATTCACGGAAAACATAATCAATCGACTATCAGGTTTCATGGGCGGAATGGAGTCTCCGTCTGTTGATCAGGTTTTTCGTAATTGGATGGACGAAAGCTACATAGGCGTAACTAAAAAAGACCATGCGGCTTGGAAGTCGCTTCGGAATTCCGTCATGCACGGCCAACAAATTTTGTATAACACGACAAAAACAAAAACTCAAAAAAGTTTCGACTCATTGAACCGTCTCAGAAACTTGTTCAACAAGATCATATTGCACGAAGCTGGGTACGATGGACAATTTTACGACTATGCTAACCACGAGAACAGAACTTTTGGCTCACCAGATTCCAGCAGCCAATCGGAAGAGGAAGAACTCCCCCCAACTGAAAAGAGCAAGATGCTGAGTGATGAAGAATTACTGAAACATCTACGACGTGTGGGCATGACTTCATTTGTAACCCATTTTGAATCTTATCGGTCTTATGCTCAAGGAAAATCTGAAATGGACAAGACCATCAAAGGGGCATCAAGACGTTTTGGGAACGCCAAAGTAATCTTCCTTGCCAATCGTGAACATGACGCGCTCAGATTGATTGAACAATCCAAGCGGACAAAATCCGAAACCGTCATAAAGGCCAAACGATTGCTCCTTGACGCCAAATCCTCCAAGCCTTAGCACCTTGGTAAAATCGTCACACCTCCCCCAACCTATTTTCACTAAGTGCTGAAAGAAAGTGTTGCGCGGTGCTGTAG
>CAZXXY010000383.1:0-1322 GCA_964644755.1 uncultured Hyphomonas sp. | reverse complement strand
GCTAAAAACCGAGTAACCCTCATCGACCAAATCGTGCTAGCACGCAATGCCGGCCCCGTTTACCCAAACCGACCGACGTCAAGCTGACGGCGCTGTTATCAAACAGACATCGGTTTCTCCGCTACAACGACCGCTTTGTTAAAGCTTGCGGGTACTCAAGCTTCTGCCGTCGGCGCGTTTAAACGTGAACATCTACTCGCTCAAACGCCGAAAGCTAGAGATTGTATGGTTCTCACTTTGAAGAACTTAGTTTCCATCGCGTGAAATCAATCAGCTTGTCAGACCTTTGCGAGATTCGTAATGCATAATCAACTTCTAATCAACGTCTCACGTAACTTGCAGCGATTTGGTTGGGCTGTGGCTATCATGGCTTCAACACTTGCCAGTCAGTCGGAAGCACAGGTTAGCTTTAACTTGAACGACATCGACACGACACCAACGCTCGCCAGCGAACCTGCTGCTAGTCGCGTGCTAGTCAGCCCGACCACAGCACCAACGGTCGATAAGATTCACCGCTACTCTTTGGATAAAGCTGGAAACCTGAATGGCCAAATCACCGTCACTGGAGACCGACCTTCAGATTTGAATGTCTTCGCCATGCAAGGCAAACAAGTCGTGCATCAAGCCACGACGAACACACTGGGTGAATTTTCGCTCGCTGGAATCAACCCAGGGCAATACTCGATTGTGATCGCTGGCAGAAATCAACTGGGCGCCCAAGGAATCATGATCGACCGCAATGGCAGCCAAGAAGCCAACGATTTCTTCGAGCTATCAACCATCAAAACAAGTTACCAAGGTATCCAAGACTTGGTCGCTACTGCGTTGCCACAGCAAATCTCAACTAAGTTGGGTAAAGCTGAACGTGACATCAAGCAAGTTTCGGCAACGTTCTCTGATATCGAAATTCCCAAGCAAGTCCGAATTATCAACGGAAACATTCGCGGACAAGTCGTTTCTTTGCTCGACAAAAACAGCACAGCTGGAACTAAAATTCACTTGCTTCAAAACAGCAAGCCAGTTGCTCAAGTCGAAATCGACGGTGAGGGATTCTTTACGATCCCAGACGCTGAATCTGGCGTTTACGATCTAGTTGCCACTGCAGATTCTGGCTTCGCCGCGATGCGAATCGAAGCCGTGGCTAAAGAGACCCCAATGAAAATGGTCTCCTTCAGTCAGCAAGTACCAGTTGAGCTAAGTGTTCCACTAGCCGAAGATTGCCCATGTAATCAGGCTCCTGTACAAGCGATCGATCAACCTATTGAGTGCAACAACGAGCAAGTTGTGATGGAAGCGTCCTCCCAGTCACCAGTGGAGTACGC
>CAZXXY010000382.1:0-1325 GCA_964644755.1 uncultured Hyphomonas sp. | reverse complement strand
CGAACTCGGACGCTAGGCGACTGGCGTTGCCCGATTTGAACGGAGCCAAGTTAGTTCACGTGATGGCCGATTCGCCGGCCGCATTGGCCGGATTCCAGTCAGCAGACGTGATTCGTGAGTGGAACGGGATCCCGATTCAGGACTATAAGACGCTCTTCCGCCTTGCCGAGATGACTCCGCCGGATTCGACCGTTAGTGTCACGCTCATTCGCGGGGGTCGTGAGCTAGAGACTAAGGTCCGGGTCGGCAACCGCGATCTGCTGCCAAGCCAGTAGTTGGCTGGTGTTCTGGCAAAATACGTTTCAACTGCCTCCCGATGCGCTCCCAAAAATTATTTTTGCGCTCTGCAAAATCTTTTTGGATGATGGGCTCGAATCGTTCTGCTAGGGCGAGAATGATCAATTCGGCTTGTATTAAAATTGAACAGTGTTCAATTTCGCTTCACCCATAAAAAAATCGGCAAGCAACGAATTGCCAGCCGATTTATGATGATTTATTTAAAATAGCGAGTAAAAGCGACCTGAACTGCCCACAAGTGGGCAGTTCAGGCACTGCCTCGTCTCTATTTCGTGCAAACAAGGGATTAACTTGCCTACACGAACCACTTCCGAAAAAACCTTAATGCAAGGCGCGTGCCAAACTTTGAGGAAAGTGCCACGAATCTTTTGACTGACTAATTGGCGGAGATCGCTCCTGTCGAACTGGCTTTCGAATTGGGCTCGATACCTTGGAGCTTCGGACGACCAAATTCCCGAAGGTTTCCTTAGCGGGCGATTCGCCTTGCGATTTTCAAAGTCCAATAAGCTCCCACAAGAACCAAAAGTGGCATCATCGAGGTCATGATGACGAATCGTCCAACCTCTTGGCCATCGCCGCTTGACGCTCGCCACAGGTAGCCAAAACTCGCCGCTGTTCCGGCAAAAACGGCGGTCAGAACTAGGATCGTACGGATCGTGACCTGTTTTGAAGCGGGTTTAGTGGGCTTTGACGTTTTCTGATCGATCATGGCTGGTCGTGATTTTGACGCTGAGGTTGTTGACCCAGTAGTTGAGCCTGAAAGAACCGGGGCTCCGAGCGATTGCAGTCACCCGCTTGCAGATTGATTCTACTCGACAATCGCGTGGAAAACATCTGTCGTTGATCGCATGGAGGCGAGGAGCGGCTCGGGTGATGACGATTGCTCCCGGCATAGCGACTTTGTCAGTTTTTCCGAATCTCTCAATTTTTCTGGCTCGTCGGACGATATCTCTTCCAGACGCCGGTCCCGTTTAATGGCGTCAACTGGCTTGTTGCGTTCCCTGCCCATGGGGCGAAAGCCAAAGTCT
>CAZXXY010000381.1:0-1327 GCA_964644755.1 uncultured Hyphomonas sp. | reverse complement strand
AGGTGCTGGGCATAGCCAAAGGCTTCCACACAGACAACGCGCTGCGCGTCCTGACTGACGGGGGTGAAAAACCAGTCGCGCACTTGCGGTAGACCAGCAGAGAGAAACCGTCCGCCGGTAAAGAAGAGCAAGAACAAAAGCGCCGCAGAAAGCGCTTCGCTGGTCGCATTGCCGCCTTCGAGCGCATTTATAGCACGCCCCAGATAGAGCGGCGCAGCGACGGCAATCACTTTGGCGGCCAACGTCAGCACAACCGCAAGCACCATAATCGGCCGCCAGCGCTTCATTTCCGGCCGTGCAAGGACGCCGAGAACCCGCAAGACCGATGCGCCAATACCGCCATCCGCGCTTTCGATCTGGTCCGGGTCGGCGTCTTGGGTGGAATGGGCATGCGCTTTGGTCATGGACACGACATATGGTGTCTTGGCCCATTGTGCCAGTTTTCTGGCCATTTTTGATTGCTTGCCCCAAGGGAGGCGCTTAGGCTGAAATGAAGCTTAGAAAAGAACCTGTATGACCCAGTTAAAATCCATATGCGTCTATTGCGGCTCCTCGAACGAGGTCCAGCCGGGCTATATCCTGCTCGCCAAGGAGCTGGGCAAAACGCTCGCCAAGGCCGGTATACGGCTTGTCTATGGCGGCGGCGGCGTTGGTCTGATGGGTGCCTGCGCGGCCGCGGCGAATGATGCTGGCGGTGACGTTTTGGGCATTATTCCGCGCTTTTTGCTACAAAAGGAGCGGATATTCGAAGCGGTCGAGCACCGGATTGTCGAGGATATGCACACGCGCAAACAGATGATGTTTGACGAGGCCGACGCGTTTATCGTGCTGCCCGGAGGGATTGGCACGCTCGAAGAAGCGGTCGAAATATTGTCATGGGCGCGTCTCGACCTCCACAATAAGCCCCTCGCTTTCCTCGATGAAGATGGGTTCTGGGATCCTTTCTTCGACATGATGGATCACATCATCGACGGCAAATTTATCCCCGAAGATTTCCGGGCCAGTCTGATCCATGCGGACACGCCGGAACTGGCGGTTCAGGCGCTGCGGGATAATGTGGTCGAGCGGGCGTAAGGAAAGCCAATGTTGCTAAACATCCCGAACATCCTCACGGCCGACGAGACGGCTCAAATCCTTCGTGACCTCGATGCGGCAGGTCCGTCCGTCTGGAAAGACGGGACATCCTCGGCTCAAGGTGCGGCAGCGAGTGTGAAGCAGAACCAGCAATGCGATCCGCAACATCCGGCGGTGCAGGCCATACTGGAAAAGGCGCAAGCGGCCCTGTTGAAGAATGGCGCCTTTGTTGCGGCGACGCAGCCTGAGAGTT
>CAZXXY010000380.1:0-1329 GCA_964644755.1 uncultured Hyphomonas sp. | reverse complement strand
GGCACTGTGATGATCATCCGGCCCTCTGGCGCCAATAGGCCTTTGAGCGCGTCGAGGGTTTCAACGTCCTGCTCGATATGTTCGAGCACATCGAACATGCAGATAAGGTCGAATTTCTGATCTTCAAACGGGATCTCGCCCGGGCATTTTCCGGCGCGAATATCGATCTGTCCGCCGGTTTTTTCCTTTGCCATGGCGCGTGCTGTGTCATCCATTTCCAAGGCACTTACGGTTCCGAACTGTGACAGCATGTCGAGATTGCCTCCCGTACCGCTGCCGACCTCGAGAATCCGCGCGTCTTTTTTGAGTGACATTGAACGAAGCAGGCGTGTCAGGATGGTCCGGCGGGCAACAAACCACCAGTGAACATCTTCTGTGCGGGCCATCTCTACATATGCTTCAGGGCTCATCAGCGCCTCTATGTGTTTTGCGAATTAAATAGGGCGGACGCTGCTTGGCTTCTGCATAAATGCGTCCGACATATTCGCCGAGAACGCCGATGCTTATAAGCTGTAGGCTCCCCATAAACAGGACGGCCACCAGGATGGAGGCATAGCCAGGGACATCAACGCCGAAAATGAGGGTTCGGCCAACAATAAAAAAAGCATAGGTAGAGGTGAGTATGGCGAACCCGAGTCCGATATAGCTCCACACTTTCAAAGGAATGGTGCTGAAGCTTGTCAGGCCTTCCAGCGCAAAATTCCATAGTTTCCGTTTGCTGAATTTGGTTTCGCCGGCGGATCTGGGCTCTCTGGCATACTGGACGATGACGGGCTCATACCCAACCCAGGCAAACAGGCCTTTCATAAACCGCTGGCGTTCGGGCAGGCGTTTTAGCGCGTCAGCAACTGCCCGGTCAATTAATCGAAAGTCGCCGACATTTTCGGGAATTTTGACCGATGAAAGCCGGTTGTGCACTTTGTAAAACAATGCTGCTGATTGTCGTTTGAAACCGGTATCAGAATCCCTGCGGCTGCGCTGGGCGAGCACGACCTCTGCACCGGCGCTCCATTCTTTGATGAGAACCGGGATCAACTCGGGAGGGTCCTGAAGATCAGCATCGAAGGGGACCAGCGCATCTCCGGTGGCAACGTCGATACCCGCGGTCAAAGCAGGCTCTTTGCCAAAGTTCCGCGTCAACTCGATGACGACGAACCGTTTATCTTTCTTTGACAATGCGACGAGCAGTTCAAGCGTATTATCTTTGCTGCCATCATCCACACAGACAAACTCGAAATCAACCTGGGCGCATTCGTCAGCCATCTTGGTGATTGCGTGTTCAAAGGACTGGATCGAGGCCTCTTCATTATAGAATGGCGTGACAATAGA
>CAZXXY010000379.1:0-1331 GCA_964644755.1 uncultured Hyphomonas sp. | reverse complement strand
CTACGACAACCTAGTAAAACGATGTGACTCTGATCTGGAGAAAAAGTGGCTCAAACAAGTCTACGATCAACAGCTTCTCCTGCCTAACGAAAGTCAAAAACTGATCGAAGAGTGCTCGACGCGTCCTGATTTCTACTACGTCCAAAACGGCAAGTTTGCCATCTACATCGATGGCTCGCATCACGATTCTTCCGATCAGAAAACCAAAGACAACGAAATCAACAACCTTTTGATTGACCGAGGATACATGGTGATTCGATTCCATTACGCCGCTGACTGGAACGCAATTTTTAATGAGTACTCTGAGATCTTTGGACAACGGAAAGGAACCCAATCCTAATGAGTGAAACCGTATTTCCTCCTGGAACACTGGTCAAAGCCCGGGGCCGCGAATGGGTCGTCCTTCCGGAATCGGAAGGCGATGTATTAATGGTTCGCCCGATCGGTGGTGTTGATGACGAAGTCGTCGGGATCTCCAGATCAATTGAAACAATCACATCCGCAAAGTTCAGCCTTCCCAAACCGGAACTGGCGGGTGACTTCAATTCCTGTCGAATGATGCGTGATGCGGCCCGCCTTTCTACCCGTTCGGCAACTGGTCCGTTTAGATCGTTCGGAAAGATCGCAGTTGAACCACGGCCCTACCAGCTTGTTCCTCTTTTAATGGCGATGCGACTCGACCCCGTACGTATGCTTATCGCAGACGGAGTCGGCATCGGGAAAACAGTTGAGGCTTGCCTGATCGCAAAAGAGCTGATCGAACGTGGCGAAGTCAACCGAATGGCTGTACTTTGCCCGCCCCATTTGGCCGAGCAATGGCAGAAAGAACTCTCTGAAAAGTTTCACATCGAAGCCGAGCTACTCCTTAGCTCAACCGTCAGTCGACTGGAACGTGGGCTCCGTGCGGGCGAATCCGTGTTTCATCGCCATCCGTTTCTGATCATCTCCATCGACTTCATTAAGTCGACACGCCATCGGCAAGACTTTATCAATCAATGCCCTGAACTCGTAATTATTGACGAAGCACACACTTGCACTCTCAGCGGTGGCGTGGGGAAATCTCGACAAGCACGTCATGACCTGTTGGCCGATTTGGCGAAAGACGAAGACCGGAACCTGATTCTGGTAACCGCGACACCTCATTCAGGTAACGAGGACGCCTTTCGATCATTGCTATCTTTGATCGACACGGATTTCGCCGACTTGCCTCCCGATCTCGAAACTGACGAACGGGCCGCCATCAGGCAACGGCTGTCAAAACATCTTGTCCAACGCTTGCGGGCCAATGTGCTGGAGTTTGACAAGGAGCTGGGCACCGACACGTCCTTCCC
>CAZXXY010000378.1:0-1335 GCA_964644755.1 uncultured Hyphomonas sp. | reverse complement strand
CGCGCATGCCATTTTAAAACGCTTCCCTCAATTGAGGCTCATCAACGGCTACGGGCCCACTGAAAACACGACCTTTACCTGCTGCCACACGATCACCGCGGAAGACGTTTCCGATGGCAGCCCGGTTCCGATCGGAACAGCCATCTCGGGAACCGACATCCACATTGTCGATGAAAATCTCAACCCCGTTGCCGATGGACAGCGAGGCGAACTGTGCTGTGCCGGCAGCGGACTGGCTTTGGGTTACTGGCAAAACGAAGAGCGGACGTCGGAATCATTTGTAACCGCCCCGTGGGATCCCAACCTACGGCTCTACCGAACCGGCGATTCGGTCGTCCGCCGAAGCGACGGGGTCGTCGACTTTTTCGGGCGAATCGACCAGCAAGTCAAAATTCGTGGCTTCCGAATCGAATTGGGCGAGATCGAAACTCGAATTCTAGAACTCGACAGCGTGCAACAAGTCAGCGTCATCGCCGAAGCCGTCAATGACAACGCAGACAAAGTCCTCGTTGCCAACTACGTCAGCGACACAGAGATCAACAGAGACCAGTTCCGCGAATTCTTGCAGCAGTCCCTGCCCTCCCATTGTGTCCCCGGCTTCTATCATCGCCTCGACGAGATCCCACTGACCCCCAACGGCAAAGTGGATCGCAAGAAACTGCCGTCGCTGGCAGAGCTGATGAATCACAGCCAGCCTCGCAATGGAAATGGACACGTCAACGGATCAGCCGTTAACGGATCGACCAACGGCAAAAGCAAAACCGACACGGCTCAGCAGATCGCCGCCGCCGTCGGTAACGTACTAGGATTGCAAGCCGTTCCTCGACAAACCAATTATTTTGACTTGGGCGCCAGTTCGATTCAGATTGCTCGCATTCACGAACGGGTCCAATCTGCGATGGGAAGAACTTTCCCGCTGACCGATTTCTTCCAGTTCCCAACCGCCAACTCACTCGCACAGCATCTCGACGGCGGCCCGTCGGCAGCAGTGGCCCGAAATCCGCAGGGACGCACTGCGGTCAACATTGCTGAACCGATTGCCGTGATTGGTTTTGCAGGACGATTCCCGGGCGCCGACTCCGTCGAAGAACTTTGGGAAATGATCTGCCAAGGCAAAGACGGACTGCGCGATTTATCCGATGAAGAGCTGACTGAAAAAGGTGTCCCCGGCTGGATGCTGCAGCACGATCGCTATGTCAAACGAGGTGCCGACATTCCCGCCGTTGATGAACTGGATGCCGACCTATTCGGAATCAGTCATCGAGAAGCCGAAACGACAGACCCCCAAGGTCGCGTGTTTCTAGAGGTCTGCCACGATGCTTTGCTGCATGCTGG
>CAZXXY010000377.1:0-1339 GCA_964644755.1 uncultured Hyphomonas sp. | reverse complement strand
GGGACGGCAGCTACGGCGCAGGTAGGAAAGTTATTCCAGCGACCTTACATTACCATCAGGGAGCTGTCCCTGGCCGGGATCGTGGTCCCGGACACACGGCGCCCACCTAGCTAGCTGGGTCGATGGGAATGAACGAAACCCTACGGCGAGTTGTGTGGTTGTCGTCACTTTTTTGTCACGAGGCAAGTTTACACTTTTACTGTAAAGTATAAAGTCAACGAATCGTCAAAACTGGTTTGCCCGACATGAATGACAAAAATAATATTAGGAAACAAATGCTTGACGTTCGTGCAGAAGCCGCCGCGCGCGATCCCGATGCTGCCGAGAAACTGGCTGATGTGTTCCCGATGAAATTGTTCGAGCGTTATGGGCCTGTCGTTGCCCATTATTTGCCGATGCGAGACGAGCTCTCGCCTGCCCCGTTGATGAAGCGGCTGACCGCTGCGGGAGCGAAATCCGCGTTGCCCCGCGTCGAAGACGACGGGTCAATGAGTTTTCGTTTATGGGAAACCGGCGACACGCTGGTCGAAGGACCGTTTGGTCTGTCACAACCGGCTCCGGAGGCCGCGATTGCCCAGCCCAGTTTCGTTCTGGTGCCGCTCTTGGCCTTTGATGCGCTGGGCAACCGTCTGGGATATGGCAAAGGTCACTATGATCGCGTACTCGCATCCTTGCGTGCGAAGGGCCGCGCATTTGCCTGCGCCATCGCCTATAAGGCTCAAATGCTCGATACGATCCCGTCGGAGCCCCATGACCAGCCGCTCGACTGGGCTGCCACCGAGCAAGGCTCTGTGCCGCTCTTCATGATGCGCGCCTCGGCTGAAAACCGGATCTAGGCCATACTGACTCGCGAATATCGCGAAGAGGATTGCGCCATCCAGCTTGATCGTGTCTCTTGGCCAAAGCCAATGAGAGGGTGTGCGATGACGCTTTACCGATTGAAATTTTTCCTGACTTTATTGCTGACGGGCTTGTTATTCGGTGCCAATGGCCCTGCTGGTGCACAAGGGGCTAGCCCCTCTTCCGCTCAATTCGCTGCGCGCGAGGCCGGAGACGGGCCTTTCGGACTGCTGATCATTCGCGGCGCTTATATGATCGACGGGCTGGGCGGGCCTGCGCAAGGGCCGATGGTGATCACGGTTGAGGGCAATCGGATTGCCTCGATCCAGCCTGCCTCACGCGCGCCAGCGGAAAATGATCCCGAAGGCGCACACGTGATTGATGCGACGGGTAAATATATCCTGCCGGGCTTTATCAACGGACACGGGCATTTGCATTCAGTTGTGAGCGGCGAGGCCGGACGCGGGCCAACCGTGCCTGCCCAATATATCGCCAAGCT
>CAZXXY010000376.1:0-1349 GCA_964644755.1 uncultured Hyphomonas sp. | reverse complement strand
TACCGAATCTGCTGGCCAGTTGAACCAGATTTTGGAATACGTCCAACAACTGCAAGCGGTCGAATTACCGGCTGATGTCGAACCATTCTTTGGTGCAGTCGAATCCGTCAACGCGATTCGCGTCGATGAAAACAAACCCAGCACCGACCGCGAAACGATCCTTGAAAACGCTCCGGATTCCAACGGAGAGTTTTACCAAGTCCCGCCGGTCTTCAAATAGCGACCACAATCGACCGCGGGCAAATGCTAACTGGCTAATCCCGCCATCAATCTGGAATTTCAATTCATTCAAGCGAAGCTATGGATCTAACCAACCTTTCTGCGACTCAACTGCTGGACCAGCTAAAATCCGGAGACCTCTCTGCCGTCGACTGCACCGAGTTTTTCCTCAACCGCATCGACGCGAATCGTTCGCTCAACGCCTTTGTTGACGTGGGCGAAAACGGCAGCAGCTCACTGGCCAAATCAGCCGAACTCGCTCGGGCTCGCGCAGCCGCCGTTGATGCCGGCGATCTCAAGGGACCTCTAGCTGGACTGCCGGTTGCCATCAAAGACGGAATCTGCGCCGCTGGCGTCGCGACCACCGCTTCCTCTCGCATGCTCGAACGCTTCGTGCCCAGCTACGACGCCACCTGCGTTACCCAGCTGAACCAAGCCGCGGCGATCAACGTTGGCAAAACCAACTTAGACGAATTCGCGATGGGTAGCTCGACAGAAAATTCATGCTTCGGGCCCTCACTAAACCCCTTTAACACACAACACGTTCCTGGTGGTTCAAGCGGCGGATCAGCTACCGCCGTTGCCGCTGGCTTAGCCGCCATCGCACTTGGTAGCGACACCGGTGGTTCGATTCGGCAACCCGCTTCGTTCTGCGGCATCACCGGGTTGAAGCCAACCTACGGCCGAGTCAGTCGTTTTGGTTTGATCGCCTTCGCCAGTAGCTTGGACCAAATCGGCCCGATGGCTTGGACGGCTGCGGACTGTGCGTTAGCGATGAACTACATCTCCGGACACGACCCGCAAGATTCGACATCCGCCAAAGAAGCCGTGCCAGACTTCACTCAAGGACTTGCAGACTCACTGGCGGGACTAAAAATCGGCGTCTACCCGCAATTCTTTGCCGATGGCATTGATCCCGCAATCGAAGCAGCCGTCCGTGATGCAATCAAAGTCTATGAAGACCTGGGCGCTGAAATCATTGAGATCGACCTGCCACACACCGCATCAGCGGTCGCGACTTACTACGTGATCGCTCCTTGCGAAGCCTCCAGTAACCTGTCTCGTTACGATGGCGTCCGCTACACACATCGAACTGCAGGTGCTTCGCTGAACGAAATGTACATGAACAC
>CAZXXY010000375.1:0-1350 GCA_964644755.1 uncultured Hyphomonas sp. | reverse complement strand
CTCTTCATTGCCAGTCATCTGAGTCAGAGTTTTGACAGGGAGTTGCATTCCATCAGGAACGTTGACCTCTTCGGTGCACCTCCAGTCAATTGGTATCGTGTTTCGATGAGCGTCGCGTGTTTCATCGTAGAAGTAGTCCCCAACAACAATCCCCCACCCGCAGACTTTAAAAAGGCCCGGTTTGGCAAACACAACGTCGCCGGGTTTGATGTTGTTTACGAAATCATCAACAACTTTGGCAAGGTAGTTGGGAGAGCTGTAAGAACAAAGCTCCTCCGCAGCGGTGATCAAATCAGCTTCTGATTCATAGTTGGCCAAATTGCCAAGAGCATCCCAGCCGATTGAGCCCATGCACTCCTGTTGAAACTCCGGCCACATGAACGCCCCTTCACCGGGCGCGAGCAACCAATATGCAACTTCAGAATTGGCACTGAGAGTAATCGGAGTCGCCAGATACTTGGTTCGATCCTTTGCCCGTATCGCGGCAAACAGTTCTTCAACGTGAGAGCCACCGTAAGGGCTTGCCTTCCAATCCTTGAACAGAGTGTGGGCAGTCTCAAGAGCCGATTTCATCGACGGCCAAACTGCTTGAAGGTTTTCCCAGAACCAGTCTTCTTCTTTCCACCCAAGAACAAACGCCTCACCTGTTTTTGGATGAGAAAAACGATAGGACGGATTTAAGCCAACCCGGTTGGCGTCTTTCTCTGGAAGCAAGATTTGGATTTCCGCATTGCCGGTGCGTTTGCGAAACCCAAAGACAGCCCACCTCCCGCAAATGACTCGAATTTGGCCGCCAGTTCTTCCTTGCTTCTGATAGCTGACAACCGTTATTGAATCGTCCTCGGATGCTTGTATCCCGTCCAATACTCGAGCGAAGACGTCAAAGACCTCATTGGCGTGATGAGCATTCTCGAATAGCAGACTGTAGGGCTCGGCGAGCGTTAAGCGAGCCTGTTTTGTTTTGGATGTTTTGTTGGAAGTGGGATTTTGATGAGACTGATGAGAAAACTCCCATGGTTCGACTGAGATTTTATTTTTCAATTCCAGTAGCCAGTCACTGTACTCTTGGCCGTTGCTTGGTTTTCCTCCGATGCCGAGCAACTCAGCCTGCGCGACGTTCTTTTTGTCAGCTGATAGCCAAAGATTTGGATTAGCCCAAAACATCCCTATAGAAAGATAGGTGACACCAACCATGTGAAGTTCGATGCATTTGTCGAACAAGTCGACTTTGAGCGACTTTTCATCATCAGTGGTCGCACAATGGATGAACAGCTCCCAGAGCAAGCTGATGTGCGATGACGTGCGCTCATACTTGAATGGCATCAACCAGCTCTTCTGTGAAGCCAGTAC
>CAZXXY010000374.1:0-1354 GCA_964644755.1 uncultured Hyphomonas sp. | reverse complement strand
TTTTTTAGTTCGGGCACTTTTATTTCTACAATTACTGTGAAAAAAGCTTTCGCCAGTAATTTTTAATCCATCGGCGAATTCTTTTTTTACGGTACATCTTGGCATTCTTAATGAAGAGCTGTTCCACTGAATGATATTCGGGTATCAGCTGAGTATTTCCATATTGTTTGGCTGTGTAGATCGCATCAGAAAGGTGTACGCGTTTTTGAATGCTGGCAAAGTTAAAATCTTTATACCAATTCTTCTGTAGCGATTGGTCCATAAATATTTCAGGTATGTAGCCAATTCTAGCAAGAAAGAGCACTTTCATCATCGTGCATTTTGAGCATTTCCCACAATTATTCGGACGATATTTGGTTAGATCACAAACTGAAAGACCATCCAAAGCCGCTTCATTTTGTACAATCCATGCTAATTTGTCAGAGCGCGTTAAATCATCGTCCAGAGTAACTATCCTTCGGTTTCCATCGTCAAATAATCCATTAGTCGCTGAGTTAGATCCATAGGGGCCACGCATAAATTGATGATCAAGCCGCTGATCAGCCGCGATCAAATAGTCAGTGTATCCTTTCAAAGAAAACGCAACGCCTGCCAAAGCAAAAACATGTGATATGTGATGGCTAGGCAAATCGACATTGTGACGTTTGTACAAATCATACACATCAGTTTGGATGGTTATTCTCTGCGCTCCGACACTCTTTGGTAAGGCGTCAGTCTTATTGATAAAATTATCAAAGCGATCACGGTCATTCAACCGATAGTCCATGCCATGCACGGTCAGGAGATCTTGTTTGTTGCCCTCCTGAAAACGCCGAACTAATGCGCCTGAACTATCAGCACCCCCACTAAAGAACATCAACGACTTTCGTGCATTCTGCTCCTTTGTCTTGGTTAGCGTTTCACCCGCAAACGATACTTCAACTGGCCTAAAATGGTTGGGTAACCACGAACTCCAAATCATCGACATTTTTTTAGCATTGACGAGTGTATCGGAAAAACCGGATCCATTTATTCTAAGGGATTTTCCTAGTCTCATTGCCACAGGCAACATGAGCCAGACGGCAAAATCGTCATATTTGCATAGGCGAGTATCATCGACAGAAGGATCAACAAAAACCTTTCCAAAATCGCTAGATACCTCAATAGTACCCGTTGAGCGACGATCAATATCAATATGAATTGCCTCAGATTCCATATAACTATTCATCTCAAAATGATTGAAACACACAAACCCAATTGATCTGAGATAAGAATGTGGGGCCAGTCCTATCAAAGTTAGGAACTATTATAATCAAGCCCTTAACCGCGACGGCGCTTGCGGCATGGACGATGCCAATTGCGGCGTGGCCCCACG
>CAZXXY010000373.1:0-1360 GCA_964644755.1 uncultured Hyphomonas sp. | reverse complement strand
TTGTAAGCCAACAAGCACGACCAGATCTCGGTCTGCACCATCTCTGGCGTTTTGGCGCGGACAATGTCCATTCCCAGCGAACATTTGATCGCGCGAATATCCAGCTCAACCAACCAACGGCTTCGGTAAACGCTCGTGATCCAGTCGCGCGAGAAGTCTTTCGTTTCTAGGATCGTTGTGGCGATCGTGTACTTCTTTGAGCGAAAGCCGGGTTGGTCAACTACGACATCTACTAAACGGATTTCGATTCGCTCAGGACACTCGGAATATTCTTCTTGGCTCATCCAGCTGGGGCGCTGCGGCCGTAGCCAGGCGGTGGTGCGTTGATGCTTGTCAATCACGGTGGCACCCGGTGGATCGTCATCGCGTTTGTCGTGGTTCTTCATCACGATGTTAACGCCCCTTGCTTTGCACGCCGCGACGATCCAGTACGTGCAAAGGTAACAATCGGCAACCAACGTGTCGCCCGGTTTTAGCTGGTCAAGCATCTTCCACAACAACGCCGTTTCTCCACTTTGTTTTCCTGCATAAGGACCAAGTACAAGGTCAACCAACAATCCGGTCACCATTGAGATCAAGCTGACACCACGAATGATCGGAAAACCAAGTCCTTCTTTTTGCGCCGGGTTTTGCGGAAACTCATTCTGGTTGTCGGACGTGTCGGCAGCAGTGATTGTGAAACCATCAAAAAGCAAAACACGACCGCTCGCTGGAGTCGCCTGCACATCAACAACGACATCATGTTGATCCAAATCAGGATTAACATTTTCCGCATCGTAAATCATTTCGGTGGCTTCAGCGATTTGACAACAGATATCGCGAACCGCTTGCCAGCAAATTTTGGCTCGGGCGCGACAGTAGGCTCCCGTGTTGGTGCCGCAAACGGTTTTGCCACGCGTGGCCCAAAGACTGGCGACTCGACCAACGGCAGCTTTACAGCTTCGCATCTCTTCTTTGAAAAACGTTTGAGAGATCAAGGCCCATAAAGTTATCGCTGGCGTGTAAACCGCATCATCGTCGTTGCCGAAGTCAATTTCATGAGAATCAAAGATCTCTTGCCACTGATCACCATCAAGAACTTCGGTCAAAGGAAGCTTTTCGGACTGCAGCATGCTGTCTTTGATCAAGTCAAAATTGCGACTGCCCAGAAGCTTGGAATTTGGTACAGATGCGGACATGAAAAAACCCTCCTTGGCTTTTCAATCGCGTGTGACCAAGGAGGGCTTCTGTTTCTTCGCCAAGCGAAGGGCGTTCAATTGAACTTTTCGCAAGACAACCAGAGATTTTCAAAATTTCTCTCACGTGTCAATAGACGCTTTACGCAACGACGGAAATCAAACACTGCCGGCAGTGCCATTCG
>CAZXXY010000372.1:0-1364 GCA_964644755.1 uncultured Hyphomonas sp. | reverse complement strand
CGGTCAGCCACGTGACGAAATCGCTCACGTCGATCACGTCTCCTTCGGCGATCGGCCGCACGTTGCCTCGTAGGTCGTCTTCGGCTGGGACGGGCTGCATGAGTGCATCGACCGTGGTCACGATGATCGAGGCCTGCTCTCCTGCCATCAACGATTTCACCATCCGCAGGCGGTCACCGAATTCGAGATCGATCGCCAAGCTATTGGCCGCACGCGGCAGACAGGCGGGAAAGAGCTCGATGGGTTGATCGAAAACTGAGGGAAGATCGTCCAGTAAACGATCAGCCGCTTTGGCATCCTTGACCACGACCAGCAAGGGAGAAAGCTGTTGGGCGATCGCACTGCACAGCAGCGCGCAGGCTGAGCCCCAGACTGAGTCGAAGGTTGCGTTGCCTCCTTCGGCGAGAGATTCAACGCACGCTTTGAATTCAGTGTTTTCAGAAAAGGCTAGGTGCAGATTCAGCAAACGATCGGCTGCACGCTCTTGCAAACTGAGCTGATCCATTGAGGAAAGTGTACAGTTTGAAGTTTACAGGGTACAGCGGCTTGGAGAGAAGTATCGGTCGGTGCAAGGTCGCCGAATGTTTCAATTCAAGGCTGGTACATTGAGCACGGCGCTCTGAAACCCGTGCTTTGAAAACTATGCCCTGTACGCTGAAAACTGGAACCTAACAACCAAACTCAATAGAGTCCTTCTTGTTCGTCCAGTCGCCCGGTTCTGACTTCGCCGCTGTTGGTCGCCTGCCAGTAGGAGCCCGTCGTGACATCTAGCGCCGTCAGGTATTGGTCGCCGTAGCAATACGTGTCAATCACTTTCAAGTGCCCTAAGTCAAGGATCTCACCGTCTTGTTGCGGCGTGTGGCCGACGACAGCTACTTTCCCATTGGCATGTAAGCCGGGCGGAAAATCATTCACGTGCTGCCAGAACAGCAATTCATCCGGTTGCTCGGTCAGCGGTGCGCCCGGATCGTAGTTCGCATGAACGAAGAAATGCTGATCGGATTCAAAGAACCGGACACAGTGCTGTAGGAAGCTCAGGTGGTGCTGCGGAATGTTCTGCACTCGACCGCCATAGCTAGCCAAGGTCGAGTTGCCGCCATGCGATAACCAGAAATCCATGTCTTGGTTGCCATTTTGCAACGCTTTGAACATCATGATTTCATGATTCCCAATCAGAGGGACAAATCGGCAGTCACTGACTAGATTGATCAGCGTTTCGATGACTTCGTCCGATTGCATGCCGCGATCGACGTAGTCCCCCATGCCAACGATGGTGTCCTCAAAGGTCGGTTGAATTTCTCGCAGCAGTGCACGCAAAGCGGTGCAGCAGCCGTGGATATCGCCAATGGCAATGATACGTGACA
>CAZXXY010000371.1:0-1365 GCA_964644755.1 uncultured Hyphomonas sp. | reverse complement strand
CGCATCTTGTTTCTGGCGGATCGAAATATCCTTGCTGATCAAGCCTATAACTCATTCTCAGCTTTCGAGGCGGATGCGCTGAGCCGGATAAACCCGAAAGAGATCCGCAAACGCAAAGGCATGCCCAAGAATGCAAGCGTGTTCTTTTCAATCTTTCAAACCTTCATGGCCTCTGGCGCGAACGACGAGGAAGTTGCGCAAGGCGATGAGCAACCAAACTATCTGGAATACCCGCCAGATTTCTTCGACTTCATCATTATAGACGAATGCCACAGAGGCGGTGCGAATGATGAGAGCACTTGGCGAGCTATACTGAACTACTTCCACCCCGCCGTGCAGCTTGGCCTAACCGCTACGCCGAAGCGCGACCAGAACGCAGACACATACCGTTACTTCGGTGAGCCGGTTTACACCTACTCCCTGAAGGCGGGCATCGAAGATGGCTTCCTGACGCCGTTCAAGGTGCGCCAGATGGCAAGCACGCTCGATGAGTACGTCTATTCACTCGATGACAAAATTATCAGCGGCGAGATCGAAGATCGCAAATATGAGGAAGCGGACTTCAACACGAAGATTGTCATTGAAGAGCGCGAGAAAGCCCGTGTGGCAGAGTTTATGGGGCAGATAGACCCCAACCACAAAACACTCGTCTTTTGCGCCACACAGAGCCATGCAGCGCGCGTACGAGACTTTATCAATCAAATTAAGCGCGTGAATGATCCAAGCTACTGCGAGCGTGTGACAGCTGATGATGGCGAACGGGGCGAAGCATTTTTGCGTACGTTTCAGGATAACGAAAAAACGATCCCGACTATCCTGACTACGTCGCAGAAGCTTTCAACAGGCGTGGACGCGCGCAATGTTCGCAACATCATCCTTATGCGGCCCGTCAACTCTATGATCGAGTTCAAGCAGATCATTGGCCGAGGTACACGCACGTTTGACGGCAAGGACTTTTTCACGATCTATGATTTCGTCAAAGCGTATGAACATTTCAACGATCGTGAATGGGACGGCGAACCATTAGAACCCGAAATGGCAGACCCGAGTAAGCCTCAAAAAGATCCCAAAGATCCGTCCGACCAGGAAGCCCCAAAGGAATCCAAGCCACGCCCTGAAAAGGTGGTTGTTAAGCTCGCAGATGGGAAAGAACGTCAGATACAATTTATGGCATCCTCCTCCTACTGGTTTGATGGCAAGCCCATCGGATCGAATGAATTCCTGGAGCGCCTCTTTGGCGACCTGAAAGAGATAGTCTCCGGCGAAGACGAGCTCCGAGAGAAGTGGGCTGATCCAGAGCTGCGCGAGGCACTTCTAATCACTCTGAACGAACGCGGCTACGATTCCGACCGACTAGAAGACATG
>CAZXXY010000370.1:0-1366 GCA_964644755.1 uncultured Hyphomonas sp. | reverse complement strand
CTTCCGCGATCTGGACGGCAACAAGCTCAATGCCTTTTGCATGGCTGCCAGCTAAAGCCTGTCAATGATCTCGAAAGTTGCGATTTCCGGCTATCGGTCGCTGCGGGACATTGTCTTGCCGCTTGGCCAGTTGACGGTCGTGACCGGCGCAAATGGCACCGGTAAGTCCAATATCTATCGGGCCTTGCGTCTCGTCGCCGATATTGCAGATGACCGGATCATTGCATCGCTCGCCAAAGAAGGCGGCTTTCAAAGTGTGCAATGGGCCGGACCGGAACACATTTCGCGGGATATGCGCGCTGGCCATGTGCCGATACAAGGGACACGGCGAAAAGGCCCTATCGCCTTAAAGCTTGGCCTTACGCTCGATGCCCTTTCGTACAGTATCGAGATCGGGCTGGGCATGTCTGGCGGCGAAAGCCTTTTTGGTCTTGATCCGGCGATCAAGCGCGAAGCTATCTGGTCAGGCGACAAGCCGACACCGTCCAAACTCATCGCCACGCGCACAGGGCCGAGCGCGAAAACCCTCAGCAATGAAGGTGGCTTACATCAAGCGCGCACGGATCTGTCTTCATATGACTCTCTCCTCAGACACATCACCGGAGAGGCCGCCCCTTGGCAGATTGCGGAGTTGCGCGCGACCCTCTCGCAGTGGCAGTTCTACGATCACGTTCGCGCGGATGCCGATGCACCGGCGCGTCGCCAACATATCGGCACACGCACCGCCCGCCTCTCGCCGGACGGGCATGACCTTGCTGCGGCCTTACAAACGATCATCGAAGTCGGAGACCATGAAGCGCTTGCCAATGCTGTGGACACCGCTTTTCCGGGCGCGCGGCTGGAAGTGCAAAGTGTGAATGGTCTTTTTCAGGTGCTAATGTACCAGCACGGCATGTTGCGGCCTATGGAGGCTGCGGAACTTTCGGACGGCACATTGCGGTTCCTGATATTGGCCTGCGCTCTGCTAACGCCGCGCCCGCCGCCGCTTATGGTGCTCAATGAACCGGAGGCGAGTTTGAACGGGGCGCTGATCCCTGCCCTCGCCTCTCTCATCACGCGGGCGAGCCTTGATTGCCAGATCATTGTCGTTTCGCACAATCGGGCTCTGGTCAGTACGCTCATCAATGACGAGGCCGAACTTGTCGAATTGAGCAAAGAATTTGGCGAAACCTTTGCACACGTCAGTGACACGCCGAGCTGGACATGGCCAAGACGTTAGGCCCAATATCGCCGCCATCATAAAAAAGACCGCATGCGGAAACATGCGGTCTTTGTGGTGTTGATCAGGATTATAAAGGTCTAGCTTTGCAAACGGTAGCCGCCACTGTCTGTCAATAAGAGCCGCGCATTGGACGGGTCCGGCTCG
>CAZXXY010000369.1:0-1367 GCA_964644755.1 uncultured Hyphomonas sp. | reverse complement strand
ACCGTTTTGATTATGGAATTGATCAACAACATCGCGAAAGCGCACGGTGGTTACTCTGTGTTTGCGGGCGTTGGTGAGCGTACGCGTGAAGGTAATGACCTTTACTGGGAAATGGTCGAATCTGGCGTGAACAAAGAAGGTGGCGGCGAAGGTTCTAAAGCGGCCCTCGTTTATGGTCAGATGAATGAGCCTCCTGGAGCGCGTGCTCGTGTGGCTTTGACAGGTCTTACAATTGCGGAAGATTTCCGTGACAAAGGCCAAGACGTTTTGTTCTTCGTGGACAACATTTTCCGCTTTACACAGGCTGGTTCAGAAGTGTCAGCGCTTCTCGGTCGTATTCCTTCTGCTGTGGGCTATCAGCCAACACTTGGTACCGATATGGGTGGCATGCAGGAGCGGATTACAACGACTACCAAAGGTTCAATCACATCCGTTCAGGCCGTTTACGTTCCTGCCGATGACTTGACTGACCCGGCGCCTGCTTCAACCTTTGCTCACTTGGATGCGACAACCGTGTTGAACCGTGCGATTGCTGAAAAAGGTATCTACCCTGCGGTTGATCCACTTGATTCAACATCGCGTATTCTTGACCCATTGGTTGTTGGCCAAGAGCACTATGATGTTGCGCGTTCAGTGCAAGAAATTCTGCAGCGTTATAAAGCGCTACAAGATATCATCGCCATCCTCGGCATGGACGAGCTTTCAGAAGAAGACAAAATTACAGTGGCACGCGCCCGTAAAATTGAACGCTTCTTGTCACAGCCGTTCTTCGTTGCTGAGATCTTTACTGGTTCACCTGGTAAATTGGTGGCTCTTGAAGACACAATTGCAGGCTTTAAAGGTCTTGTGGCTGGTGATTATGATCACCTTCCAGAAGCTGCTTTCTACCTCGTTGGTGATATCAACGAAGCGAAAGAAAAAGCTGAGAAGCTCGCTGCTGAAGCGGCTTAATAAAGTTGGATCGGGCAGATCTTTCGCTTGACGATTGTGTCAATGAGACCTGCCCGTGGTCCGGCAAACCGGTAAGTGCCGACAGTTTGACCCTCTACAATGATAAGGTCGTCGGTTTTTGCAACACGGGTTGTCGGGATAAATTCGAACAAGCTGCTTCGCATTTTGACGCAGCGCTGAATGAAGAGAAAACGAATGGCTGACGCTTTCACATTCGAACTCGTTTCACCTGAGAAGCTGATCTTCTCTGGCGATGCAACTGAGGTTATGGTGCCAGGTTCTGAGGGTTACTTCACCGTCATGGACAACCACGCGCCGTTTATGTCTACTGTTAAGCCGGGCGTTGTTGAGGCAAAGCTTGCTGATGGTGCTGAGATGAAAATCTTCGTCAAAGGCGGTTTGGCAGACGTTTCACC
>CAZXXY010000368.1:0-1372 GCA_964644755.1 uncultured Hyphomonas sp. | reverse complement strand
CCACCATTTAATCAAACATCGACGAAACGACAAGCCGCAGCGGTGACATAAAATGAGTTTCGGAGCAGGGGGCTCGAGGGTTCAAGCTGGGTGACTAATGAAAATTCCTCGCTCACGCATTCGGGTTACCATGGTTACTTGCTGAGATGTCCCTCGCTTACGCATTCGGCTCACCATGGTATGTCCTTCGCTTACGCGTTTAGGGTACCGAGGTTACTTGGCGGCGGGGAAGCCGAGCGATTTGGACGTTAGTTCACCGCCGACGATAACCAGTTCATGAATGGCGGAATCGAGATCCTGGTCAATGATTTCAAGTTGGTTTTCGCTTGATGTGTCTGCCCCAGAGCGCTCCATCGAAAATAAAATCGCCCGTTTGCAAAGCTCTTCGATGAACGCAGGACTCGCGCCCGCAGTGCGTTGGCTCCATTGGCTCATGTCGAAGCTATTTTTCAATTCGCTTAGAAACAGATTCAGAAGTTTTTCGCGATCAGCTGCTTCGGGAACATGAAATTCGATCGCCTGTGAAACTCGACCGGGCCTCGAGGCCAGCGCCGGCTCAAGAACATCTGGCTGATTGGTGGACATCAAAACGATCGTGTCGCTCGAGCTAGGGAGCCCATCGAGTTGATTCATTAACTCTTGCAGGCCATCAACACTTCGACTTGTTTGACGCTGCGGGGCGAGCAAGTCGACGTCTTCCAGGATAACGATGGCCGGCTGAAGGTACTGGGCCAGACGAAAAGACTCTCGCAATGTTTCAACCGCCATGTCCGATGGGACAATGACCGTATGGTCGGTGCAATGAGAAACCAAATAGCGAATCATCAACGTCTTTCCAGTTCCAGGAACACCGTGAAACAGGAGGCCGAGATTTGCTGAATGGCCCAGTTGAACAAGTCGGTCGCGATGCTTTAGCCGAGAGTCGATCAGTCGAAGGGCGGTTTGGATAATGTTTTCTGGAAGGACGATCCGGTCCTTGGGCTGGCTAGGACGTTTCGTAATGCGAATCGTTTGACCAAGACTTCCGTCTTGTGGCGAAGCGACTAACAGCATTTGCCCGCGATAGATTGAGTTAAGCCCTGTTTGCTTCCGAAGCCAAGCGGTGATCTCGTTGGCTTCATCCAAAGACCGAGCGCACAACTGAAACTGCTGCCCCTTGCCCGTTGAAACGACGGCTTCATTCTCATAATCGTACTTATTTTGTTCGCCGCCCAAGCGAACCACAAAAGGTCGACCAAAATGGTTGAGCAGATAAACAGCGTTGCTTGGAACATTGATCAGGCTATCGTCTTCTGCTTCCACCGACTCCCAGTTGATAAAGGTAATGCGAAAGTTTTGCTTTTTAAAGGCCGAGAGCTTAACAAAGTGTTCG
>CAZXXY010000367.1:0-1379 GCA_964644755.1 uncultured Hyphomonas sp. | reverse complement strand
AGACTACCGACCCCGATTTAGAGGCTCTGTTTTGTCAATTTGGTCGTTACCTTTTGATCAGCTGCTCGCGGCCGGGTGCGTTGCCCGCGAACCTACAAGGCGTCTGGAACGATAGTAACTTACCCGCTTGGGCTGGCGACTATCACTCAAACATCAATCTTGAAATGAACTATTGGCCAGCCGAAACCACGAACTTGGCTGAATGTCACGTACCGTTTATCGATTATGTTACCAGCATTCGCGAAGTCAGCTCAGTGAACACACGCCGGCACTTCGGCGAGAAAACTCGTGGGTGGACATTGCAAACAATGAACAACGCTTGCGGGATTTCGTTTTGGAAATGGAACACGCCCGGCAGCGCATGGTACGCTCAGCATCTCTGGGAGCATTTCGCGTTTGGACGCGACGAAGACTACCTACGCAAGACGGCGTATCCTGTGTTGAAAGAGGTTTGTCAATTTTGGGAAGGCCATTTGAAGGAACGACCTGATGGTAAACTAGTCGCGCCCAACGGCTGGTCACCCGAGCATGGTCCGACCGAAGATGGTGTCACTTACGACCAAGAGATCATTTACGATTTGTTTACCAATACGATCGAAGCTGCTGATGTTCTGGGCGACGACCAGGAGTTTCGCGACCGCATCGCTGGTTTACGCACAAAACTCCTAAAGCCAGCGATTGGGCGTTGGGGGCAGTTGCAAGAATGGGCAGAAGACAAAGACAATCCAGAAGACAATCATCGACACGTATCGCACTTGTTCGCGTTGTATCCGGGACGGCAGATTTCTCGAGCCCAAACGCCGAAGCTGGCCGAAGCGGCGCGGGTTTCTTTGGATGCTCGCGGCGACAAGAGTACTGGCTGGAGTCGAGCTTGGAAGATTAATTTTTGGGCTCGATTGTGGGACGGAGATCGCTCCTACAAAATTTTACGAGGCCTGTTGGACGTGGTTTACTCGACCAAGATGGTTTATGGGAAAAGCGGCGGCGGTGTCTATCCGAACCTGCTGGACTCTCACCCGCCTTTTCAAATCGATGGAAACCTAGGGGCAACTGCTGGATATTGTGAAATGCTAATGCAGAGCCATGCAGAGCAAATTCAATTATTGCCTGCTTTGCCTTCGGCGTGGCCGACCGGGGAAGCCTCTGGCATCGCGGCTCGTGGTGGCTTTGAAGTGGACATCACTTGGAGGGACGGGAAGTTGACCGGCGCTCAAGTTCGATCGAAGTCTGGTCTACCGTGCAAGGTCGTTTATGGCGATCAAGAATGGGAGCTTAAAACCGAAGCGGGCAAGTCGTACCCAATCGAACTTAAGCCAGCGATGGCTGAGTGAGGTGGGCCTTTGGTTTGCAAAGGAACGGCTACAGCATCGCATCAAGTC
>CAZXXY010000366.1:0-1382 GCA_964644755.1 uncultured Hyphomonas sp. | reverse complement strand
AACATCATCATGCCGCTGGAAACCGTCACCGACGAGACCACTAAATCCAACACGAGGAACGGCAAGAAAATTTGAAAGCCCAACAAGAACGCGACTTTTAGCTCACTGATCAAAAACGCGGGCAGCAGGACGTTGACCGGAACTTGCTCCAACGTCGATGGCGGTGTGCCGGCGTTGGGCAAGTGCTTATAAAACACAGCGACCGAATCGGTGTTACCCGATGCTTGGATCTGCGTGACCATGAAATGCTTGACGGGTTCGATTCCGCGTTGCCAAGCTTCTTCCCAAGTGATGGGGCTTTGCTCGCGGGTGTAAGGATCAATCGCTTCTGTTTTTACTTTGGTCCAGACCGGTGCCATGATCAACAGCGTCATAAACAATGACAGAGCCGTAATGACTTGCATCGGTGGCAACTGCTGGCCTCCGAACGCTTGACGCAGCAAAGTCAACACGACCACGACGCGAACATAGCAAGTCGTCATCAAGATGATCGCAGGAGCAAGCGACAGTACAGCCAACAGCAGACCAACTTTAATCGATGGCCAAATTCCTTCGGGCGATGTCGCTTCAGCTGCTTGACTGTTAAACAACTCCGCAATGCTATCGGCAGTTACTGGAGTCCCAGCAAAACCGTCGGCGGTTGTGTCTGAACTGACTGCATTGGGAACGTCGGTTTCAAACGCGGCAGCTTGGATTTGAGTTTGAATGGGAGCATGAACGGGTGCAGGCGACAGCATGACTGGTGCGTTAGTGCCTGCATTGAGGGGTGCAAGTGCCTGAGGCTGAGGCTGATCGTAAGTTGCTAACCCAATTTGTGTGCGAATTTGATTGTTTGGAAATGCCGCTGGCTGACTGATCTCCGGAGCGTTCCAGTTGGGCAGCTGAACCGATTGTCCTGCAGCAAAATTACTGGCAAGCAAACAAACAATCAGCGACAACCCGACCAACCGAATACCGCTTGAGCAGCTGCGAGATTGGCACGGCCGGTTGTTGGTTGAAGTCGTTTGCATGGTTTGTGTCGGGGGCAGCTTGGTTTGTCAGAAGAAAGGGTGAGGAAAGCAGTGGGAACAATTGCTCCAACGCTAGGCTTCGAAAACTGCCGCATTGCCGCTCTGCCCGTTGAGCGATTGCAGAATGGCGGCCAGGTGACTTGGATTGGCTGCCAAGGCGGGATTGATTGCGGCCGCGGCCAACGGAGCGGCGGCGGTTATCGCGGCGGCGGCCGTGGGTATCGCCGCTGCGGGCAACATCGGTGCTGCGGGGGTTGGTGCTGCTACATCGGGAGTTGCGTTTCGAGAGGTTGCTGCTTTGGCGATTCGCAATACGTTGGCTGCGTTGGCAGTCTTGCGACCGGAACACAACGAAGCCAAGTATTCCCCCTC
>CAZXXY010000365.1:0-1385 GCA_964644755.1 uncultured Hyphomonas sp. | reverse complement strand
GGTAACACTCAACAATAGCAATGTGACCGAAAATCAAGCATCTGGCAGCGGAGGAGGAATCCAAACGTTCGCCGGAGATGTGGTACTCAACGACAGTGCCGTCAGTAACAACACGATCGATGGTGGTTCCAGAGGCGGTGGAATCGCTACGACATCCAGTTCGGTTACTCTTAACGACAGTGTGATTAGCGGAAACGAGAGCGATTTCCAGGCTGGGGGAATTTACACTAACAACGGCGCCGTTTCAGTCAACAACAGTACGGTCAGCGGAAATCAGTCCGTGCAAGAGGGTGGTGGGATTGCGACCAACACGGGTACCGTTTCTCTTTCCGACAGTACACTTAGCAATAACAGCACGACGCAAGCTGGAGGCGAGGGTGGCGGAATTTCCACTACCTCCGGCGACATCTCGCCATTCATTACGCTCCTGTCAACCTCCGGTGAGCAGGATGAAGCCGATATCAATCGGGACAACGTGGTTAACTTCCTGGACATCTCACCATTCATCACACTCTTGTCCAGCTAATCGAATTAGCTTCCCCACTGCGGCTTAACTTTGCGGACGGTGATTCACAAAGTTAGCCAATGGAATTGTCAGCTTTAGTCGACACCACGTTCAACCATCGCTTGCAACATACTCGTCGCCTTCGTCCAGGTCTCTTGGTGTTCCGCAACTGGATCCGATTGCACCACGACGCCGCCACCGACGGGTACTTGCCACCAACCCTTTGACGCCGTGACTGTCCGAATCAAAATATTCAAATCTGCCGATCCATCAAAACCAAGGTATCCCACCGAACCGCAATAAGCTCCCCGCGATGTCGGTTCCAGCTCCGCAATGATTTCCATCGCTCGAATCTTAGGCGCACCCGTGATCGAGCCACCGGGGAAAATCGCCGCCAACAAATCACATAAACTCGACTCCGGCTTAAGTTTGCCCTCGACCGCCGAAACCAAATGCAACACGCTTTGATATGACTCCGGCTGACAAAGCTGAGTCACACAGATCGAATCATCTTCGCAAACGCTCGCCAAATCGTTTCGCATCAGATCGACGATCATTATGTTTTCTGCTCGATCCTTCTGGCTGGCCAACAGTCGCTCTTGTTCGCGGATATCGACCATCGGCTGGCCCGTCCGCGGCCGCGTTCCTTTGATCGGCCGAGTTTCCACGGTCCGCTGCCGCACCGAAACCAAACGCTCCGGGGAAGCGGATACGATCTGAGCATCGCAGTCCGAAATACTGGCCATGTCAAAGTAACAACTAAACGGCGCCGGATTGCATGCCCTCAACCGACGATACAAAGTCACCGAGTCGGTCGTGATTGGATGCAGCAATCGCTGCGAAAGATTGATCTGAAATACATCGCCGGCAACGATGTAGT
>CAZXXY010000364.1:0-1387 GCA_964644755.1 uncultured Hyphomonas sp. | reverse complement strand
CGATTGTTTTTTGCACTGACACAAATTGGTTTTTCAAAGCCTAGTTTAAAAAACTCATTGGCTTCGATTTCCCAGTTCTCACCATCGCATTTATTGGCAACCAGCAAGACCGGTTTGTCCACGCCGCGCAAGCGTTCGGCAACACGGACATCCAATGGCGTGCGTCCGTCTCTGGCATCAACGACAAACATCAAAACGTCCGCCGATTGAATCGCAACTTCGATCTGATGTTCAATTTCGTGGTCGAGTTCATCGACATCGTTGATTCCGATTCCGCCGGTATCGATGATATCGAAGTAACGATTACCGTGTTCGAGCATGAAGGTCATGCGATCACGAGTAACACCCGCCATATTGTCGACAATCGCCAAGCGGCGGCCAGCGAGCCAGTTAAAGATGCTCGATTTGCCAACGTTTGGGCGGCCGATAATTGAGATTTGAGGGAGGGCCATAGCGAAAATGAACTGAAATTGGCTGGGACGCTTGTGGAAAATAGCGACTGGGTTTGGTAAAAATGCGTCCCAAGTGCGGGTACTTGTCCCCAAGTGTGGACTCTTAGCCCCAAAATGATACTCGATTGCCCCTTTATCTAGCACAGCCAAAGTCCGCTTCAATGACAAAAGTCAGAAATCTTTCGGCAGACAACGATTCGAACGAGAATGACGTCGACCTACAGCTGGCTCTGGCTCAACATTTAAGCGGTCTGCAAGAGTTTGGTGTCACGGTGGTGCCATGTGCCAAGGGTGACTTGTTTGACATCATTGACGAAGCCGCTCCCGAACAGCCCCCCCAAGCTCCCGAAAAAGCACCCGCACCACCGAATCGCCAGCCGCCAGCACCCGCGCCGGCCTCGGCGGCAACCAAGGCTCCAGTAACACCCGCCGCCCCGCCGACAGTCGCGTCACCAGCAACCGCGGCCGCCGCATCGGAACCTTTGGTCACCCAAGATGCACCCTATTCGCCACCAACACCAGCTAACGAACGAATGCCCGCGCTGACGGTCATTCAACAAGAAGTTGCTGACTGTGTTCGATGCCCTCAGTTAAGCGACTTTCGCAAGAACACCGTGTTTGGTTCCGGCGATCCCAATTCTCGACTTGTGTTTGTTGGTGAGGGCCCCGGCGAAGACGAAGACTTGCAAGGTCTCCCGTTCCAAGGCGCCCCCGGCGATCTATTCGATAAAATCTTGCTCGCCTGCGGACTCAAACGAGAGCAAGTATATTTGCTGAACACCGTCAAATGTCGCCCACCCAAAAACCGCAATCCCAAAGCCACCGAACTAGAGAATTGCTGGGGCTACGGCCAACAGCAGTTGGACATTATTCAGCCAGAGTTTATCTGTTGCATGGGCAGCGTGGCAGCGAAGACGCTTTTAAACACAAACCTG
>CAZXXY010000363.1:0-1395 GCA_964644755.1 uncultured Hyphomonas sp. | reverse complement strand
CCTCATTCATTCTTTGTAAATTCACAATTCACGGACTGACCCCTTCTGCCTTTCCCTACCACGAAAAATCCTGTACATACATAACTCCATCTTTGAATACAGAAATGACTCCTGATGTTCCGTGTTCATTTATTTCATAATAGCCCACATCAAATCGCGAAGGAGGATCCCACCAATCCTCCTCAATTTGCAAGAAATACAAATTACGCTTATTCGGAAAAGAGGATTTCATCTCAACAAAACCAAGCTTTGAAGAGAAATAAGAAACATAATCTTCTCGGTTTATTTTTCCTTTCACCAATTCTGTATAATCGTAGTCTTGAGAGGTTCTTTGGGAATTTATTTCTATGAAAGAATCACCATACCCATTAGATCCACGATAATACAAAAGAATTGAAAAAAATAGGAATGCCAGACACAAAATGACTACTATTTTTCGCTTCATTATCTTCTAATTACTAAACAAACCTGCATCTCCAACAGCATCACCTACAGGCAGAGAAAAAAGTAATTTTGAACCAGTAAGATTCTCGTTTTTCCTAGCGTCTTCGGACCAATTATAATTTTTTTGAGATTGCTCTCCACAGTTTTTATTTATTGAAAATGGCACTTCTGGGCTATTCACTTGATAGGAATCTGCAACATCAGCTGCGAAAAAATTGACCAACCTAACCTCAATTTCAGCCTGATTATTTCGCTTTCCCCATTTCTTGGGATCATAATCATATATTTCCTCATGCAAAGAAAATGTTCCATTTACCTTATAACAAATATCGTCACTACCAGAACATGAGTTACACTCAACTTCAAATTTTACCATAATCAGATGCTGGCCTATTGTTCTGCCAATTTTACTACAACCAACATAAACAGGAATTTCTGCAGAAAAACTACCGGATCCTTCTGAGCAATTTATACTCAGAAGGTCCTTAAACGTTTGATTTGACTCCAAAGAAAAACCATTAAAAACAGCTCTAAATTCACCTTCAGTCAAATCATAATCATCCCCTCCTTGATCAAACCAATGATCCAACATGTCTTGAGGAAGGCCATCGGCTACTTGCCCTACATGTGAAATTAGGGCCCTAGCTCCCTCAGGGTTTGCGGGAGCTGCAGCACGCAATCTTTGCAATTCACAGCCAAGTGCTCTTTCTCCAAAAGCTGCAATATTTCCAAAACTACCGTCCGCAGTTCCATGACAATTTGCACAAGCTCTCTCAAAACCTAAAATATCCAACAAATTAACCCCATCATTCTTCACAAATCCATACAGGTTGTATCCCCCATTTTCCCCAATAGGGTCTCTGCTTGGCCATCTCCCCGTGACCGGGTCATAATACCGATATCCGTAATAGCTAAAGGCTGTTTCGGGATCGTGATACTTGGTGCTGAACT
>CAZXXY010000362.1:0-1397 GCA_964644755.1 uncultured Hyphomonas sp. | reverse complement strand
GAACACATCATTTGGAGACGAAGGCGGCAACAACTGAAGCCCCAGTCTTGACTCTCCCTCTTTGGGTTCAATGACATCGTACAAGGGCCGGTCCTTCCCGATCGAATCCAGCTGCATACGAGCTTGCCATTGCAAGTTTCGTAGTGTCGGCAGAGACAGCTTAGGCACGTTGGCGATTTTTTGAGTTGCCAGTTGCGTGAACGTTGTCACGCCAGCCGACTCAAGCTTCTTGATTTGAGAGCGAGTGATCTTTGCGACTTTTGAAAGGTGGTCCGATGATTCCAGGACAGCCTCCGCAAACCCTCCCCACTGCCCATACGACTTAGCAAGGCCCGGGTGAGGTGGCGACGTAAGATCAAAGTTATCTTGAAATTCCAAGAACGAATTTTTAAGGCTCTGGTAGTAAGAGAAGAACTTATCCGTTTCAAAACGAACACGCCCATTAGTTCCCAAGATTACCTCAAACCCAGCAGGGCGGCGACCTTGAATCGCTTCAAGCATGTCAGCGTAACAGCAGAGCTGAATGATGAAGTATGGTTTTGGTGAGCGAGCCAACTTTGTGTCAGTAACTTCATAGAGATAGTTACCCAGATCCGACTCGCCATCAACTCGCATCAGGAAATCTGCGTAGCCAGCAAATCGCCCCGAGACAAGGTGTGCCTGAAAGATCACGCTCGACCCTTGGGCGATTGCATCACGAGTTGCCTGAATCGAGTTGCGACCCGACGGAACTTTAGCAACATCGTCACTTGGCAGAGATTCTAGAAACTGCTTCTCGTGCTCGATTCCCTTTGCGGCGATGATCTCCAGTTCCTCGCTGCAATCGTCTGGCTCGCAAATCTCGATTCCAGCCCCCTCAAACCCACAGGGCACAACCTGAGAGTGATTCCCGGCTTTAAGTTCTAGGTGCCATCGGTCCATCCACGATGAGTACTCTGACTCCATGAACTTCGTGAGGTCACTGGGGGAGAATCGAATTTGACCATTGATGAATTGCATAGTGAACTTTGAGACAAGTTTGAAAGCTGGAAAATCGAAAAGGAACGCCTACCTAAGAACAAGTACTTCGCAATAATCGAAGCTGTTGTCACCATCGTATTGGCGTTGGCTGCGGGGAATGTCAGGAGCAGAGTTGCCATTGCCAAATCGAATTTTCTGCTGGCGTTTCCAGTTGCGAAAGGTTTCCCAAGCCTCGAAGTCGAAGCTTCGTTCACGGTGACACTCAACGACTCGCTGCGAATCGGCTTCGGGCGTTTGGTTAAAGCGAGAATGGGACTTGGTTTCTGGCAACAACATAGGAAACTCCGTAAAGGCGAAAGGAAGAAAGGCAGTGGCCGCTGGGTTTAGGCTGCCATTGGATCAAATGCGATAATATCCGTCCGAACGACTGGCCCAAG
>CAZXXY010000361.1:0-1400 GCA_964644755.1 uncultured Hyphomonas sp. | reverse complement strand
GCGATAAGGCTGCGTGATTTGCCGTGTTTTTTGCAAGTTCTGCGCCTTCATACATACTTGGCATTCCTAGCTCACCCCTTATTCGCCCGTCCACTCTGGCATTGGTTCTTTGCGGGTGAAGGCACCAATTCCGGCCTCCGTATCACGCGCCATCATATTTTCAGCCATCACACGGCCTGCAAAATTATAAGCTTCCTCAAGCGACATTTCTGCCTGCTCATAAAAAGCGCGTTTCCCGATTTTAATCGCTGCCGGAGATTTATCCGCGATTATGCGGGCAACCTCCATAGAAGTCGCCTCCAGTTGATCAAGCGGGACGACACGATTGACTAAGCCCATTTCTGCTACGCGGGTGGCAGGCAGAAAGTCACCCATTAACAACATTTCCATTGCCAGTTTTCGCGGTACATTTCGGCTGAGGGCAACCATGGGGGTTGAACAAAAAAGACCAATATTCACGCCTGACGTTGCAAATTTTGCCTCTTCTGATGCAACCGCCAAATCGCAGGAACCAACCAGCTGACAGCCTGCTGCCGTTGCAATGCCCTTAACCTCGGCAATAACGGGTTGCGGTAAACGGACAATGCGCAACATCATGGCAGAGCAAGTGGCAAAGAGGTCTTGGAAATATTGAAAGCCGCCATCTTCATCTTCGCGGCGCACCGACATTTCTTTGAGATTGTGACCTGCACAAAAATGATTGCCTGTCGCACGTAAGATGACCGCTTTAACCGATCGGTCTTCTGCAATTTGATCGAAGCTATCTGACAAGGCATGAAGCATGGCTTCAGACAAAGCGTTGATCGACTTGGGTGCATTCAGCGATAAAATCGCAACCCCATCTTGATCGTCGCGGATTAAGAGATCTTCGTTTTGCATATGCCCCTCACAAGCCGTTGATCGGCACTTTTAGCATAGGTACACCATTTTCGTCGCTAGGGAATTCACCGGCGCGCATATTGACCTGTAGTGACGGAATAATCAATTTTGGCATGGCCAATTGGGCATCGCGTTCTGTGCGAAATTTAATGAACTCATCGCGGGATTTGTCTCCGCCCACGTGAATGTTTTTTGCCCGTTGTTCGCGAATGGTTGTCTCCCATGCAATCGCCCTGCCGTTGGGCCCATAATCATGGCAGATAAACAACCGCACTTCTTCGGGAAGCGATAATACCTTTTGAATTGAATCGTAGAGTTGTCCCGCATCACCACCTGGAAAATCTGCCCGCGCAGAACCGCCATCTGGCATGAACAGCGTGTCGCCCGCAAAAGCGGCATTGAGAAATACATGCGCAGTGCAAGCAGGCGTGTGACACGGCGTTGCAATAACAAACCCGGTTCTCTCCCCCACGCTGTAAGTATCACCTTCTTCAAACAGCGCATCAAACTGGGAACCATCA
>CAZXXY010000360.1:0-1406 GCA_964644755.1 uncultured Hyphomonas sp. | reverse complement strand
GCACTACGTCATCGCCTATTGATTGAAAAATCTGACGATACACGTTGGCGTTTTGTTCGATGATACTCGTGAACGGCACTCCAAACACAACACGAGACAACTTGTTTTCAATCGCGTGGGCAAGCGCAAACCGCAGCGCCCCAAGTGTTTTGCCTCCGCCCGTAGGCACGTTCAACGAAAAAAAACCAGTTGGCAATTCTGACTTTTCAAGACAGCAAGCACTAATAGTTTTGCGAATCGCATTTACGGAGCCAGAAGGATCGCCACCTTCAAATCTCCGAAGGTGAAGCTCGAGCTGTTCTCTTAAGCTCGCAAACTTTGCTTGCTGAGTCGGACGCGACTTCTGTTTTTCAGGAGACATAAATGCCTCGGTTGCCAAAAAGTCCGCGTCAACCAACGCTGAGAACATCATCCTGATAAAGAACGAAACTCGAAATGAAGCGTGCCCATAATCATCTGGCGTGGGCAGCTTGGGCATTGCAGGAAACCTTCCCTCCAGCAAAGACGGATTTGCAAATGGCTTCCAAGCCGGAATTGTTTTCTCAAGTCTCTGCTTCAAGCCAGCCTGACTTTCACCGTTATCCCAGTCAGGCAAACCCGCGTGATGCCCAGCAAACGCGTAAGCTACAAATCGGCCTTTCAAATTGTCCAAACTAACAAAATGTTGAGCAGCGGCTGTCGAGTGATCGACTCTTCCTTTTACTTCAGAACAATGCACATCTGAAACATTCGCGGCGGAAATATACTGCTGAAACTCTGTCGAGTACTTTCCGACATCATGCCACTTTCCTAACAACTCGCCCCACTCACCTAACTCCGCACCAATTCGTGTTAAGAACTGGCGGCAGTATTTCGCGACCAACGCTTCATGCTCGGCCATCGTTTCCCATTTATCAGGCGGTTGATTTTCGAGACTGTGGGCATAGGCTGGCATTGGTACTCTCAAAGCAAGTTAGTTGCAGCGAACTTTAGTCTATCGCTTTTCTATCCGATTGCCAGCTTCGCAAATTCGATTGACACGTTAGGTCACTACCAACACTTTTTTTCTTTTTTTTCTTCCAGCCAAGTTGCAAATAGTTCGACTGGGCAAGAAAAAATGAGGAACGTTTAGCCTCGCTCGTGTAGCAAGGCTTTGAACGCTCGAAAGACAAGGCCACGAAAAAGTGTCGCGTTGGAAAGTCCGATTCACTAGCCCAATTACTGGTGATTCTAAACGGTTTACTTTCGAAGCGGTTTAGATTGCTGCCCCTTCATTGTCCAATGGGATTTGTTTCAACACCTCGCCGAGGCTGTGATTAAATGTAGCTACGCTCTTCGGAGCGTGGAGAATTGGATCAAAACCAACGTGCCCTGATACTTATCGAGCTGAATCCGCGGTCTGGCGAGTCTGTCGATTTATTCCATCT
>CAZXXY010000359.1:0-1406 GCA_964644755.1 uncultured Hyphomonas sp. | reverse complement strand
CACATCCACGCAGTGTGACCGTCCATTCTTTTCCCACCGCTGACTGCGTAGAACAACTTTCATCATTACATTGATCGGAGAACATCTGATGTCCTACAGGCACACAAGCCGCCGTACTGGATTTACCTTGGTAGAACTACTCGTCGTGATCGCGATCATCGGCATTTTGGTGGGAATGCTGCTTCCTGCTGTTCAACAAGTCCGCGAAGCGGCCCGCAACGCGAACTGCCAGAGCAACTTGCGAAACGTTGCGTTGGCAGCACTAAACTTCGAAGCTGTTAAGCAGCGATATCCAGCGGGATCAAAGTTTCTGTCTGGAGATTCGAACGAGAGCATTGGGTCAAGTATTCTGTTTAGCATCCTGCCTCAATTGGAGCAGCAGGCTGAATTCGATCAATTATCAGACCGTGTCGTAACGGGTAACGACGGTGACCCCGCAGAGACCGCAACTCGATTTAGCAACAACGCAAACGAGCTTCCGATTTTCTTCTGCCCATCATCAACCCAGTCTGACAGACAAGCCAACGACCCTACTTTTACTGGGCCTACAGCTCATTACATTGGTGTTTCGGGGCCAGGTGAGGATATCGGCGCTATGCCGAACAACGCAAACGACTATTTCACGGCCCCAGAAGTTAGCATGGACGAAAACGTGAGAACAAAAATTGGACTCGAAGGAATGTTTTCTCCTTTCACAACTTTAACGCAAACGCAAGCGGCTGGCGACACTAACTTTGACTCTGCTATATACACCACTCGACGCGCCAAGACCTCTGGCGACTTACGGGATGGTACCTCAAACACATTGATGTTTGGTGAAGTTTCGCGGTCCGAGTCGGAGGACAACAATGGTAACCGAATCAGGGCTCACCGCACGAACTGGGCGATTGGTTCACGGGATCCTGGGGCAAGTTCTGGCGATAATTACAGGCCAACGAACCTTTTTTGTGTCAACACGATAGTGCGATCCCTAAACACCAGGGAGGATATTGTTGCGTTGGTGACTGGAGAGGACGCCACACTTAGAGCGACCAACGGTCAGGCGTTCAACAGCAATCACGCGGGTGGTATCAACTTCGCTTTTGGCGATGGGCACATCGATACGATCGACGTCGAAATCGGAGTCAACTTGCTAAAGCGATTGTCTTCCATCGCCGGCGGCGAGACAGTGTCATCAGATGGGTTCTAATCCATCTAACATAAGCTCAGGATGAGGCTCGAAGAGCAGGCTCCAACGTGGAGGCTGCTCTTTTTTTGCGTTTTGATAACGTACCGAAACATGGGAACATCCACCGATTGCCCCCCATGAACGTGTCCTCCAAATGGGAGGGTAAGGCTCCGTCCGCACCCGATCCAACCAACACGCACGTCATCAAGAAAAGGCTCGGGCGGAGCCTCGCCCTCCC
>CAZXXY010000358.1:0-1408 GCA_964644755.1 uncultured Hyphomonas sp. | reverse complement strand
ACAATCATCAACTATATTGATCGCCAGACCCTGAGCGTGTTGTGGCCCACAGAAATTGCGCCTGAACTTTTCCCTGACATGGACGAGACCGGGCATAAGGAGATTTATGCGACCATCTCAATCGTGTTCGTTTTCGCTTATGCTTTTGGCCAGGCTATTTTCGGAAAAATATTTGACTGGATTGGGACGCGCTTAGGGTTCGTCTTGTCAATTGGCGTTTGGTCTCTGGCCACAATTGCCCATGCTTTTGCAAAAGGCGTTGCATCCTTCAGTATTTTCAGAGCCATACTTGGTGTTTCCGAAGCGGGTAACTGGCCCGGGGCGGCGAAAGCCAATGCGGAGTGGTTCCCGGTCAATGAGCGGGCGCTTGCGCAAGGCATCTTTAATTCCGGCGCTGCGATTGGCGGGATCATTTCTATCCCGCTTATCGGTTATATGGCTTTGTTCATGGACTGGCAGATGATCTTTATCTCTGTCGGGGTGTTGGGGCTTTTATGGCTCGTGCCATGGCTGGTGATCGTCAAAGCGCCGCCAAAATATCATGCCTGGCTGTCGGATGACGAACGCGAATATATTCTCAGCGGTCAGATCAATGAAGATCTGGATGGCGATGGTGAGCATGATGGCGGGTACAATCCGCCAATGGGCGAGCTACTGTCCCGCAAGCAAAGTTGGGGTGTTATTATTGCCTCAGCCGCGATTGACCCGATTTGGTGGTTGTTCATTGTCTGGATCCCAACATATTTGTTTGAAGTCCACGGCTTCCAGATGAAAGACCTCGTCGTCAGTGGATGGGTGCCTTATGTCGGGGCCATGTTCGGGGCCTGGTTCGGTGGGCTTCTGGCTCAAAACCGGATCGACAAAGGGTGGTCCGTCGACAAGACACGTAAATTGACGATTACCCTGGGCTGCCTGATGATGTTGCCAGCTCTGTTGGCACTGGCCGTTGCGTCGAATGCTGTTATGGCATTGACCCTGATGTTCATCATCTTGTTTGGCTTCCAAACCGCGATCGGTAACGTGCAGACTTTGCCAAGCGATTTTTATGGCGGAAAAACGGTCGGGACCTTGGCGGGTCTGGCCGGTATGGCCGCGAAACTGGCGGGCGCCGGTATTATCGCTTTGGTGCCCATCATGACCGATGGCGGGAACTATTTCTCAATTTTCGTTCTGGGGGCAGCTATGGCGTTGACAGCAATTGCCAGCATCTGGGTCCTGTGCGGCGATATCAAACCTCTTAAACCTCGTGGGTCTGCTTAGGCGCGCGATTCAAATCAGCAATTTCAATTAGTAGGAAATACAATATGAGTGACCTTCAAGGTAAAACAGCTATCGTAACAGGCGGATCGCGCGACATTGGTCGTTCTTGCTGCGTTAAGTTGGGTGAGCAAGGCTGTAATGTCGTTGT
>CAZXXY010000357.1:0-1419 GCA_964644755.1 uncultured Hyphomonas sp. | reverse complement strand
ACTAATTATCGACTTCGGTATGAACTCACAACCAATGGGCGTGGGCGATTCTCCAGTCGATATTTCTCAACGTATCGTATTGAACTTCTTTACTGCCAAGCGTTTGCTGCACGCGCTGCACGTGTCGGTTCAGCGTCACGAAGAAGTGTTCGGTAAAATCGAAACCGACATCAAAAAACGAGTCGTGCCAAAAGAAGAAGGCAAAGCCTAGCCTGAACCACGCTCGACCAATTACGTCTTGATGATGTGTTTGTTTCTACCCCAAGATCGATCCAACAATTTCCTTCAAAATCCCTCTACGAAGCCTGATTAACGAGGCTTGCTGATATGCCTAAGCAAACAATTGATAACACTGATGTCGCCGGTAAAAAAGTATTTATGCGAGTCGATTTCAACGTGCCGCTGGATGAGAATCAAGCGATCACTGACGATCGCCGTATTGAAATGGCATTGCCGAGCATTAAATCTGTGATCGATCGCGGCGGTCGATTGATATTGGCGAGCCACCTTGGTCGTCCCAAAGGCCAGGTCAGCGCGAAACATAGCTTGGCGCCGGTTGCCAAGCGTTTGGGTGAATTGGTGGGCCAAGAGGTGGCGATGGCAACAGACACTATTGGAGAAGACGCAGTTGCCAAGGTAGCTGCGCTTACTGACGGACAGATCTTAGTTCTGGAAAACCTGCGCTTCGATTCTGCCGAGAAAAATGGATGCGAAGATTTCTCGAAGCAGCTTGCCGGTTTTGCTGACGTCTATTGCAACAACGCGTTCGGCACCTGCCACCGTGAACATGCTTCGATGTACGGTGTTGCCAAGGCGATGGGAGACAAGCCCAAAGTAGTTGGTTCGTTAGTGGACAAAGAAATCAAATACTTGGACGGCGTGATTTCTAAACCGGAACGTCCTTTCGTGGCGATTCTTGGTGGTGCGAAGGTATCTGACAAAATTAAAGTCATCGAAAACCTGATCGGTATCTGCGATCACATCATTATTGGCGGAGCGATGGCCTACACATTTTCGTTGGCCCAAGGCGGCTCGGTCGGTGGTAGCTTGGTTGAACCCGAGAAAGTTGACTTGGCGAAGTCGTTGCTCGAACGTGCTGGCGACAAATTAGTTTTACCCGTGGACACGCATTGCGGCGACGCCTTTGATGCCGATTGCAACAAGCAGGTGGTGGCTGCTGGCGAGATTCCTGATGGTTGGGAAGGTTTTGATATTGGTCCAGAATCTAGCAAGAAGTTTGCGGCAATTATTGCCACCGCCAAGACCGTTGTTTGGAATGGGCCGATGGGCGTGTTTGAAATGGCTCCGTTCGCCGCAGGAACCAAGGCGGTTGCCCAAGCGATTGCAGATGGCGACGCGGTTTCAATCATCGGCGGAGGCGACAGTGCTGCCGCGGTGGCTCAACTGGGCTTTGAGGAT
>CAZXXY010000356.1:0-1421 GCA_964644755.1 uncultured Hyphomonas sp. | reverse complement strand
AACGGTGCACCGGGCCAATAGAACGGCGCGCCCTCGCCCGTAAAATAGCGAAACACCTGCGTCATGACCACCGGCGCAAAAATCGCATTCACCGCCATCACGCTGCCAATCACGCCCTGCAACTCGCCCTGCTGATCATCCGCAACCCGCTCGGTCATCAAGGTCTGCATAATCGGCCCTGAAAACGCCGTCGGCCCCGACAGAACAATCAGCGCATACGCAATCCAACCCACCGCAAGCACGGTATAAATCCCGTAAAGCGCAACGCCCAGCACCAGCGCAAAAATGCACACTGGCACATTGCCAAACCGCTTCGTCACCGGCCCGGTCAATCCGCCCTGAAAAATCGCAATCAGCAAGCCATAAAGCGCAACCGAAACACCAATCTCGAATTCTTCCCAGCCAAACCGCTCCGTGGTGAAATAGGGCCACACCACCGCAAAGCTCATCCACGCAAATTGCATCAGGAAGTTTGCCAGCATAATGCCAAGCACCGCGCGCTGTTTGCCCACCTTCAACAGGCCGCCAACAGGGTTCGCCCGCGCCCAGTCAAAGCGACGCCGCTTGGCCTTCTCCAATGTCTCGGGCAACAGCATCGCCCCCACACCGAAAGCCACAAAGGTCAGCGCCGCCGCCGCCCAAAACGGGGCACGCGGACCAATTCCGGCGAGCAGTCCGCCCAGCACCGGCCCAAACACAAAGCCCACACCGGCCGCTCCGGCAATCAAGCCAAAATTCGCCGCCCGCGTTTCATCGCTAGACACATCGGCCACACACGCATTGGCCACCGGCCACGTCGCGCCAAACACGCCCGCCAGCAATCGCCCGGCAAACAGCCAGCCAATCGTCGGCGCGAGCGCCATCAGCACATAATCAGCCGCAAGCCCGCCCAGCGCAAACAGCAACACCACACGCCGCCCAAACCGGTCGCTCAGCCCGCCAAGCACCGGCGCAAAACCAAACTGCATCACCGCATATGTGGCAAACAAATAGCCGCCAATGCCCGCCGCATCGCTAATCGACACGCCCGTCAAAGACGTAATCAGCTCCGGCATAACCGGAATAATAATACTCACGCCCATCATGTCGATAAACACGACCAGCGCCATAAACATCACCGCCCGGTTCGGGCCAGATGCAACAGATTTAGAATTTTCAGATAGCTCCCCCATGGGACGCCTCCATTTAAGGAAAACAAGGCACCCACGCAAATTCGGGTCAGCAGGTGCGCATTAGATTTTCAGGTAGAAAGTGGAAAAAAGAAAACGAAGGGCAGCGTCTATCGCTTAGAACGCTCGCCCGTAAATCGGGATGATACCGTCGATCGACACGTCATCTCACCAGATCTCTTCTCACAATCTCGCACAACATCTGCGCGAGCCTGATCATCATAAGCGCAAACCCTAGCCCGCTGTCAACAC
>CAZXXY010000355.1:0-1422 GCA_964644755.1 uncultured Hyphomonas sp. | reverse complement strand
CCATCGGCCGCTTCAATATTCGCCACGGTGACAAAATTCGCAGCCAATGCACCCGTCTTCGGGTCACGCACCGCAAAATACTTCTGATGCGTCCGCATGGAGAGCCGCACGACCTCCGGCGGCAGATCAAGGAAAGCAGGGTCCATCTTGCCCAAAACAGGCACAGGCCATTCGGCCAGCCCCGTCACTTCTTCAAGCAGCCCTTCATCCGGCACCAGCTCAAGCCCCGCCTTCTTGCAGAGCGCCTCGGCCTGTTTGGCAATCAGCGCCTTGCGGTCGGCGCGCGCGAGCATGACATGCCCCGCCCCTTCAAGCTGGCTTTGATAGTCCGCCCAGCCCGTCACCACATATGGCCCGCGCCCATGCACACGGTGGCCTTCAGTCTGGTGACCGCTCGCAAGCCCATCAATCTCGAACGGAACAATCGCGCCATCAAGCACGCAGACAATCCGCTGCAAAGGCCGCACCCAACGCAGATCACCCGTGCCCCAGCGCATGGATTTTGGCCAATGGAATTTCCGCACAATCTCCGGCACGGCCTCGGCGATAATATCCGCCGTCGCTTGCCCCTGTTTTTCAATGATTGCGACGTAGAAATCGCCCTTTTTCGGGTCGGTGCGGATTTCCGCTTCGTCAATCGAAGCCAATCCAGCCCCGCGCATAAAGCCCTCAACAGCCTTTTCAGGCGCGCCGACTTTCGGGCCTTTGCGTTCATCCCGCACATCCGCAGATTTGGCCGGCAATCCGTCAACAATCACAGCGAGCCGGCGTGGCCCCGAAACCGTGCGCACCTCGTCAAAGCCCAGCCCCGCCGTCTTCAGCGCATCGCCGAGCGCTTTGCCCAGATCGGCCTCGGCCTTTGCCTGCATCCGTGCAGGAATTTCTTCGGAAAATAGTTCAAGCAAAAGCTGGGACATGATGCGGCCTGTTTAACGTCTATGCCCATGGGCAATAAAGCGCTCTGAGCATAGGTCAAGCTGACGCATTCACCCATGGGCCATTAGTCGAGTGTATTATGGCTTCCATCGCAGAGCGGAGACGTGCCTGTATGCTTGCAGGTACACATGAAGACCTTACCGGTTTTCGGCGCTTCCCAGCCTTCGGGCGCAAATTCTGTCCCCTTATGGGAGCCATCACAAAACGGCTGATTGGCCGAGCGCCCACAGGTGCACCACCAATATATCTTGCCCTCTTCAACCTCGACCGCCATAGGCTCACGGCCAGCAATTACGGGTTTGTCGCTCATCAGATCCTCTCCGGTTCGGTTACGGTTCTCTCATTTGCTTCCCCCTCACCTGTATTGAGAGTCGAGGCTGGCTCAAAGAGCATAATCTGGCACTCCTCGCCTTCCGAACTTGGCAAATGCTCCACACCCGCAGGCACGATAATGAACTGGCCGGGCGTGATGCGCTCGGTCCGGTC
>CAZXXY010000354.1:0-1426 GCA_964644755.1 uncultured Hyphomonas sp. | reverse complement strand
GGGATGTCCGGCGAGCAGGCAGCCACGGCAAAAATCAGGGACACTGCCGCCATGATCTTCGGATAGATCGATCGAATTTGGCTGCAGAATTTTCGAATAATGCGCATACTCTATCTAGCTCCGGTGACGCCGCCGCCTACCCGATTTTAAGTTAGTTTCCGACAGTCGGGCAAATAGGCGCGCCGGATATTAGCTAATTTTGTAGAACCCTATATCATTAGGCATGCGGTGTTTTACCATTACAATGATTTTTCTAGCCTTAGTGAGTGCCTGTTCGACCGAACAAAGCGCTGGAAACGACCTGTCCGATGAAGGTGCAGACGCCATATATATGGATCGTTTCGAGGCGCAGGCCGAGCGCCGTCGGCAGGGATTGCAAGGCATATCGGCTTACGATCCATTAGAGCCCGTTGCTGGCGCAGAACAGGTTGACCCCCTCCCCTTAAGCCCCGCAGTTTCAGCCAACATGTTAAACGCCATAAAGGACACCCGCAGATATGCCAGCGAGCGCGATTCGAGTGCGCTACTGGTTTGGCATAGCGGCGCGCTCATCGAGGCCTCATATTTCGGCGCCACCACCAGGGACAGCCTCATCAATGCAAAATCACTGGCCAAGCCCCTTGGTGCCATTGCGATTGGCACAGCCATCGCGCGCGGTCATATCAAGTCGCTCGATCAATCCGCAGCCGATTTTTTCAATGAATGGCAAGGGAGTGACAAAGAACAGATCACCGTTCGGCACCTTCTTGGCATGCGGTCGGGACTGTTGCCGCAGGACTTTGTCAGCGATCCGACGCATATTCTCAACAGGGTTTACCTGCATCCAAAACATGATGACTTATTGATCTCCGACTATCCTCTCACCCATACGCCGGGAACAGTTTATGAATACTCGAATGCCAATGGCGAACTTATCGGTCCACTTATAGAACGGGCAACAGGCCAGAGCTATCAAGACTGGGTATCCCAACACGTGCTAAAGCCGATGGGCGCTTCTGGCGGGGACATCTGGGTCAATCGTCAGGGCGGCACGGCGCATTCCGGCTGCTGCATATTGCTGCCGGCGGAAACCTATATCCGGCTTGCCGTCTTGCTTCTGGAAGATGGCATGATCGGTCAGAGCCGTTTGTTGCCTGCCGGTTTCGTAGAGGAAATGCGCACCGTCGACAGCCTTAACCCCCATGCCGGTCTCGGTGTCTTTCAAGGTCACCCCTTTGCCGAGTTACGCGGCTCCTTCAATCCCGAAACAGTCCCAAATCAGGAAACATTCCACTCCGAACCCTATGCCACCGACGACATTTTTCTGTTCGACGGAAATGGCAATCAGGTCATCTATATCATGCCGGAACTGGACTTGGTGGTCGCAAGGTTTGGCGGCACACCGCCAGAGGCGACCGGATGGGACAATGCCTTTCTACCGAATGCC
>CAZXXY010000353.1:0-1428 GCA_964644755.1 uncultured Hyphomonas sp. | reverse complement strand
CACTTCGTCGGCGGCTAAGTCCACGCGGAAGGCTTCCGATTCGGGCCAGCGATTCATCGCGATTTGCAAACTGTCTTTCCGCTTAGCACTGACGACACCGGATTCGGACGGGCCTTTGATGGGGAAAGACGAAACCACGACCGGCGATCCAACGCGTAGCCGGTGCCACGGCATTTGCATCGACTGTTTTCGACGAGTAAAAGTGACCAATTTGTGGCCGCCCATGCCGATCACATGGTCCGCTACCACCAAATCCAAAATCGTTTCACCAGACTTTTCGGCGTCAGCTTCGTTGCGTTTCCGTCGTCGCTCTTCCATCCGTTTGACTTCTGCCTGCGACTCCATCGCGAGCCAACAAGCCATGTCGACGAAATGCTTTTCCGCATCCGGGTTTGTGAATTTGTTCCTTCGTCGTGAGGACATAGATTGCAACTAGTATGAGGCGCAGGTTTGAAACGTAGAAAAGAAGTCGGAAAGCAAGGAGCGAACAATAGCTAGTTCGGTTCAATCAAAAAATTTATCCAGCGTTGTTCGGCTGGGCGGACAAGTTACTAGCGTGGTTACCGTCATCGCGACAGCAGTACAAACAAAAATCACGACCACGGGCATGATCGGCATTCCGTAAACCGGAATCGAAAATCCCCCGTTAGCGCCCCAATCGGCTTTGCCAAACAAGTACAGCCAACTACCGATGGCCGCCAATAGCCCTGACACGACTCCGGCTGCGGACAAGCGTTTCCAATACAGGGCCGCGACGACAATCGGGAACATGCCCGCAAAACCGCTAAAGCACCAAATCGCCATCGAAAATACGCTCGCACCAAACCCGGTCGCTAAACACAAACCGTAGGTGATCGCCACGACCGCCACGATGAATCCGCGAGCCAGCCAGACCTCGCTGCGATCGCTCAGCTTTTCTTTTCGAAGGCTGCCGACCACATCATTGGTGAACATCGAACCAATGCACAAAAACTGGCTATCCAACGAGGACATGATCGCCGCCAAAATCCCTGCTGACAAAAAACCGCCCGTTACAGGGCCGATGAACTGATTGACCATCGCTGGCATCACTTGGTTCGCATTTTTTAATGAAGTTTTACCCGCCACCGCATCGCCGATTGTGAATTCGTTCATCGCCCAGCAACCGATCAGCACGCAAGGCACCCACACGATCATGATGAAGATTGGATGCATCACGACCGGTAGTTTAAACGTGTTGGAACTCTTAGCCGTGAGCCAATGTTGAAACAGGTGGGGGAACATCGCCACCGACAACGGAATGAACAAGAAGCACAGGAACTTCGATTGAGGGATTTTGTTTCTAGCGACGATGTCATCGGGGATTTGCGAGTTCAGCTGAGTGAAGTTTTCCCAGAACGTATCGTGGCCGCCCAGTTTTCCTGACAGTAGATAGAACGCGAATCCACC
>CAZXXY010000352.1:0-1440 GCA_964644755.1 uncultured Hyphomonas sp. | reverse complement strand
TTTCAATATTTCGCTTTGCAACCATCAAAACCTTTGTTATATCGCCTTCACGCAATCGCGTAAAACGGCATTCCCCGATAGCTCAGTTGGTAGAGCAAATGACTGTTAATCATTGGGTCACAGGTTCGAGTCCTGTTCGGGGAGCCAAATTTTTCAATAGTTTCAATAATTTGTAACATTGGTTGATTTAGCCGATGGGCTATTTTGCTGTTATCTAAGACTTACCCAAAATTGCATATGATTTTGGAGCTTGTGGCCATGCCTGAAAAACATTCGATTCTTGGCGATAAAGTACACGTTTATCAGCGTAGCGGCAGCACCATCTGGCAGTGCTCAAGCTATCTTGAGGGAAAAGATCGGCGGGTAAGCACAAAGGAAAAAAGCCTATCTAAAGCGAAGGAGTTTGCCGAAGATTGGTACTTTAGCCTGCGCGACAAACAGCGCACTGGAAACCTTGTTGATGGGTTTACGTTCGAGCAGGCAGCAGATTGATCGCCATGCTGATGGTCTAAAAATATCACAAATTAGATACGACGATAATTTCCCGTAGCGCTGGACTTCAATGTTGGAACACTTGGACTTGGCGTAGATCTGACTGCCATTGCTGAGGATCTTGTTGCGGAGCCGCGTCAACAAAAGCAATAACGGGAGCTCCACTTCGCGCTGCATTTTCAGCGAAAGATGGAGAAGCCGCATTGAAAGCTGCGTTCTCAATATTTGAAAAATCTACGATGCCATCTTGAGAAAATGGGTTTCTAACATCTAAATTTTGCTCAGCTACGATATTATTAAAGGTATTAGACAACCCGTCGGGTAATTCCGGTCGCGCAGCAACAGTAGTAAAATTACTACTTATGCGCTCATAATTTTCTCTTTGTTGAACTAACTGTTCTCTCAACCTAGTAACAATCTCAACATATTCACCGCCTTGCTCCAGATCATCCACGAGAATAGGTGTGTTAAACTCGTCTTTTAAAAATCTGCTTAAAAACGTTTGGCTTGGAATTCTAATATCAGTCATTAGTTTGCGGTCTCCAGTTTAAATTTTCAGATTTATCAACAACGGTCACGTCGTTGAAAAACTGAACGAGATATTTATAAATTTCAGGGAATTTCTCCAAATGCTGGCGATCAAAACTCAAACCAACTCGCCGCTCTTGAGGAACCCAAATATCAAAAGAACATAAAGCATAAGACCGAGCTTCGGCCCGCACCTTAGCAGAGCAATAGCCATGTGCTATCCGCCGCCCATCTGAGTTCACCAGCCTGTAACCGTTATACCCTTCTCTCGAAGGGTAACATTCATTTATACCAATCAGGCTTGGTGCGTCGGAGCCAGCGGCGATTTCTTCCTCGGTCGCCTGTCTTAATTGATAGAAATTGGGCGAAATTTCTTTTGCGTGCTTACAAGCATCCCACCCACCGATTTTACCGAAACCC
>CAZXXY010000351.1:0-1450 GCA_964644755.1 uncultured Hyphomonas sp. | reverse complement strand
GATTTTCAATCCGCTGCTCTACCCCTGAGCTACCCGGGCATTTTGTGGGGTCAGGACATTAGAGTTCGCTGTATAAGGCGCTCGAACCGTCCTGTCTATGGGTTTCATTGCTTATCTGCATCAGGAAAACTTGGAACCTCGTCAGCCTGATCCGCCGGACGTCCCGGGATTGCATATCCGCCCTTGAGCCAACGCGAAAGATCGACATCTGCGCAGCGCTTTGAACAGAAGGGCTTATACAGTTTTTCACTCTTGCGGCGCTCGCAAACAGGGCATTTGATTTCACTCATATCTTCCGGATCCCTGCTGTTTTACCTTGCGTTTCCGAGATACTTATCCGTCCGCCAAACCGTGATTTCAAGCTCTGATCAATATTTTTTCTGTAGGCTTGATAAAGCCCGTAGGAGGCTCGCGGCAAACCTAGCTCAAGCTGCGCAGCCGTTTGTGCCATAGCTTCTATTTCTAGTCCCCGGAGCCCTGAAAGAAGTTGAAAACCTGGCGTCTCGAGCCCGTCAGCCCCGACCTGCAACTCATGCATTGGTCGCGCGCCATGGGCGATGATGGCCTCCATCATTCCAAGAGGCGACGGCGGAAGGCATGATATTTTCCGTGTCGACGAGGCCCTAAATGCGTCTACGAACGCGGCTTTGATATCCGGTCCATCCCCCCGCAGGAGAGGACCGACACAATCGATCACAATGTTGCCCCCTAGATTTCTAAGCGCGATCTCGCGGGCTGCAACCTTTGCCGCGTCCAAATTGATCGCCTTCGCCCGCGCATTGGCCCTCCCCTTATCCTGCCGGCCGATCGAATCGACATCTATTGCCACGAGGGCCGGGGTTGGCGTGATCTGCAGTCGGCCACCATTTGCCAGACCGCAAATCGGGCTCATGGCGTCCTCGAACACAGAATCAATCTCTCTGGCGATATCGGGACCGGTCTCGAACTTTACATCCTGCCCCTTTGGCAGCATTGCCCTCCAGCGCGAAAGCGGTGAAGACTGTTCAGGGGAGGCATCGCCGGTCGCCAGAACAAGTCTTGCCAGTTTATCCGCACGCGCTTCGGCCGCGACAACAAAGTTGTGGTTTTGCCCTTCGACCATATTATTTGCGGATTTGTGAGCAAAGAAGCCTTGCCTGTTTGACGATACCTTTACGAAGCAGCCGCCATCGGCAGGCGATCGTTTGGCAATTGTCCCCGCAACAAACTCGCCAAGCCGTAAGGGCTGTTCGAATTCATTCTGGCTAAACAGTTGAAACGGTTGCCCATGCTTGTTCAGCGCAACCGCGCGGGTCTGGCAAATCCCTTCATGCAGAAGCAGTCGAACCGAGCTAACCATCTGCACCAGACTTATATCCGGCGCCCATTAGCATGCTGCGTGTCTCAAACAGCGGCAAGCCGACGACACCGGAATAACTTCCATTGAGCCTGCGTACAAACGCGCCTGCCA
>CAZXXY010000350.1:0-1455 GCA_964644755.1 uncultured Hyphomonas sp. | reverse complement strand
AAACGAATCGAGCCGCTGTCCGTGCTCGGTTGAATCGACGACGACGTGTTGCCAGACGGGTTCGGAGATGTTGCGTTCCTTTAACAGAAAGGTTGGGAGGGCAGGTAAAGTTGGAGCGTTTCGTTTATATGTTGGTGCAGGGAGTTCAGAACCTTTGTTAAAATGACAACCTTTGTAGCCGTCAAATTCGGTTATAGAACTCACATCCCGGACGATTGTACGCTTTGCAAGCTTTTTCGATAAGTGATTTGAACAGTTCTTGCTGGTGCGTCGCGGCAACCGTGGTTAAGCTATCTGTTGTGGCTGGATGACCAGCACATTGAATCCATCTGGTTTCAGACTGAATTTGGAGTCGGTCGTGGCGAAAACGGAAAAACTTGGCTACTGTGATCGGTGCGGCGAGAACACGCACTTTCGACTCGTTAGCGCACAGTTTTCGCGTCGGCCACTGGCTTGGGTTTTGACTCGGGTTGCTCACGGCCCGTGGTTCTGCGGTCAGTGCCGATACGAACGGTGGGCCGTCCACAGGCCTTTGAATGCCGCTCAAGGGAGTGACGATCGAACAGGGGCTTCGGTATCGGTTGGGAATTTTATTCGCGGTGAATCCAATCTCGTGATGCAGAGTACTCGGTCGAGTCGATACACGGATAAATTTCGGGCCGGCGTTGTGCAGCGAGTTCTCGAAGGCAAGCAATCGCTCTCACGGATTGCGGAAGAACTGGACGTGCCTCAGGCGGATCTCTTGGTCTGGGTGGCTCAGCAGTTTGATCGGCAACAGCAGCAGATTGAACAGCTCACACAAATGGTTGTGCAATTGAGCGAACTTGGGCCTGATCGAGTGAAAATTGAGTCCCTTATCGACCTAGAGATACCTGGGCAAACCAGTGAAGAAAATTTTGAACGTGCCGACTCGTTCGGCATAGTGGAAGGTCGTGTCCAGTGATTTGGTGCCGGCGTTAGGTTCGTAAAGTGTGGCGATGTACGCCAGTGTGTCACCGAGTTTTTCAAATGGGCGCGAATCTGTGAAGCGCGTTCTTGGCTCACGACGACAAATCTGGTCACCGTGCGATGGTGTCTGTCGTCCTCAGTGATTAGACTGTTTTCTCTGGGAGACGGTTCAAAGTCGGGGCTGATGTCTGGCAGCAACCTCTCATTTCTATTTTGCAAAGTCTGAAATTTTCACGGTTTCTCGCATGAGATTTATTGAACTGACGGGGCGTCAACTGGAAGCTGTCATTAATGATGGCGAATTGCACACGGCTGATCTTGGTGCTGCTGGAGTCAACCCTGACTCGATCGTGAGAGTCAACCAGCAGGGCGACATCGAAGTGCGTCACCCCGGCAAATGGTCGGTGGTCGGCGGATTGCTGGGTAACTTCGAGGAGCGACTTCGGGAAACGACCGGTTACGACTGGGTTTGACATAACCAACGGGTCAGCGGTGTTTCCTTTATTG
>CAZXXY010000349.1:0-1457 GCA_964644755.1 uncultured Hyphomonas sp. | reverse complement strand
TCCTCATCGGTGGCATCGTTGCGCCCATAGGCAATGTTCTCGCGAATAGAGCGATGCAACAGAGACGTGTCTTGCGTTACCATCCCAATTTGCCTGCGTAGAGAGTTCTGGGGCACATCGGCAATATTGGTTCCATCAATTGTGATGAGGCCCGTATCGATGTCATATAGCCGTAAGAGCAAGTTCACGAGCGTTGATTTGCCGGCGCCAGAGCGTCCAACCAGTCCGACTTTTTCGCCGGGTTTTATCGTCAGGTCGAGGTCCCGGATGACGCTTGCCGATTTTCCATATTGAAAGTGGATATTGGAAAAAGTGATGCTGCCCTCGGTCACCAGCAAAGGTTCCGCGTCGGCTTTGTCTTCAATTGTTCGGCGCTTGGCGAGCATGCCCATACCGTCATAAACAATACCGATATTTTCAAACAGGGCAGAGACTTCCCACATGATCCATTGCGACATGCCGACAATGCGCAAAGCCAAGGCAAGAGCAGCTGCAATTGCGCCCGCCGTGACCGAACCAGCGAGCCAGAACGTGATCCCGATCCAGCCGATCAGCAGGAGTGCGATAGCGTTGTTGAGCTGCACAAGTCCGACGAAGAGGGTAACAAGCCGCATCTGGCCGTGCACTTTGCCGAGAAACTTGGACATGCTGATGCGGGCATAGTTTTCCTCCTGCCGCGCATGGGCAAACAGCTTCACAGTGGTGATGTTGGTGTAACTGTCGACAATCCGGCCCGTCATTGCGGACCTTGCATCCGCTTGCTCTTCGGAAATTTTGGAGAGCCGTGGCACAAACCACCAGACCAGCGCGCCATAGCCGATAACCCATAAGAGGATCGGCATTGCCAGCCGCCAGTCAGCCGCCGCGATCATCACAATCATGGTGACAAAGAACACACCGATATAAATGCAGATATCGAGTATTTTCATCACAACTTCGCGCACCGCCAGCGCCGTCTGCATCAACTTTGCGCCAATCCGGCCAGCATACTCATTCGCGTAAAATTCGGTTGACTGGCCCAAGAGATATTTGTGCATCCGCCAACGCGCGCTCATCGGAATGTTGCCGAGCATGACTTGGTGCACAACAAGGCCCCAGACAAAATGCGCCATTGGCAGGATCACGAAGACTGCCAGCCCCATGCCCACAAGCGCACCACCATGTTCGGACACAAAAGCCGTTCTATCGGTGTTGGCCAGCCAATCGACCAGCAGCCCCATAAAACCGAACAGCAAGACTTCACCAACCGCGATCAGAGCGGACAATATGGTCATCAAAACCAGCCATGGCTTCGCATCGCTGACATAGTGCAGCACAAACGGAACCAGCCCCTTGGGCGGCGCGCCTGCGCGTGTGTCCGGAAACGGATCTAGCCTGCGTTCAAAGAAACCATACATCGCACGGCTATGCCATGGCTTGGAGAATAGCTCAAATGCGTTTGGCGATAGGCCCTAAAC
>CAZXXY010000348.1:0-1461 GCA_964644755.1 uncultured Hyphomonas sp. | reverse complement strand
CAGAAAGGCGATAAGAAAAAGCCCCACAAATGATCGCCAACTCTATCTATCAAAATCACTCTTCACGCCCTGCAGCAGGTAGAGATAAGCAAGCGGCGTCGCGAATTTATCAATGGGGTAATTGCCAGCAGCTATCAGCTTGTGATCTCGCTCAGCCTGCACAGCTCTTATATGGCCTTCAGGGGTCCACTGGCGACTCTTATCCTTTTCCAACCGAGAGATAACATTTCTCCAGATATGATTTGGGATCTTAAATTCTGGTGTAATGAAATTGAGCCAGCGCCTCTCTCGACCATCCTCTTCAAGTGCTTCGACTTCAGCCCTCAAAGCATTGTCAAACGTCACCGACCGGTCTGCTCTGAAGAAATCAAAAGTAGGTTCGATTTGCTGCGCGGGCTCAGCATGAGACGCATCAACAGGTTGATCGATTTTAATGCCAACTAACTCGTCAAAAAGGAACGTATGCTGATATATTTCCCCAGTTAATGGATCCTCAATCACGGCAGCCAATATATCGTCAATTTCTGCGCGCGCTCTAAATCGTCCACGCCTTCCTTTTTGAAAACTATATTGTATATCTTCAAATATCTTACCCGGTGCGCCCGCAAGTACAACTTCGACACGTTTATTGTCACCGAAACGTATCTCTTGAAATGATTCAATTTCATGATAGGCAAGGTTTTCGTGCTCGTAAAAAACCCAAGGATCTCGCTTTTTATAACCTCCAAATCTAAGAACATTATAAGTATTTCCATTTCTTGTTCTTATTTTTCCGGTTGGCCCGTTGCTCGCTAGCCAAGCCTCATGAGCGCTTTTTTCCTGGAGCACTTCGACACTTTTTGTGCTCACTTTCGTAAAGTATTTATCCTCACGCTCCCAAGCCTTATGATGTGACTTGAATTTGTAACCGTATGTAAATACAGCAATAGCTGTCTCTTGAGAATTTTTGCAAGTTCCACCGCCTTCGCTGACTGACTTAGACGGCATCTGGGCAAGGCGATAAGTGTAGGTCGTGCGAATCTCCTTCCAATCTAATGGTTTATTATAACTAACAAACCCAGAATTAGCTTTGCACCAACGTTCGAACCCGTCACGCACGACCGCAAAGAATAGGTGCAGTTTTGACCGCCCTAAAACGCCTGAAACTTCAATGGCATCTCTCGATACATCTGTGGTTAGACCTGATCCCAACCATAATTCAACAAGACGCTTTGGATCGTTTCTCGCCTCGGTTAAAATTTGTTCTGACAGATAGAAATCAGACTGCTTGATATCTTCAACCGAGGGCTCCACTTGCGCGCTAGCATACCAATGTGAATTGAAAGCCGCCACAGTCGAAAACAATGCCATTCTAGTTTTCATAACAACCTCTCCTCCTGAGGAAAGTCTGTACATTAGGAATTTCGCTGTCAACTATAGTTTGAATCCAATGCTGCACTGCTCGCTACGATATTGTCAGGG
>CAZXXY010000347.1:0-1466 GCA_964644755.1 uncultured Hyphomonas sp. | reverse complement strand
GCCGCAAGCAGGTCAAGGAATTGACAGAAAGTCTCGAGACCACCGAAAAGAAGGTGCAGACTCAGCTTGAAGAAAACACGGACGTCGCCAGTCGCCTAAAAGACCACCAGCGAGAGTTCGCCGCTGCAGAAAAGCAATTGGCAACCGTCAACAAACAACTGGCAGCTTCGCAGAAAGAAATCGAAGACAACACGAACAAGATCGCTAACACGTCGAATCAACTGACGTCTCAGCGATCGGAGTTGGGCATTCAAGAAACCGCCATCGCCGCGATCTTGGCTTTAGTTGGTCAATGCGATACAGACGTTACCGATTTACGATTGCAGCGAACTCAAATTGAAAAATCTTCCAGCTCGACCACCAGCAAACTCGCCAAGGCTGAACAAGTGCTTGACGGAATGCAGGCGCGCATCACGCAATTCCGCGAAGAACTTGACGAACAAAAAAACGCTCACCAGCAAGCCGCCGAGCAGGTCGAAAGCGATTCCGACGCTGCCAACAAGGCGGAGCAGGAAATCGAAACCGCAACTAAAGAACTGAGCAAACTGCGAGAAGAGTACGAGAACGTAAACGAGACGCTTCAAAAGCTGAACCTTAGCAGAAGCGAACTGGATGCTGACCGCAAGCAGGTTTCAATGGAACTGCGAGGCAAACAAGAACAACTTCGTTTTGCTCAGGACCAAGTCCACCAGAAAAAATCTCGCATTGAACAACTCGGCCTGCAACGCCAGCAGTTGGCCGTGCGGATGCAGGACGATTACGGCATTGACATTACCACATCAAATGCGATCGATGCAGCGAACACGCTATCCATCGCCGCCAAACCTGGCGAAGCCGAATCGGACGCCCCAACAGAACCGGAACTCACGCCACTACAACGAGACGAAATCGACAACGAGATCACCGAACTGCGGAGCAAGTTGAGTGCCATCGGCTCGGTCAACTTGGACGCACTCCAAGAACTAGAAGACCTCGAGTCTCGTTATTTGGCGATGGACCAGCAGTACCAAGACCTCGTCCAAGCCAAGGATACGCTGCAAAAAATCATTGCTCGAATCGACAACGATAGTCGAAAGTTGTTTGTCGAAACGCTTGAAGTCATTCGAGTGAACTTCCAGAAGCTGTTCCGCCAAACGTTCGGGGGCGGCAAAGCAGACATTGTTCTTGAGCCGGACGTCGACCCGCTTGAAGCTGGTGTCGACATCATCGCCACTCCGCCTGGCAAGCCCGAGTTTAATAACTCATTGCTGAGTGGCGGCGAGAAGGCGTTGACCGCGGTGTCGTTGTTGATGGCAATTTTCCAATTCCGCCCCAGTCCATTTTGTGTGCTGGACGAAGTTGATGCTCCGTTTGACGAAGCCAACATTGGGCGCTTCATCGACGTACTCAAGAGCTTTTTAGGTTGGACGAAGTTCGTGATCGTCACTCATAGTAAAAAGACGATGACCGCGGCCACGACTTTGTAC
>CAZXXY010000346.1:0-1469 GCA_964644755.1 uncultured Hyphomonas sp. | reverse complement strand
TTGGTTTAAAAAACCTTCCATTTTGAGGCAATCGCGTGATAACAAATAAGCATTTTGAGCAACGTTTGGGGACAGCCAAAAAGTTAAAATAGACAGAAAGGCTCGAGCTCTGATGGTGTTGAACTGGGCAAGACAAATTCCGGTTGTGGGGGCCCCAATGCTATCTGCTTGACGGAAAGTCAAAGCAGATTTGCTTTTGCTTGACTTTGCTCAACTCGGCGTATACAATTGATACACTTGATGTTTCCATTGCTTCGCTAAGACGCCAACCACTTCTATGGGAATTGTGCGATAGGGACAGCTTGTACAATTGTGTTTTTGGAGATCATGCGATGCGTCGAATTTATTTTTTTGTTCTTTCGGCTTTGGTTCTTGCTGGCACAGCGACAGCTCAGACTACGTTTAAAGTCGTGCAGAACCGCATAATCAAAATTACCGAATCCCAGGATTGGACTGATCAAGGTTGGACCGATTCTGCTTTGGAAGGTGCTGTTTCCAAGATAGCTGATCGACTCTCGGACATTACTGGCACTTCAGTCAAGTCACCTGTTGCATTTGGTGATGTTTCGCCCATAGTTCCTATTGGCGCAGCCAATTACCAGGACAAATTGATTGTGGGTAAGAGAGTCTCTTGTGGCAGGGTGTCAAACTCAATCATTATTGCCGATGAAGTCGCGGATATTGCCTACGCGAATAACTGTTTGATTTTGTCACGGGGTGCCGTGCGAATATCGCACGGCGGATCCAATATGGTTTTGGCAGGGAGGTATATCCATGTCAGTCATGATGGTTCGCCAAACAGAGCAAGAAGTTTGGTTGGCGATCGTGTGGGCGGCGATCGTACGGTTAGCGCTCGTGCGGGCGGAGAGAAGCCAGAGGCCCCGCCAAGTGTTCTGGTTTCCGGTTCCCTGTTGGATGTCAGTCATGCTCGCCGGTCAATTTGTGCTGGCGGAAAGTTAGTGAGAATCGGGCACGCCTATAACTGTCAATTTGTGGTTTCTCCCAATTTGACTCCTGAGTTCGACGTCTCCCATCAATACAACTGCACTGCTGTTTCTGACAAAAAATCGTCTTTACCGGCCAAGACGCAGACCAATTCAGAGCGTTTGGCAAAGAAGTTGCCAATCACACAAATCGTCGGCCATGATAACAAGGACAGCCGAAAGGTGGTTGTCAAAAGAGGCGGTGTGGATACAGATGCCTCAATTGGCGACGAATTTTCAGAGTTACCCGAAGGGTGGAAACTCGTATTCGTTGACCACGGCTATGCTTTGTTGAGCAAGGAATCTCGTAGTCAGTCACGTAATAGTAAGGCGGAAGATCCGCCGGAACTGATGGATTTCTTCAAGAGGTCACGCACATCCGCGCCCCAGCACTTACGTTAGTTCGTTATGGTTCCACCATGGCAACCGATTGTTGGGGACAACCGTGCAGTAGCTTTTGAAATCACAACCGGTTTTGATCTCATC
>CAZXXY010000345.1:0-1471 GCA_964644755.1 uncultured Hyphomonas sp. | reverse complement strand
GTCGATGCTGAAACGAGTGTCCAGCCGAGACGCTCTGAGCCAAGGAAACGATTAATTGGCGCAGACTGTGAGTCTAAAAAAAACCGCAGCACAACGAAAGCTGCCTGCGGCGTATGTACAAAGCAAGTTGCGATTGCAGCGGATGGAACCCGAGGAAACTAGTTTTTGATAAGCGGAACTAATTCCACTTGAGCAAATTTTGTGTCGGCAATCCCATCGCTGTTGCGCCGTCAGAAGACGACACGTATCTACTTCGATTTTTCAATATGACTGATCGCTTCGCCAACTGTCTGAATTTTTTCAGCGGCATCTTCAGGGATGCTAATGTCAAATTCTTCTTCCAGTTCCATCACTAACTCAACAGTGTCCAATGAGTCGGCACCTAAGTCATTGACGAAATTTGATTCGCGGGTGATCTTTTCTTTCTCCACACCAAGTTGTTCGGAGACAATGTTTTTTACTTGTTCTTCGACCGATGACATATATCGGCCTCCTTTTTTTAAATTAACTTCTTGATTGTAGTTTGAATGTGACCCGATCAGTTTCGAGGTTGCCCAGATGTTGGTCTAGGCAAGGCCCAAAGAATAGATGATCGGATCGGAGGGGGTCAAGCCAAACAATCGGTTTTCGGCGGTTTTTTCGTCGGTAAACCGTTCGTTTGGGGCCGGTCAGGTCGAGTATTCGTGCGATTTTACCGGCCGGTGGGCGGACAACTAGGCTGTCATTCCGCCATCGACGGTCAACGTCTGGCCAGTCACGTACCCAGCGGCAGGGCTGGCCAAAAACAACACGCATGCTGACACGTCGTCTGGGTGGCCAATTCGTTTGGCTGGAATGTTCTTTTTGACTTCCGCCAGGATCGCTTCACCCAGCTTTCCGCTCATTTCTGACTCGATAAAACCGGGGGCCACGCAGTTGACGGTGACTTTCCGCTTGGCCAGTTCTTTGGCCAATGATCGAGTCATGCCGATCAAGCCAGCCTTGGACGCCGAGTAGTTCGTTTGGCCCGCGTTGCCGATCAACCCTGAAACGCTGGAGATGTTGATGATTCGGCCCGAGCGTTTTTTCATCATCTTGACCGAGGCAGCTCGGCTGAACAAAAAAGCTCCGCGAAGGTTCACGTTGATCACGTCATCCCATTGCTCGTCGGTCATGACTGGCATCAAGGTGTCACGAGTAATGCCTGCGTTGTTAACCATGATGTCCAGCTGGCCCCATTCGTCAGCGACTTTGTCGACGATGGTTTCGACAGCTTCTTTTTGGCTGACATCGCCGGCCATGACTTCACATTGACCGCCGACTTCAGCGATCATCGCGGCAGTTTCTTGAAGTTTGGTTTCGTTGCGAGCGACCAGAGCGACTTTAGCTCCAGCGGCCGCCAGCGCGACTGCCATGTGTCGGCCGAGCCCCTGAGAGGCACCGGTGACGATTGCGTTTTGTCCAGTCAAATCAACTTTGAGAGATTCAAGAC
>CAZXXY010000344.1:0-1473 GCA_964644755.1 uncultured Hyphomonas sp. | reverse complement strand
GAACATCGGCTACGTTCCTACGTCACTTCGCGATGTCAAATGCTTATTTGTTATAGTGCGTTGTTTGTTACTAAGTGAATTGTACCATTTTAATCTTTGGATACAATTTTCATGTTACCTTTGTTCGCAAATGGAGTCGCAATGACAAATTGCCTAAGAAAAACCCAGTTTACAGTTTTCGCTACGTGGATTCTCGTTACCGCATTTCAACATTCGGCCATTGCACAAAAGACAACGTTAAAAAAACTAATCGCGCTTGCTGCCGCCGAAGACAAGGACCTCAAAGGCTCATCGAAGTTTGAACGATTGGAATCCGAATGGATAGGTGACGTTACAGGTAGTGATGGGCAAGTAACCAAGCTGCGGTTGGAGTATGGAAAAATCATGAATGGCAATGTCCAGCTGGCGAGAATGTTCAACGATCGGTACTTGGGTTCCGACGCTCCTATCTACATTGAAAAATTGCCTAAAGGAAAAGAGCTCAAAACGCTAAAAACTGTCAAAGAGTTGGAAGTGCATTTCGGGCAGTCACAGGGTTTTACGAGTGGCTGGGGAAGCGGTGAACGCATGCATTTTTCAGTAGGCTGGACATTCATTACTCGTGAGGAGCCAAGCCGTTTGAGGTATCTATCAGTTTTTGCTCACGTTTCCCGGGCTGGCAAACCAAAGGCAGACGCGCAAGTAGATATCGATGAGCTTAGTTTTTCGGAAGGAATTCTCAGGCCTGCGGACCCCCAATCCAAAGCAGAAGAAATTGAGTATCCGTCTGGAGAAACGTTGTTCGTAGCTGAGGAAGAAAAGAAGAAAAAGGAGCGTGAAAAGTACCCATTGCCATTGAGAAATCTTATTGAGGCGGACGAACACCCAAATGACTCTGATTTAGCGCATTATCGAAGGCATCTAAATGCTATTCGTGAGAACCCAGACCCAAAATTGTTTCGACAGCTGCTGACCGTGATTGACGAAGGAACTCTTGCTAGACGCGGCAATCTTGAGGCAATTCTGGTTGATTCGTGGCATGACCTCGATCCGTGGAAGCCCGGTAATCGAAAACTTGCAATTAAGACATGCATTGAGGGGATTCCGCTGGTGAAAGAGTCGGCGAGGAGTGGATTGATGGTGATTCTATTGAAGGCAAACGGAGGCGGAACAATTGAATTTGGGACGAACCGAATTGAAGTCACGATTAGAGAGAACGGCTCTAGTGAAAGACATGGGAGTGCGTCAGGGACCGTTTCCCTGGAAGAAACTCAGCGTCAGCTAATGAAAATGCTAATTGAAGAATAGGGTAACCAAAGCGAAGGACTGAAACCATGTAACGCTAGGTCGTTGCAGCATTGAAAGCACGATAACGTCCGTGTTATCCGAGCGGCGAAACCAGTTTGCCGACGAAGGACGGAGCGAGGTAAAGTATTTAACCCTGAGTATAACATATTTCGCGACCAACCAATCCCAAGGGCTTCTCCGCTTCGG
>CAZXXY010000343.1:0-1474 GCA_964644755.1 uncultured Hyphomonas sp. | reverse complement strand
GGCGTTCATATGCACACGCTGTGTGAGCAGGGGTTTGCGCCATTGGAGCGGACGTGGCAGGCCGCGCTTCCGGTGCTAGAGCCCTATCTGCCGAAACTGAAATGGGTCAATCTCGGGGGCGGTCACCATCTTACCCGCAAGGATTATGATCGCGCAGGGCTGATCCGTTTTATCCATCAATTGCGCGCAGAGCATAATGTCGAGGTCTATCTGGAGCCCGGCGAAGCGGTTGTCGCAGATGCCGGCATTCTGGTCGGGGAAATTCTCGACGTGACCCATAATGATATGCCGCTTGTCATTACTGATGTGTCTGCGACATGCCATATGCCGGATGTTATTGAAGCGCCGTACCGTCCGGAATTGCTGGGCGAGGCCGAAGCAGAAACGCAAGCGCTGCACCGTTTTGGCGGCCCGTCATGTCTGGCGGGCGATGTGATTGGCGACTATAGGGGCAGTTTTGCCGCCGGTGACCGCTTTGCCTTTCTCGATCAGGCGCATTATTCTATGGTCAAGACCAACACATTCAACGGCATCGGATTGCCGTCGATCGCGATCTGGAATTCCGAAACGGATGAGCTCAGACTTGTCCGCGACTTCGGCTATGATGATTTTTTACAGAGGCTGTCCTGATGAGTGTGTTTCTGGGTTCTGAATTGACACAGGCTGAGCGCGACCCAGCTGCCGCGAAATATGTTGTCATCCCGATGCCGCTTGAGCGCACCGTGTCTTACGGGTCGGGCGCAAAGAAGGGGCCAGCAGCCATCATCGAGGCGAGCGATCAGCTTGAGCGTTACTATAAGGGGGCTGAGCCGTGTGCGGATGGCATTTTTACCGAGCCGCCGGTTGAGTGCGACACGGGCAGCTTGCCCGATGTGATGGAGCGTCTTGCCGCGCGCACCGAAGCGGCAGCGCGGGCAGGGAAGATACCGGTTACGCTCGGCGGGGAACATTCGATCACTTATGGCGCTGTCACGGGCGTGTCGCGTGCGCTTGGCGGTGAAAAGATCGGCATTGTCCAGATTGATGCGCATGCAGATATGCGCGTGGCCTATCAAGGTGAGCCGCACAGTCATGCGTCGGTTATGAACCTTCTGACCGAAGCGGGCCATCGGCTTGCCCAATTCGGCATTCGCGCGCTTGCCCGCGAAGAGGATGAGCTGCGCCGTAAGCGGGATGTCTTTTTTGTCGATGCCGAGGAATTGGTGACGCAAAATATCATGACGATAGATTTGCCAGATGACTTCCCTGAACTTGTCTATGTCACCTTCGATGTTGACGGGCTGGACCCGTCTATCATGCCCGCGACCGGCACGCCTGTTCCTGGCGGGCTTGGCTATTACCAAGCCCTGTCACTGATCCGGAGCGCACTTAAGGGGCGCAAATGTGTGGGCATTGATGTCAACGAGCTTGCCCCTAAAGCCGGGAGCGACGCCTCCGACTTCACCGCAGCGCAAATCACCTATGCACTCATGGC
>CAZXXY010000342.1:0-1478 GCA_964644755.1 uncultured Hyphomonas sp. | reverse complement strand
GATCAACGTGATCGAAGTGGATGTGCTGGACGGTTCGCCGGTTACAGAGTCAACCGTTAAGGATTTAGGGCTGCCGGATCGCTGTCTGATTGTGGCGGTGATTCAGCAGGATTATGTCCGAGTACCTGGAGCGAACGATCGTTTGTCGATCGGTGACACGGCGGTCATTTTGCTGGAAGACGATGTGGTCGACGCGACCTTGGCTGTTTTTGCTCCCGCGTGATCGTAGGGCATAGGCTTTCAGCAAAAACGGGCGTCGATCAAGCAGCGCGTTTACGTTGCGGTTGAGATGCGGGAACCCTGGCTGGAGCGGCAACCGAGTTCGATTTCAGGATGTCGCGGTAAAACTTCAGGTGATGCCACGCTTGAGTTTCGGTTTCGAATTCCATTTCCATCATCGCGCGAGCTGACTCGCTCATCTGCTGTTGGAGTTTTGAATCGTTTACCAAACGAATCATCTGCTTTGCCAGATCGTTCGAATCTACTTGACGTGCGAGCAAACCAGTTTTCTCGTGTCGTACGAATTCAGGAATGCCTCCGGCTTCGAAGGCGACGACTGGGGTTCCACACGCCATTGCTTCGAGCCCTGTCTGGGGTTGGTTGTCCTCCAAAGAGGGAATGACCAACATGTCAGCGGCCGAGTAAATCTGGTTCAAGCGGGCCGCGTCTTCCACGAATCCCATTGAGTGTACCTTAGGTAGATCGGAAGCAAATTCCAATTCTCCCGCCCCAAAAATTAGGCATTCTACTCGTTCCGGTGATTGCTGGTGAACGATTTGCAGAGCATCAGCCAGAAACTGAAACCCCTTTCGTTTGTTGGTCACGTCAGCTGCGCCGAAAGAGATCAGTTTTGTGTCCTTGGGAAGTTCCAGCGACTGCCGGGCCGCGTTGCGGTCAATCGGTTGGAATTTTTTCAGGTCTAACCCGTAATGAATTTTTTGGAATTGCGTCTGCTCGGGCCAGATGGCACTTTTTTTTGCTAGTTGAGTCAGCCAGTCGCTGGGCGAGACAACATGCACGTTTTTGTTGCGAAGCGCCAGTTGTTTCGCGACGAAAGAATGGTGTGAAACGTCTTTCGCTTTTGGGTGTTGGATCTGAGGACACGAACCACAGCCGGACTGAAAGCTCTCGCATCCGGATGCAAAGTGGCAGCCGCCTGTAAATGCGTTGGTATCGTGCAAGGTCCAGACGATCGGCACGTGATCAGGAATCGATTGAAAGAAAGAAGGGTAGTCCAAGAAGAACGAGATCCAGTGAAGGTGGACGATGTCGTGCTGCTGCCAGTCAGCTACCTGTGAAAAAGGCGTTGGGTAATGAAGCCGAGCCATCGCATAGGTCTCGAATCCTTCCGGTCGATTCGCGAGATGACGATGAAAGAGTTGGTGAATTTTTTTCTCTTTGAATCGAGCCACGCGAAAGGACAGCCAGTCAAGATTTTTACCGTCTTCGGTTTGAAGGTGAGCCTTTTTGTCAAATGT
>CAZXXY010000341.1:0-1479 GCA_964644755.1 uncultured Hyphomonas sp. | reverse complement strand
ATCATGCTTGCCATTTTTGTGGTACGAGTTAATCGCAGTGGTTGCCATTGAGTAAACCGTCACGGGCATATTCGGGTGTTTTTTTAGATGTCCAAACAAAAACTGCACGTCCTCATCCGCATGTTCGACTTGGGCTTTTACTCGCATACTCAATGTTTTCATATTGACTCTGGCCGGCAAGAAGAACAAAGAATTAGCCAATTCAGTTGCAATTAGATCCGATGGTGCTGACACCACAATGCGCTCCAAGTGATCAGCCGCAAGCCGACACAACCGATCGTCATTCCCTGAATCCTTGACATACTGCGCCAACGACCTAGCGAGAAATTCCCAAGACTTAGTTGATTTGCTGATCACGTCCAGATTTTTCATAAAAGCCTCTTGTAAGTCTGCAAAATCTTCATCACCGCGGCTCGTTAGGAACTTAGCCATTTTATGGCAAACCAAAACTACTTTGGCAGCAGCCGCAACCTCTTCGTTTTCACTTGCTCCATAAATCTGATCCACCTCGGCGACGATACCATCAATCCCTTGAACACCTCCAACTAACGATGCATGATAACCAGACAACGCGCCAACGGAGTCAATGTAGTTGTACACGCAATATTTTCGCTGGCTGGGCGTGAGGTCTTGGCTTCCTAGCAAGGCTTTTAATTCTGCGAGCCGCTGCTTCAATGTAATGACTGCTTCAGCAGGCGCTGCCTGAGCCCAAGCGGTAGCTGAGTCCAATAGCTGGTCAAGTCGCTGGTTGGTTGTTTTAGGTTTGAGGGGCACAACTGGTGCCGTTTGCTCCTCAGGCGCCTGCGCAATTTGGCTTCCAGGAAACGCCGAGGTTTGAACTGTTGCGACGATAGAATCAGCATCTACGTCGTTAGCGACTTCTTTTTTATTCAGATGAACCAAAAAGTAGGCGACTGCCGCTACCAATATCATGCCCAGAATAGTCCTGCGATGAAAATTCAAAAACGCAAAGATCAATCCCAGTTCAAAACCTCGTTCTGGATCTTCATCAGGTTCGTGAACTTCGTTAAATGATTCAGTATTCAAAAAACAATCCTGCTAGTCAAACGTATTCAGACACACAACTGTGGACAGTAACTACTCGCCCTAGCGGCAGAGAATTCAAATTCTGGCAGCTCACAGGCAAAAGATAAATACCACGCTTCCCAATGGCCTATTAAGAACTTTGCCAGCACCAAATCAAGCTCGTTGGGGCGGATACGCCATTTTACTACGGCAAAACCTCGATTTTTATTACAAATTTCGGCAAGCAATCCTGCATTCTCCAGCACCAAAGCAGGCTTTTCTTGTTTATATTTCTGTCAATTCGCAATTTTGCCTAACCATCCGGGGGAAATTGCTGCGATTGGCATAGGAGACCGATTCGCTTTCCTTTCCGGTATTTGTCCGGAGATGATTTGTGGCATAAAAAAAATCTGCGTTACAATAGATACGCAAGCATCTCGATCGGGGGTGTTG
>CAZXXY010000340.1:0-1482 GCA_964644755.1 uncultured Hyphomonas sp. | reverse complement strand
AGGGTCGCCAGAAAGTAGGAAAAAGTTACTCGAGCTAACTAAAGACAAAAACAATTGGGTTCAAAGGAATGCTGTGGAGTCGCTTGCGCGTGTTGCGTCTAAAAATGACTTGGATGTGGTTGCCCGCCTTAGAGAACTTCACAATTCCACCAGTCAATTTAAGCTGCGTAGTGCTGCTTTCGATGCGATTAAGCAAATCGAAGTTCGGGCGGATAAAGCAAAGGTCCCGGAGAGCGAAAATGAAACTGACGGCCTAGGGCCAAAAAACTCAGGCAAAACAAAGGAATTCAATTAGTGTCACTCATCTATTGGTGAGGCCGCTGCGCGGCTAAAAAGACAGGCAAGTAAACAGCCTTAGTCAAGCATAGATTGAACTTTTTGAATTTTCCCCGCCGCGTGGAAGACTCAACCGAAGCGAAGCCAGATGAATCGCGGCGGCACCTCGGCCTCACTTGAAGACGTGTTTGGCCGGCTTGAAGTGTGAGTTGGCTTTGCCATTGGCTGGTGAATTGATTGAACAAAAATGCGGCACGCATGGACGCTGCCGCTAAGTTGAGGCCCGGGGCCTGGATGGCCGCCGAGCGTCGGACATGGAAGTCCGTAAGCGAGGCTGCGACCAACGGGAGCACCGGGCCGTAACGACGACGCAGCGAAGGACACGAAGCGGCGCGCCAAACAGCCTCGCCCAACTAAAACATCTCACCCTTCTGGCCAAACCCTCGTTACAGTGCCTTGGCGTTTGCAGCCGCGGGTCCTGAGCGTGGAGCAGCCTGCAATCAAAACGACAACTCGTGAATTTACAAAGGGGACAACGACACTTGGGACACTTGGGGACAACCGTGGGTGTCCCCAAGTGCTCCCATCCCCAAGTGCTGCAACCCGCTTCCGTTTCCCATCGTAAAAGTTGAAGATAATTGGCGGGTTGACGCTGGCTCGCTTATCGCAGTGCGAAAAGCAGTTGCCGAACTGCGTAAAAAAATGGACTCGCAATGATGGGCTGCTAATAGAAAAGGCTCTTTCAAAAGAAAGAGCCTTTTCTTTTTAAAACGTGTCTAAGTTGATCACAAGCTAACTTTCAAAGTCATCTTGTTCTGATTGCTCTCTGACCCAAGCCCGGTCAACTGAAGATTTATGAAATAATGCAAATAGAAAAATAACGATTAAGCACCATACTCCAGAACCAATCAAAAGCCATTTGAGCAACGTTTCAGGTTCGCCCTTACTATAACGCTGAGGATCACGGTAGCCGGTTTCGGATTTGACTTCCTGAAAACCACTTACCGTCGAACTTGCGTTTGAATCCTGAGCTGCCATTTTTTCATTGACGCTCGGATCTTGCGAACCGTACGGCGAAAACGAAAACAGCAGCATCGCGCCCCAAGCAAAAATTGAGGGAACGCCCCTCCGCCCTGACGAAAAACTACTTCTGTAGAACTCGTGTTCCATCGGAATCTCCTTCTTATAAAAGAATGAATGAATCCG
>CAZXXY010000339.1:0-1487 GCA_964644755.1 uncultured Hyphomonas sp. | reverse complement strand
CATTAGCTCAGATTTCTAAAACACCCAAAAGCGGATACTTGGGGTTGTGCTTGAAAGGCCAACTCTTCAATATTGTTCCAGATTACCTAACGAGCACACGCCTTTTCGATTGGACATCAAAATTCGTATCGTAATTTTACCGATCATCCTGTTTATGACTTGTTGCGCTCCATCAACTTGGATTGATAGGCGGATCGGTGATTCCTCCGAAAATATCGTCTTGGACAAGTTGCTTAAAGATCTATGCAATGAAGATATTGTTCTTCTTGGTGAAGGTGCGAGGCATGGTGAGGGACGTACAGTCAAATTTAAAACGCGGATACTCACTGGCTTGGTCGAAACCTGTGGATTTAATGCAGTATTTGTCGAGTCCGGTGTTTATGACATGACTGCCTATACACAGGCGCATAATCCAACCCGAGATCAACTTGCAAACGCGATCGGGGGGCTCTGGTCGAACGCGCAACAATCGCAGGAGTGGATAACTTATCTTCATGAGAGTGCGCGTTCAGGCCGCTTGCATATTGTCGGCCTTGATGATCAGCTGAGTGCAACATCCTTCTATGCGCAAAAGCGTCTTGCAACAGACTTGACCGCGTATCTTAATCCTTCGGACAGAGCTGAATGTCGAGCGCGAATCTCCCACCATATTAATTGGAAATATTCAAGCGATCTGCCTTACACACGAGGAGTCCAGACACTATTGGATGAGTGCTTGCAAAAGATTGAGCATACCATCCCCCAAACAGACCCTTTTCAGGGTCCGTCCGATGAAGCCAACGCCTTATTTGCGGAAAATCTTCGGCGGCTAATTTCACGAGATTTTCTGAACGATCAAACTGCTCGATTTAACGTTCGGGATCTCTCGATGTTTCATAACCTTGTTTGGCATCGTTCCAGATTGCCAGAGGATACTAAAATAATCGTTTGGTCTGCGAACGTACACGTTGCAAAAACTTTGGCCGACGTGCCAGGTTGGGAAGCACGCATTCCTTTAGGAGCGCATTTGAAATCAAACTTTGATGCCGACATATCGGCAATTGGGTTTACAGCATATTCTGGAAGCTACCTAAACATTAGTTCGAATCAAGAACAGGAATTGGCCGCCCCTCCACAAAGATCTCTCGAAGCTTTAATTAGGGATGCTGACGATAGCGTCCTATATCTAACGTCTAAAGAGCTTGAAGCGACGGGAGCGATAGCATCACGCGTTATAACAACTGAATTTATTGCATCCGAATGGCAAAACTTGTTCGATGGCCTTGTTATCTTCGACATGCAGGAGGCATATCAACCGATCGAATGAAAAAGAATCGCGCCTAAAGTCGAATGTCCTAAAATCGGCCATTTAAGCCTCTTGTTCTTTGGCACCAAATGACCAAAAGCGGTCGAAAACACGCCAGAATCCGCTTTCGACAGCTGTCGGCGTCTGAGGGGACTTTAACTGGCGAGTTGGACAGTCCTGTTGTATGGTAAGGCGACAGCGA
>CAZXXY010000338.1:0-1495 GCA_964644755.1 uncultured Hyphomonas sp. | reverse complement strand
GAGTCGGGCAAGTCGCGCGGATTCTGGGTGACAAAGAACACACCAACCCCTTTGGAGCGGATCAGACGGACGACTTGTTCGACTTTCTCCAGAAGCGCTTTTGGCGCGTCATTGAATAAGAGGTGAGCCTCATCAAAAAAGAACACGATCTTCGGCTTTTCCGGATCGCCAACTTCGGGGAGCTGTTCGAACAGTTCCGAAAGCAGCCAAAGCAGGAATGTGGAATACAACCTCGGCGAATTGATGAGGTCGGTTGAATCGAGCACATTGATGTATCCGCGGCCATCTCTTGTCGTGCGCATGAAATCATCAAGTTCAAGCGCGGGCTCGCCAAAGAACTGCTCGGCTCCCTCGCGTTCAAGGACAAGCAAATCGCGCTGGATCGCTCCGAGGGATGATTTGGCGACATTGCCATATTCAAGGCTGATTTCCTGAGCCACTTCCTTGTCGCCCATATGGATCAGTAGCTTTCGCAAATCCTTGAGGTCGAGCAGCAGCATGTCATTGTCATCGGCATATTCGAACGCGATGGTCAGAACGCCTTCCTGCGCGTCGGTCAAATCCATCAAGCGCGCCAAGAGCGCTGGGCCCATTTCCGAGATTGTGGTGCGGACGGGGTGTCCCTTTTTGCCGAATACATCCCAGAACACAGCGGGGCTGGCGGCGTAGTCATAATCGTCAAAACCGATTTTGTCCGCGCGGCTCACCAGCTTCTCATGAAGCTTGTGTTCGTGGGTGCCCGAAAGGGTTACGCCAGATAGATCACCTTTCACGTCAGCACAAAAGACAGGCACACCGGCATTGGAAAATCCTTCGGCGAGAATTTGCAATGTTACCGTTTTGCCGGTGCCGGTTGCGCCAGCCACGAGCCCGTGGCGGTTGGCTCGCTTGAGCAGGAGAACCTGCGCTTCATTTTGCGCTTCGCCGCCGCCGCCGACAAAAATCGAATCAGACATAGTGTTGCGTCCCTTATGTGAATCCTGACGCAAGCTAACGCTTTAGAATTTGTGAGCAAGGGGGAGGGACATGTGAACGGGCGTGATAATGAAGTGTGGCATGGTGGAATGGAGATGAATTGCGGTGGTCATGTTTTGGCCATCAAGGGATAAAGGACATGCCATCATGGGAAAAATCACTCCACTGCCAGAGACTTATGACCGTAAGCCCGTAAAACTACTACTCTACAGATGGGCCGGAAAATGGGGCCCGTTCAAGGTCAAAATTCCTTGCGGTGAGTGCACGCTGACGCTTGATGTCATCAAAGACACGCTGGAAAACGAGCTTTCGAACGCCGTCGTCGAGTTTGAAGTGCGCGACTGGCTGAGCCATATGCTCAAGGCGACGTTCAGGGGTGCCCGACACGCGCCCTGTATTCTGGTCAATGATAAAGTGATCTTCCAGGGCGGTGCGCTCAATCGTGGCATGTTGGCCGAAACGGTCATGAATGAGCATGTCCAGCATTTTCCGCTCGAAGGCACGCATTTGTTTGGAAAAG
>CAZXXY010000337.1:0-1498 GCA_964644755.1 uncultured Hyphomonas sp. | reverse complement strand
GGTGATGTGACTCGCCAGTCCCTTTCGAGATCGCGGTACAGATTGTATCGAATCACCGAACGTAAAGCGCGGCGTGTTTCGTCTAGTGCCGGCCCGCGAAGCTCTTCTTTCGAGTAAAGGTGCATTGGCAAGTCCATTGCCTTTTCGACCTTTAGCACCAGTTCGTCATATTCGAGTCCCTCGGTGCCGCTGCGAGACATGGCGCGATAGAGAGCCGATCGGAGAAGGCTCATTTCGACAAAGTCATTAAAGTGACCTGCTTGCAGCGATGCGTCTTGGCGGTTGTCCGTAAAGCTCAGCAGCTTCTTCGCTTTGTCCGGCAAATCGCCGTCGAGCCTCAGCTTCAAAATCGTCGACAGTGCGAGAATCGTTGTGGCTGTTGATCGTCCGTCGATACCAATTGTTGAAAGCTTGGCAATATCGCTGCGCTGACGGGCGTTATAAGCGACTTGGCAATCGGGATTCAAGCAAAACCGAAATGTCCCGTTAATGAATGCGACTTCCAAACCTTCGCCACTCGGGAGGCCATCAGTGCCCACGTTCATTAGTTGCGGAACGACTTTGCCGCGTTTGATTCGGGTATCGTCTTTATGGGGTTCCAGCCAATCTGCAGGAACACGCTCGATGATGTCTGCTAATTCAGATGGCCATGGGTTCTTCGTTGAATAGTAAAGATATCCTGACTCAACGTCGTCATCGATTGACTTCTTAAAATCTTCGCGCGCTTCGATCGGCGTACGACCGTCTTCAAAATGCTTAGGCGCATTGACGCGATAATACTCTTGACCGCAACAGCGACAAAAAACCATTGGCAGCAAAATCTTGCTTCGGTCACGCGGCATGTACTGTTGGCCGCGAAGGGTTAGAAAACGGTCATTTTCGTTTTCTAGCGTCGCCCAAGCCGTATCGCCTCGCGTAACGAACTGGTGTAGTCGGAACGCGAAAACCTTGAAGCCGGTTGCCGGATTGGTAGCGTCGTCGCGTGTGCCTCCATAGAGGAATGCCTCGATTTTCTGCTCGGCCTCAGATTGATCTAATGCGACCAATTCCGCCAGTTTCTTAGCCGCCCCATCTTCACCTCCGATTGCGGTTGGAGATTGGCGAATCAAACGGTCTGTAGTCTCCTCTCTTCTCAGGCCAAACGTCGACTCTAGCCATGATGCCATCGGAGACTTGATGAACTGGTGAAAGTCCATTTCACTTGGATCTTCGTCTTGGATGGCCTGTTTCAACGCGCGGATACCGTTCTCGGATGAGAAATCAACTTCGTTGGTCGTCCGCCTTAGAGTCTCGCCAATTACATTGGCGGGTGAAACTCGCTCTCCAAAGATCTTTGTAGCTACATCAGCAACGACTGCAGCTTGATCGAGTGTCGTGCCTTTGGATTCCATCGTTGCAGATGTCCCGACGCAGTGCATCCCCTTACTGCCGAACGCATCTCGACACCGGCGAATCAGCATAGCAACGTCCGCACCTTGCCGGCCTCGGTACGTGTGCA
>CAZXXY010000336.1:0-1500 GCA_964644755.1 uncultured Hyphomonas sp. | reverse complement strand
TCAACTGTGCCTTGCTCAATACCCTCCTTGGGCTTGATTTCCTTGCAATCGTCTTCGTGCTCGTCCAGTCCGCCACAGCATTCCATCAGATAAATCTCCTATCCGGCCTTCCGGCGCATTGCGACATTCAGCCAAGCGTCCGCAACCGCTTCAAAATCGTCCGGCGCGCTGTTCCAGCCAAAACTGGTGCGTATCGCGCAAGAAGCAAGTGCGTCAGATACGCCCATCGCCGCCAAAACGCCAGACGTCTTCACCTTACCAGAAGAACAGGCCGACCCGGCACTAATACACACACCGGCCAAATCCATTGCCATCACTTGCGTTTCGGCACGGAAACCCTCTGCCCCGAAACAGCTCGTATTCGGTAAACGGTCTGCATTTTCACCAAAAACCGTCACGCCTGCTTCAACCTTCAACAGTTTTTCCATCGCGTCTCTGAGCGGAGCTAGCGCCGCCATTTTGGGCAACCCAGCAACAGACGCCGCCGCTGCCGCACCAAATCCAGCAATTCCTGCAAGATTTTCAGTGCCCGATCGCAAGCTACGTTCCTGCCCGCCACCTAAAAACACTGGCTTGAGCGGGGCCCCGCGACGCATCCACACCGCGCCAACCCCCATAGGGCCACCGCATTTGTGCGCCGACAAAACCAGATAATCGACCCCCAGCAGCGTGGCATTGACCTTGATTTTGCCGAGCGCCTGCACCGCATCACAATGGATCAGGCCGCCAGCCTTGCGCATCATGGCTGCAGCCTCGGCAACAGGCTGGATCACACCTGTCTCATTGTTCGCGAGCATCAGCGCCAAGACCGGCATACCATCCGCCTCGGTTAGTGTGCCAAGCACCGCCTCAAGCGCCGCCAGATCAATCACCCCTTCCGGGGTCACGCCAATCTTGCGCACCGCAGCGCCACAACTCGCCGCATTCTCACGCACGGCCGAATGTTCAAGATCGCTCAAAAGCAAAGTCACCTTGCCGCCAAGTTGACGCGCCAGGCCATGCAGCACCAAAGCGCTCGCCTCGGTTCCGCCGCTGGTAAACACAACGTCTTGCGCAGCAACGCCAATTGCCACGGCAATCTGTTTGCGCGCTGTCTCGAGAATCCCGCGCGCCTGACGGCCAGCCTTATGGACCGAAGAGGGGTTTGCGCCCAAATCCAGTGCTGCAAGCATGGCTTCCCGCGCTTCAGGGCGGATCAGGGTCGTGGCATTATGGTCGGCATAGATCATAAGCTCTGTTTAGCCTGATCTCCGTCAAGAGAATAGCCTTTTCACCTGCTAAAGCACGAATAAGACCCGACTCATTTCATTGTATCCGCGTCCGAAACGAGATGGAAAAAGACCGGTCCACCAAATCGGAAGAGAACACGCCGGAGGGCTGGAAACAAACATGCCGGACATTTGGATCATATCCGGCAACAGGCGTATAATTGCAGTCACTTAAACCGTCAAACTTGCCGTACTTAGCCGGATTTACACACAAAAACTTGCATTTAGTGAC
>CAZXXY010000335.1:0-1517 GCA_964644755.1 uncultured Hyphomonas sp. | reverse complement strand
TTCTCAGCTATCGCAAAGATGGCTTGCTGACCGAAGAGCCCCAACGCTGGTCGACGGCTTGGTCGGCTGATGGCAAACTGGCCATGGAAGTTTTTGGGGCTCACATCAAAGGAGACGGGCAGCGGGTCAGTTGCTACATCTACGATATTGATAGTGCCAATCTGGATGGACAACGAATGGTGGTGCCGTACCAGGCTAACGGGCAACCGCCGATCGACCAAGTCTTTCGTGATCCTATCGCCCGTGTTTTTCTGGGAGGCTATTCTGAACTGCCGTTGAACGAAGTCGACAAATCGCTTCGAGAGAAACTGATCCCGGCGCCGTTAAGTCTGCTGACTGGAAAGCTGCCGTGCATCTGGTTGCAAAGTCCTTCTGGCGTTGAACGTTTGGCTGACGAAACGCTCGGTTCGCATGAGTGCTACGTAATTCGATCGCTGGCTCAAAGGCTGGGGTGCGATATTTGGATCGACAAATCGACGGGGTTGTTGGTCCAGATGAGTCTGCCGCTAAGGCTGCTCGATCCTCAAATTATGGCGGCTCCCAATATTACCGACCTGCAATTGTTGGCAAGGTTTGAAGACGCCACCATCGATTCGGCGATTGACCCAAAAACGTTTCAACTGCAAGCCCGCAAGAACTCTTCGCCCGTTCGATCCTTCGTTACGTTGCCGCAGTCGCTGCCGGTTGAGTCAATCGGGCAGGTGCTGGATGATTTTCGGTTGACTCAGCCTAACGGAAAAGTTGTAGACCAATTGTTTTTTGACGGAAAGCCGACGGCCCTGCTGTGGCTGGGCGGCGAAAAATCGTATTCCGCGATCAAGCGTTTGGAAGCGTTAGCGAATGACCTTCCGACAAACCGGTTCAACATTGGTGTCATCTATTCCGATTCAGAACTCGCTGCCGGACCTTCGGAGCCTTACCTTGTCCGGCCCGAACTGACTGCCGCAATGGCCAGTTCGAACTTACGAATGTTTTACGATCCACAGCTTGCCGCCAGCGATCAGTTAGCGATTCGTGACCTACCGTCGGTGGTGTTGATGGACGGAGATTCTCGAGTCCAGTTCGCCACGTCGATCACGGGAGACGAATGGGGTGACGATTTGCAAGTGGCCATGAAACGAGTCGCTTCGGGAGAAAATCTGGCCGACGAGATGCTGTCCCAGTATCAGCAATTTATGACTCGCTACAAAACGGCGCTCGTGCGTGTTGATGCGTCGTCGCTTTTACCGCGTCACTTGAGTTTGAATCCAGCCACGTCTTCGGCCGGAATGGAGACCCTGCCTGTTCGCACGTCGTCGCCGGCACTCGTCGCGCGGCGGGCGTGGGTTAGCCGCGACTTCAAGCAGCCCGGCAATATTTCTGTCTCCTCTTCCGGACGTCAGACAAAGATCTCCGTCCTTGATGGGCTGAGAACGATTGTTGAACTCAATGCCGTCGGAAAGACGCTCTTTTCAAGCGAGCTAAAACTGCCCGCAGGAGTTGGAGTCAGCCGTATCCGATCGACCTTGGACGGAAGG
>CAZXXY010000334.1:0-1522 GCA_964644755.1 uncultured Hyphomonas sp. | reverse complement strand
CTTTGGTAGCCCGGACCAATATCTCACCCGGTTGCGTGGATACGGTTTTAGAATCATTGAATCGGCTGCACGACGAGGGTTTTACGCCCAAGCAGGCGGGGATCCTCATCGGCTCTTTGGCTGAAGGGCGTAAGTCAAACAAAACGATCGACGAACTGGTGAGTCTCGTCATTACTGGCCCAGAAGCACCCGGAACGACCATCCGCGATACGAGTGTGGTGGTAGGCGAATTATTTCGCACAGCGACAACGTCAGTTGTGGTCGTGGGATATTCTGTCTACCAGGGGCAGCAAATATTCGCGGAGCTTGGTAAACGTCTGGATGAGGTACCGGAACTTCAAGCCGCGATGTACTTGAACCTCCCCCCGGAGCAGGACACCGATGATGAGTCGATCGTTACACGCCGTTTTGCTGCCGATTTCGTAAAAAACCACTGGCCTGAAGGCTGCCGTCTTCCCAACATCTACTTCGACCCGCGCAGTATTGCAGCCGACAGATCCAAGCGAGCATCACTGCACGCAAAATGCGTTATCGTGGACGAACGCGAAGTATTCATCTCGTCGGCGAACTTCACCGAACGTGCCCAAAACATGAACATCGAGGTAGGTGTCAGGTTTGCGTCCCCGACTCTAGCTCGACAGCTAGAAACTCACTTCAAGTCGCTCGTGAATATCGGTGCGCTCAAACCTTTGAAGGTGCCAACGACTCCGCCAGAGCCAAAACGATAGATCTATTCCAAAGGCTTCCTTTAGTACTAGAACGCGATGGGCTTCGAATCGTACACGCTCACTGGGATCAGAGAAGCGTAGATGCAGTACGCGGACAATTCGATGCGGTTGAAGTCTTTCAACAACATGCCCGGCGTATCCAGACCCAATGTGACAAAGATAGTTCGGACGAGATAGATACCGGGCTCCTTCACCAAAACGACAACCCGGTAAAACTCTTAACCTCAGGTCCAGAACAAAGTGTCGACATCCCCTTCGAAGCAGCCGGAAAGATGCGATACGAAGAAAGAGTCAAATGGTGGAAAGGCTACGATGATCCAGGTAACAACCTGACGGTCTTCGGCCATTACTCGCTCAACCAGGATGAGCCCCGAACTGGCCCAGCAGTCTGCTGCGACTACGGCGTCGCCAAACGATACCAAGAACGAATCGAACACGATTTCGATGGTACCCACCAACTACGGCTTGGAGCGATACGCATACCCGAACGAGTGATCGTCTTTGACGACGGCACGAAAGAGAATCTCCAATGATGTGCCTGCCTTGCAAAACAATATCCAACAAGCGGAACAAGTCATGACCGATGAAGAGCTAGTGTCAGAATACATCAGGGTCGCACCCACTGATGAAGCGACCGTTGTCTTGGTAATGAGTGTTTCATGGGACGGACCATAGATCTATACCCACAATAAACCCAGATGGACCTTTTTTTTAGACTGGGCATCACTTGCTTGCTACCTGTTGCCTCTATCCTCCAGCCTGTCAAATACCCAGAACAGGGTTCGAACCTGTAG
>CAZXXY010000333.1:0-1522 GCA_964644755.1 uncultured Hyphomonas sp. | reverse complement strand
AGGTCGTCCAAATGTCGTCGGACAGTGTTGCGATCTCATCGTCCGCCAAACCAGAAGAGGTGTCCGCGGCGTGGCAAACCAGAACGCGTAATCGAAGCGACCGACATTGCAAATCAAATCACGCTCCAAGGACGAAGCTGCGGATATGCATAAAAAACATGTTAGGCGACCGTTTTGCCCCGCCAAAACGCGATAAACCCGCTAACGGCCGCAAGTATTAGCACGACAGCAACACACCAGATCACGATCGCACTGAATATGTTGATGTAAAAGAGGTGCGTTGAAATAGTCGGGGATCCAAGCGGTACAGCATTCGATGGTGACGACGCGTATTCAAACAAAACATTGCCGTCTGCAAAGGTCAGAACGCCAAGCAGGAACAGCAGGGCAGTCGTGATTGTACAGCAAGCAATGGCAATAGTTGATGCGATTGCGTATCGACGAAACCAGCGTCGTCGCTGAGTGGTTGCCGTGGGAGCCATCGGCGACTCGTAAGGATTCTCGGTCAATCTGCGGACGCCTAACGGAAGGTTTTTAAGACACCGCCCTGAACGAAGCGAGCGATGTCTGAACTACGAGAATTGTACCAAGCCGATGACCCGTTGCCAAAGAGCGCAGAAGGCCTAAGCGTAAAAATCATGTTAGTCGCTAGGGCATGATTTCGGTAGCGTCGGATATTGAACCTGCGTCTTCAATTTTGTGAAGTGCCAACATAGCCTCAAGGCAATTGGGAATAGTAGAAACCAGTTCAGATTCTGCCGAACTCAAAGGGCGGTTGAGTTTCGATTCAAGTGTACTCTGGACGTCATTAAGAGCATCTGACAGTCGGCTCGGAAATGCTGCCACTGCATCCGCGAGCTGCGTATTCACTTCTTCAGCAGTCATTGCGTGTTCCATGACCATCGCGACCGACTCAAGCATCAACAGCGAGCCAGCGTTACGTATCCCGTTGCATTCAGCGTCAGTAAGTGAGCGGTTGAGTTTCGACTCGGCGGTCGTCTGAACACCGTCAGCCATTTGGGCGTAGGCGTTTGTATAGCGACGGTCTGATTTCATTTGCGGCGGCTAACGGAAGGTTTTCGTTGGAACCGAAAGATGTCCAATCGCCAAACATTATACCAAGTGATCTGGGCTTGAGTAAAAAGCGAGGGCGTTAGCGTAAAAAACATGTTGGCAGCTAGCGTCAGTGGATGACGGTTACCGTTGGGAGGAGTTCTCTCAGACGGGCGGCGCCGGCAGGCGTGATTGAAGTATCGGAAATATCAACTGAGGAGAGATCGCGAAGCTTTGCCAATTGGGCAATGGCAGAGTCGTCGTAGCTGCTGCCAGAAAAGCGGAGTGAAACAATGTCGCCTTCAGCATTCATCTCGGCTTGGACACCACGGTCGGCAAGCTGTTTGATTGTGTCGGAGGACAAAAGGATTTTTGGAGACAGGCACAAAGTCGATTGCTTTAGCTTTACGAGTGTCCCCAAATGGCCTTTTTGCGTAAAAACCATGTTATCCGCCCACCGCGCTGCGTT
>CAZXXY010000332.1:0-1525 GCA_964644755.1 uncultured Hyphomonas sp. | reverse complement strand
CCATCTTGCGAAGCACCCGAACCGTCTATTGAAAATCAGCAACGTCCATCACCAGAAGAAGTAATCAACGCCCAACTGCAGCAGCCCTATCACTTGCCGATGAACCGGTGTATCCGAGTCGGAATTCTTCCACCGTTAGTTTTTGATTTTTGCGAGCCGGTTTTGTCACCTCTTTGAGTCCATGTTCAACACCGTGGGGCATCCCATCACTGCCAAAAATCAAGTCATCTCCAGGTTGGAACCCAACCTTATCGATCAACATTCGAAACGGGTTATTCGCGTCCAGCAGGGCAGGGGGCAAGCGATCGGCATAAACCTTCGAATCGCTATTGAAGTTGGGTTGCATCGACAACACGATCCCAAGTTCTTTTGCGCGAATTGCTTGAGCTTCTGAAATCAGCTGAGCATGCTCGATACGAACGAGGTCGAACTTGTTGTGAGCTTCAGTTTGTTCGATCGCGGTAATAGTTTGCTCAATCGCGACATCGCCGATCGCGTGAATTGCAATCGCGCTTTGAATCTTTGCTCCATCGATCAGTATTTGCTGCAACTGTTTATCTTCGTAGATCAACATTCCTCTATTTTCTGGCTGCCCAAGATAGCAATCAGAAATCGCCGCCGACCAAGCCCCGAAGGCCCCGTCGGTAAAAAGTTTTAAACCATGCACTTTTCGTTGGGCCGACGGAGAAAGTTCATTGAACGTCTCAGGGGCCGCCCAGAATTTAGTACGATGTGAAAGCCCAGCCTCCTCAAACCACTCGATTTCTTGTTCGCCCACCAACAGCATTTCCTCCGCTGAACCAATTCCCAATTGCTCCAGATGCTCAAAGAACGCAGCCAATGCGTCCGACGAACCACCGAGGGTTGCGAACCAATTCAATACATGACGAAGGTTTCGCTCAAACCAATCCGGGTCCGAGAGATTCGACACCGCTTCGCCAAATCGTTTGATCAGGGAACTTCTGGCCGTTTCATTTACTAGTACGCCATGCAACGACAAATTGAAGATCGCGATTGGTGGCAAGCCCTCTAACTGTTTTTGGTCGATCGGGAATTGATTGCTTTTCCAATGATGAGCAACAATGATTTCGGGGGCCTGTGGCCGCTTGGAAGCAGACACGATCAAATCGGCCGCTGCTTCGAACGAAGTCGCGTCTGAAAGATCCACGCCCGAATTGAACGCCGCATACAACAAAGGGTGTGTATGATGGTCGTGAAGCAGAGGAAGTTTTGCAGGAGTCATTGATTCACCTATTAAGCGATCGAATTTCATTAGGTGTTCGATCACAACTAGAACTAACTGATAGCAACTTCGTCGCCGCTTGAAGCCGCTAAAATGATAACTTCCGAATTCTCGAAGAGAGCGGGCTTTTTGGTTGCTGTTTTCGCTAGATGACCGGAAGCCTGCCTGAAGGCGGTACCGCCGGCTACTTGTGCTTCAGATAAAACTCGACCGTGCGATCGATGATCTCAGCTCGCGTCGGGCTAATGTCCGCGTCGACTCTACGCCAGTTATGACCCGCGT
>CAZXXY010000331.1:0-1528 GCA_964644755.1 uncultured Hyphomonas sp. | reverse complement strand
CCGTGGTCGTCAGATCGATCGAGTACAAGGGCGCGTAGGCGGACTTTTCACAGAACAAGAGTGTCGAAGAAGACCCATCGAGAATGTCTCGGTACGACACGCGGTTCCATTTTTCCAAAGGTCCTACACTGTCGAAATCGATGTTGACTGTGGCGAAGTTACCTGATCCGTTCTCCCGTACGATTCCGCCGCGAACGATGACTTGCAGGCTGATTTCCTCTAGGTAGTCTTGCCCAACGCGTTCGATGCCGATCACGTCTCTGGTAGAGAGCCAATCGAAAACCGGACTTGCATAATCCCCTGCAGCCCATCTTATCCCATTGGGTAACGTCCAGAACCTTTCGCCCCGAGTGGGGCACACGTACGTTGGAACAACGTTCTCGGACAGGAACGTTCCGTCAGGTGTCTGGGTTCGGGAGATACCAAATTCCTCACGTAAGTCGTGCAAATTCGCCTGTTCGATCTGAGGCAAAATCTGGAACGCCCAGCTGGCCGATTCCCGCGACAAACCGGGGGTGGCGTCTGGACCAAACTGAACGGGATCCATGTCCCAGAACCTCGACTCCCAATGAAGACCCATCGTCGGAAACGCGCCTCTCGCAGACTCGAAAGCGATTGCTGCAAGCCCGACTTGTCGAATGTTGTTAAGGCACTGCACCCTTCGTGCCTCCTCGCGAACCTGTTGAACGGCCGGCAAGAGCAAGCCAACCAAGATCCCAATAATCGCGATCACAACCAGCAACTCAACCAGAGTAAACCCTCGTTTGTATCTTTTCATCGTCCCGCCTCATGAAGAAAAAATCGAACATAACTGTCTCAATGAGACCACGCAGACAACTTTTGACTGAGGTTCGCTTGCCGAAGAACGGTGTTTTCACACCCGATGACCAGATCTCTTTTTGTTGTGCAGGAGAAATCTTGAACGACCAGCCATGAGTCATCACTCAAACGAATTCAATCATCAGGCCGTCGCGGTGTTGCGCGGCGTTATCATAGTTTAACGGCTTCCATATCACGATCAAGTAATATCTGGATCAAGTGCTGAACTAACTGCGAACCATTTCACTCTCAACGTGTCCCGATTGGATTCCCCCTTTTGCTTCACCATCTTAAGGGTAGCTAAGAACTTATCGCTAAAGCCAATACTGTTCGGCACGGGATTTGCCTCACACTAATCTGCTTTGGCAAATGCTCGATAAAGTTCAACCCGGAGGCACATTGGTCGCGGACTGCTTCTATTGCACCTATTGGTTGGTGGCTGCTTGCCAGCACAAGCGCGTTCACATTGTGATGAAGAACTATGACAAACGCCCGGAGGATCCTCTGGGGGCAACGCGCATCGATCGACGCCAGCGGACAACCGTCTGGCTCAAGCCGCAACGCCTTGACTGGGTGATCCCACAAGAGCACCACCAACTCCCTGAACAGTTGGAGGTTCGTCTCGTGGATACTGTTATCGACAAGCCGGGGTTTCGCAGCAAAAAGCACACCGTCGCCACGACTATGCTTAATGAGAAAGTTCACACAC
>CAZXXY010000330.1:0-1531 GCA_964644755.1 uncultured Hyphomonas sp. | reverse complement strand
AGCACTAGTTGTGAAAACGGATACTGCCTCTTTGTGATTTTTTTTCTGAACGCTGGCGCTTTTGCTCCAGACGCCTTCGGTTGGCCGCTTTGGAACGCTTGATTGGCTTTCGCTTTTTGGGGGCCGCAATAACCAGCAAAATCAGCTGGCGTAGTTTTTCCTGAACGTCCGCCACGTTCCGTGGTTGGTCTCGGTATCGGTGGCTGGTAAGAATCAATAGGCCATCTTTATTGATACGGTTTCCAAACCGGGCAAGGAACCGCTGTCTGACCGCCGGAGGCAAGGATGGGGTTTTACGGATGTCCCAGCGTAGCGTGACTTTCGAGTTCACTTTGTTGACGTTTTGCCCACCCGGACCGGGCGAACGTGAGAACGACAGTTGAAGCTCAGAGCGAGGAATGACGATCGTGTCGCTAATGCTTAACATTGGTTTTGTGGATCGGCAGGTGGGGAGTGATCATTTCAAATACGAGCCCCGAACTGATTTCCGGCTGATTGGAAAGGGCGGTCGATATCTTAAGGTGGCAAAATTCAGATCCTTTGCCACTTCTTCGATTTTGCCGACTGCTTGCAGGGCAATGGCACTCACTTGAAACCCGAATGGGGAATTGGTTGGCGCCCATGGCGTAAACCAAGGGGGAAATCGCTAACAGTCGCACCAGCGACGATGACACAACACCATCAAAATAGGTTCACTCGGGCAATCGAAGTGGAGCCGTCGGAAGGCTTTGTTTGGCTTTCGGCCGGACCGGTTGGATTGGTAATTGGTGCCGTAAGTAGTCGTACGAGAGATCAAGGCGTTCAAAGTAATCAATGCCTTCAACTCCAGCCCCGTGAAGTTCCAGTTCGATTGGACCGGTGTAGTCTAAGGCGTCCAATTTCGTGATCCATGCCACCAGATCAACTGAGCCCTGCCCTAACAGCAAGCGATTTTCTTCGATCGTAGCAGAGCTGATTCGATCCGATAGTTGAACCAGATTGATCCGATCGGCAAACAGCCCAAGTCGTTCCAGCGTGGGGTGGTTGAGTCCCGCGTGATACAAATCCAACACTAGCCCAAGTTGCTCAGGCGCGAAGCTATCGAGCAATTGATCTATTTGTGAGAACGAGTGAACGAATGTCCAAGGCGATTCGACAAATCCGGGAATCAGTTCAATCGAAAGCTTGACGCCGTAGTCTTCCGCAACCGGAGTCAGTTGCGTCAGTGCCGATTCAAGTAATCGAAAAGCATGTGAATTGGTGTGGTTGTTTCGGGCGCCGGGATGAACGATCAAAGTTTCTGCGTTCAATTTGCCGGCCAAGCTGATTGCGTCAATCGCATCGTCAATTGCGTCGACATAGCTGCGACCGTCACTGCCGGTGAACCCACCTGCCCAGTTGAGGCTGGATACCGTGAGCGAGCTGTCGTACAGCATGTCGATTGCGTTACGTTGCCCAAAGTCATCGATCTTTTGGCGCCAGATTCCAATCGAGTCGTAGCCGAGGGTTTGATATCGGAGCAAGTCTTCTTCGAACGTCCAGTGATATGTCG
>CAZXXY010000329.1:0-1539 GCA_964644755.1 uncultured Hyphomonas sp. | reverse complement strand
CTACAATTTTTGGACTTGTTTCGACTTTTGGAACAGCCGGAACTGGGGCAGCAATAGGCGGCTTACATGGAGCCGCCGCCACAAGCGCGACACTCGCATGGATCGGCGGATTGGTAGGCGGCGGAATGGCAGCGGGTGCTCTTATATTGCCTGCAGCCGGAGTTGCCGGTGGGTTGATGGCGACAAAGTACCTTATACCAAAATTGTTCGGTCAATCCCGCAAGCTTGGCGAACTCCTCCCATTTGAAGATGAAATACTCTTTGGTGCCGACAACCTTCTGCGCCCCCTGTACGCTATAAAGCAAGAAGAGATGGCTGACCCCAGTTCAAACGAACTTCGGATCTATGCCCACGAAGGCCTGAAGCCCCTGCTTCTTCGTATTGGAAAGCACATTGACGTTTGGGAGAGGAAGCCGGAGGCGGTTGATGGTACTGACGATTTCCAATGCACGTTGAAGCCTAAGTATCAACAACAACTTAGAGTTCACTGTGGGACTCTAGCTCAACATGTCCAAAACCTTTCAAAACCAGTGGCAACGCGCCTCCAACGAACGTCCTGGCTCAAACGCATGTGGCAGAGATTGATGGGTTCTTCTGGTGAGCTTAAACAGGTCCAACCTTCTTTGGCATCAGTCACAATCGCGGTAACGGTTCAACGCTTGTTGGAAGACGAATATTCAAACTGGAACGTTGAGCAAGGCATCGTTCTGGATGCTCTACGGCGTTCAACGAATGAGCTTGAAAATGCCAGCATTGAAGAGTTGTCTGCTTATCTAAAAGGTTTATCGCTTGAACAGCTTCAGGGTGTCATCTCAAACACCAAGGGAATCTATCATGAAATGCTATTTGTAGAGATGCATAATGCAGATAGCAGCGATGTTAGTGCTGCGGTCATGGAAGCAACAAATCATCCCGGGGCAGACATTGAATTTTATATGGATGGAGAAGTTGTAAGGGAAGTCCAACTGAAGGCAGTGAGCTCCCCAACTTTGGTTTATGAGCACTTGAAACGCTATCCAGATACTGAAATCTTGGTGACAGAAGAAATGGCATCAGTACTAGACGGAATAAATAGTTCTGGATTGAGCAATGCGGTTCTCACGCATGAGGTCACCGAGCGATTGTATGATTTACAAGGCGAAGGGTTCTTTCGGGAAGTTACCGATGGAATGATAACATCGCTATTCGTCACATCGGGTATTCTAGTTTATCAAACTTTGAAAAAGAGCAGTGTTGAAGCTATCGACTTCAAACCATACCTCGCGAATGCAGCGGTTGCTATTGGAACAGCCTCGGTAATGGACGGTGCTATATCGATATTTGGGAACTAGATCCCGAACTATCCCTGCTCTTCCCGCAAGCCCCTCCACACATTCAATAACCTGCCTTAAAAGGCACCTGCTACCTCGTTGCTACTTTCCGTAAAATTCTATGGACCTTCAGAACGCCCTATGCTACTGTATATTATTGATTTTAATGGGTTTTATTGGCGTCCCCGACAGGATTTGAACCTGTGGCCTCCGGATTAGGAATCCGGCG
>CAZXXY010000328.1:0-1541 GCA_964644755.1 uncultured Hyphomonas sp. | reverse complement strand
GTATGACAGAACGTGTCGTAATCTGATGGTGAAGGTTCAGCCGATAATGGACGCGCCCAGCAGACGTATATAGGTGCGTCGGGCCAGTAAAGCTCTTGTCCCAGTGTGTCGTAGTTTGAAGGTGCGACGCGTTGGCCATTTATCTCGTAAATGATGTCGCGCTTTTGTAGTGCGTATTGGTAGCCCCAATCACCCGGCTCGATGACGACGTAGCCGTTCCAGTCTGCAGTGGACAGTGTTTGGGGTAGGAGGCGGTAGTGAATATCATCGATTCTGGAATTATTGGGTGCGGAAGGGTCATCAAAGTCGACGCCTGATAAATCCAGAATGAGCTGGCCTGCCTCCGCATCTATTACATAATTGAATTTGTTGAGGGTTTTTGAGCCAATAATACCATCTGCTTCGACCCCATCGGAAAACTCTGGAAATCCTTCAACGGCATCAAGTGAAACTTCGATAAAATCTGATCCAAGAGAGAGGTGAGTTGTCTGGGTAGGGGTTTCTTCTTTGCCGCCCAAAATGGTGACGCTTGTCTCTTCAGCAAGGTGATTTAATAGAATGTCTTTTGGGAGTTCTGATTTTTTGATGTTTATGCCGCCCTCAGCCCCTGTATCAATCAGAAGTTTGAAGACTTCCGGCTCGTCTTTGCCGCCAAGCAGCAAGGGAATTTCTGTAATCATCGCCCAATCATCAACAAGCTCTACGTTAAACACGGCTGCCTGTTCAAAGGGTTGATTTACAGGTGACGGTAAAAAAGCGAGAAGCCCAAGAGATTGGTTGCGCTCAATAGCGGCGATTTTCCCCTCCCATCTAAACACGGGCAGTATACCGGATATGGCGGGCTCTACAAAATCAGGCAGACCAAAATTCTTCCAGCTAAAACTGTAAGAGATTCCAGATGAGTATGTGGCTTCTGAATCCGTAGTAGATGACAGGATCAGAGGCTCAATCCGTTGCCGGATATCTTTGTCCAACAAAGTATCTACCGCATCCAAAGGCGTTAAAATGCCTTCAAACTTTTCTTCTATGATATGCAAATTGGGCGCACCTGTATCAAGGAGCATAAGGTGAAGCTCTCCTTCAACCTGCATCCAGATCAATGGCCAGTCTGTGTCAACACCAAGGCTCTTTACCAGATAGGCGCCGCGTTCGTAGGCGTCATCAGCCCAGTCTTCTGCCTCCGTTTGGGGCTTCGCAGAGCTATCACCTTCCTGGGCGAGAATGGGACCCGTGATCATTGCGCACAGGATAAAAGTGAGGAAGACCAATCGGTACATTGCAATAGCTCCCGTCTTTTTTTTGTCAGACTAGGCCTTCGCAGGCCAGTGACAATGCGGTTCACACGAAGGTGATGCGATGCTTCAACCAGATTTCATCCGGCATGCATGCGGTTTTGCGCTTCAAACAGACTCATTGTTTAGTGCGCAAATGACTGATGATCTTGATCCGATTGAACCGATTGCGGGCGCTAAGGAAATTGGCGCGTTGGCTCACCTTTATCGCGGGGAAGTCTATCGCTCGACCATATGGCGTGAGCGGTT
>CAZXXY010000327.1:0-1542 GCA_964644755.1 uncultured Hyphomonas sp. | reverse complement strand
CATCCGCTAGTCCGCGCCTTGGCCGACATAAACCACGCCGCCCTTCATCACGAAATCGACGCTTTCAAGCTCGCTGACATCTTCAAGCGGGTTGCCGTCAACAGCGATGATGTCGGCATATTTGCCAACGCTGAGCGAGCCGGTGTCGGCCTCAAGACCAAACAGGGTTGCATTGCCGATGGTCGCGGCCTGAATGGCTTGCAGCTCGGTCATGCCCCATTCGACCATATAGGCAAACTGGCGGCCATTCAGCCCATGGGTGTAGACGCCCGCATCTGTGCCGTAAGCGATGTTCGCGCCCGCTTCGACCGCCGCTTTGAAACGCTCGCGCTGGGCGCGGCCAACCGTGCGTTCCTTTGCAAGGCTCTCTTCCAAAATGCCCGCCGCTTCGCCTTCGGAGAGGATGAAGTCGGAGACGTACACATCCATTGACAGATAGGTGCCTTGCTCTATCGCCTGCGCGATGCCTGCGTCATCAATCAGGCTGGCATGCTCAATACTGTCCACACCGGCATTGAGCGCGGTGCGGATGCCGTCTGTGCCGTGGGCGTGAACGGCGACTTTGACGCCGAGCAAATGGGCCTCGTCGACAATCGCGTCCATTTCTTCCTGGGTGAATTGCTGGGCGCCGATCTTGGTGCCTTTGGACAGGACACCGCCGGTGCCGCAAAACTTGATGACACTGGCGCCATATTTGATGTTCTCGCGGACTTTGGTGCGCACGCCCCAGGGGCCATTGGCGACGCCGCCGGAGGTGACGCCATATTCATACGGCAGGAGATTATTGTCGCAATGCCCCCCCGTGATGCCGATGCTGGGTCCGGCGACCAGCATGCGGGGCCCGACAATCTCGCCGCTATTGATCGCGTCGCGCAAGGCGACATCGGCAAAGGCGGGACCGCCCAGATTGCGCACCGAGGTAAAGCCTGCGCGCAAAGTGGTCTCGGCATGGACGACGCCGGAAATGGCTGCTGCTTGCGAAGACACGGTGAGGCGTCTGAAGCCGTGCACGTCCGCGCGGCTGGTCAGATGAACATGGCTGTCGGAGAGACCGGGTAAGATGTAAGCACCGTCCATGTCGATGGTCCGGTCGGTGGCTTCTGCGCGCGTGTCCCGCGCCGACCCGATGGCGACAATGCGGTCCTCCTCGATGATGATATCGGCAGCCGTGATCTCTCCGCTGGTGACGTCAATGACATTGCCGCCAGTGATCCGGATGCGCTCGGCTTCAGCGGTCTGGGCCGAGAGTGCGACAAAACAGGCACTGGCGAGAAGGATGGCTTTGGTCATGGCAGGGCCTTTGGTGAACGATATGAGCTGTTACAAAAGCCCTCCCGCCCGCTTTTGGCAAGAGGGCAGGCCAGGGGCAGCCTTCGCTCAACTGGTTTGACTCCTGATAATTGAAACCCACTCATCCAGCTCTTTCAATGCAGGGCTCGTGAGGTATTCCCGCCAGCGCCCAAACAGTTCCGCAAGGTTTTTGCCGTGTTGTTTCATCAGGTCGGCATCATGGGTGAGCACGTCGATCTCATTTGCGACAGT
>CAZXXY010000326.1:0-1546 GCA_964644755.1 uncultured Hyphomonas sp. | reverse complement strand
GCAGCAGTAAATGTCTGCTTGTTGAAGAATGAAGCCTGATGTCTTGCAATGCAACAAATATCAGCACTACCCGCTTGCCGATAAACTTTGTAATCTCGCTGAGCTTGTAACGGTTTTTGGAGCTATGATCGATCTTTGTAAGAATGGCTAATTCCTTAGAATTTCAATCTTCCATTAGGCTTAACTACACTCATTTTTATCTCACGCTTCCGCTATCAGTCAGCTTTTCTTATTAGTCTCCCTTGCTCTTCAACAGAGAGCTTTCCATAACTGTTCAATGTCACCAACAACCCATCATGACCAAGGTTCTGGCTCCAAGCTTTTATTTCTGCATGAGATAGTTTCCTTGAATAAGCTTCTGAGACAATCATGTGTCGAAATGAATGGGGGCCATAATACTCTTCGCCAACAGCTTCAAAAGCTTTCCTAAAGATTGCTCTCAGAGCCGTTGCGCTTGTCCAATGTTTTTTAGATAAGCCGCTTTTTGCAAAGCATAAGTTTTCATCATGTTTAACCGCCGTTCTTGGGAAGAGGGGATCATGATTAGAGAATGCCAAATCATTTTGCAGGTATTGCACCCACTCTAGGAAGATATCTTCTAATAAATCGCTTAGCGGAAAAACAAAAGTATCGATACGCTTACTTGCTTTGGTCGTTACTTCTTTTGGATTTTGAAGGACAAGGTTTTGGCCAGCATCAAAATGCTTGAGTTTTAAAGAGATTGTTGCCCCATCGCGTATGCCTGTAATTGCAGTAAACGCAATGATGGCACGATTTCTCTTTTCTATTGCTGTTTCATGAGGCATGGCTTGAACAACCCGCTCTATGAGCTTCAATGATGGATAATGTTTATCTGCTGGGGCGCTAGCAGCCCGTTTGTCTTTATCTGATAAGTTAAAGTACCCAATATCATTGTCCTTGATGCTTCGCTTATATCCATGTTGCAGTCGCAGCCATCCAAAGAAGCGCTTTACTTGATTAATGGTGCTGGCAATTGTTGAGATGGATAGTTTCTTCTCGTTGAAAGAGCTCTTAAACGCAATTGCTTGCTTTTGATCGAAAGTCTTAAAATTTTTGAAGCCAATAGATTTCTCAAACTTCAAAATGGATTTTTCATGCTGAATGATGGTCTTAGGTGATTTACCATCTACGTGTTTTAAGAACTCAAAATAGGTTTGTTTAATTTGTTCATTCGCTAAATTTCTCATTTTCTTCTACTTTCTTAAATTTGATAAAATTGATTTGTCTTGATTAAAGGCGTTGCTACTTGTGCTTGCTCTTCATGAGTTCAAGCATTGATAATTGAGGTTGATTTTCCTCAAAATTTGAATTGGATTTTGAAAAGGGGATAATGTTGTCACTACCGCTGGTATCATTGCACCCTATTAGGTGTTGAACTGCTTGCGGTGGTAGACAGAAGGAGTGCTGAATCTCTTCAAGCTTGGCCAACGATCCCGTTTGGTTTTGAGGGGTGCCACATTGGCTGCATTGACCGATAATTGTTATGGTCTTATCAGTTCGTGGTTTTAGAGAAACAGAGCCAGCT
>CAZXXY010000325.1:0-1562 GCA_964644755.1 uncultured Hyphomonas sp. | reverse complement strand
CAACCATTCACTGGGATATTTTTGATAGTTTTAGCGAGCAGTTTTTATCAGTTGAGACTGCCAAAGAGCGTTTTGTTGTTGGCAAAAACGTCATCACCTGCGCCGGCGCATTGGCCGCTTTTGATTTGGCTTTGCGTCTCATCGGCGAGGAGCACGGGGAGGTTTTGCGGTTGGATGTTGGGGCGTTATTCATGCAAGCAGCGCAATCGACCCAAGGGAACAATCAGCATGGCGCGCCTCAATCCGCAGTTTTTCGTGCCATGCAATTGATGCAGGAGAATTTAGAAACGCCGCTTTCCAATCGTGAAATCGCACAACGAACAGGGCTTGGTGTGAAGACACTGGAGCGGCGGTTCTTAAGCAAGGTTGGTGATCCACCTGGCCGCATCTATAAAAAGACCCGCCTTCAAGCCGCGCGAAATTTGGTTGAGAATACACGGCTTCCAATCTCCGAAATTTCAATTCGAGTTGGCTATGAAAACGCCGCCGCACTCTCAAGGGCGTTTCGCCAATTGTTCAATGTCACCCCGCAACAACTTCGCTCAGGTGGCTTGGATATATGAAATATCTGCTTTAGAATTGTTCTTGCAAATAGGGAGAAAATCATGCCTGTCATTCGTGTTGAATTGCCAATTGGAACGCCTGTTGAAACCAAGAAGACGATCAGAGAAGGCGTGAAGCAGGCTGTCCTTGATACCTTGGCGCCGAAAGAAACCAAGTATGATTATGTGGCAATCCGCGAAGCCTATGGAGAGATTGGTGATGGCTTGCCGCTGGTTGAGGTGGACCTTCGCCCCGGTCGTGAGCCTGAGCGCAAGAAGGCGTTGGTTGATGCGATTTCTGCATTGCTTAACGAGACGCTCAATGTTGATCCGATCGATGTCTACGTGCTGTTTCGTGAAACACCAGCAGAAAACCATTATACCGGAGGGACACCTCTTCCTGCATGGGTACCAGCCGATAAATAGGTGAGTGATGACGGCTTTTTGCCTTTGAAAAACGCGTCATTTTGCAGAATCATTTTGCTTAAATTTTCGAAATTTTGACTGCTGTATGACGTTGACGTAAGGGATGCCGTAGGGAAAGGTGTTCCTTACGTTACGGCAAGTAAATAAGGGCTGTATTTTGATTGAAAATAAGGCTGTTAAGGCTCAACAAATTCTAGAGGATTTCGCCTCAATGGAATGATCCGAATTGAAATAAAAATTTAGATAAAACAATTACTTATTAAATTTTCGAAAATGCCAAAACGAAGTCTAAATAATTGCTGAAAAATGATGGAATAGCTTTGATTTTCGCCCAAAATTTACTTGTCAATCGTGAGGTAAATTGTGATAAAAATGTAACAACAAAATATGAATGATGACGTTCTTCTACTATTAGGATGGTTTTGGATTGTTTACTACTGATTTCCTGCCAAAATGAGTCCAAGAGGAAAAACTCGGTTGCCAGACAGTAAGCGGCAGGCCGGAAAAAAGATGCTGGGAGGCACCGATGAATAACAAAATACTATTGGGAAGTACGTTAGCTTTTGCGATGATCGCAAGTTCTACAGCAATGTC
>CAZXXY010000324.1:0-1569 GCA_964644755.1 uncultured Hyphomonas sp. | reverse complement strand
GTGCGTCGGCTCGGGATCCGATAGAGTTTCGGGCCATGTGAGCGTTTGCGACATGTATTCAGAATGAGATGTTTTGAATCCGGCAGGCGTCTGCCAGATTGCGTCCTAGGTATCTAAGGAGCCTTATCGGCTATCGGTCTTACAAAAAATCCCGGACGTCCGTTGGATACCCGGAAATTCTACGTTAAAAAAACCCGATTTCGTGCCAAATTCGCACTTAACCGGTCAAAACCAGTTTCCAACAGCAAATAATAGCTTTTTCAAACCGAAATATAGTTTAAACCAACCACTAGCCCCGCCAATGGTGGTCAATCGTCGTATAACCGTGGCGTTTCGTCTGATAAGCTATAATTACATAGCAGAGACACAAAACCGGTTGAGCGAAACTGGCGGACCGGCTGATTTTCCAAACTGACGCTTGGCACTGGAGCTTTCGATGAACGAAATTAACAAAGCAGTCTCAACTGCACAACGTCGCTTGGCCATCGGTCAATTCTTTTCGATTCTGACTTGGGCGGCTTTCATCAGCTTGCTAGGCGCAGTGATCGGCATTGCAATTCCAAAGATTTGGCACCTTGGATTCCTTGAGTCACAAGACCACAAAGACGCTTGGATCTATTCGTGGATTCTAGGCTCGATCGTCATTGGATTTTTATTCGCCGGGATTTTCACTTACCGTAAACTTCTCTCTCGACTAGACGTCGCCACCGAGGTCGACCATCGGTTTGGCTTGAAGGAGCGAGTTTCAAGTGCCCTCTCAATCGATTCCGAAGCCGCCGAAGGACAAGTCGGCCAAGCCCTGATCGAGGATGCTCAGCGACGCGTTGAAACGATCGAAGTTGCTGAGAAGTTTGAATTGCGTCCACGCTGGAGTGGTCTATTGCCTTTGATCCCCATGGCCATCATCGGGTTGTTGCTGTTTTTGCCCGACGCACAACTACAGGCGAAAGCAAGCGATGCAAACGAAGTTTTGGAACGAGAAACGAAGAAACTTAAAGTTGAGGCATTCAAGAAAAAAATGGAACAAGCTCGCGAGCAACTTGAAGCCAAAGGACTCGAAAACGCCAGCGAGGATGTCAAAGCAATCGCGAAACAATTTGACAAGCTCAACAGCGAAAAAATCCGAGACCCTAAACAGGCGCTGGTCAAGCTTAACGACATTAAAAAACAAATCGAAGCCCAGCAAAAATCGAAGGGCGACAGCAAGAGTTTCCGCGACAACCTAAACAAGATTAAGGATGCTGGCAAAGGCGTCGCTAAGAAGATTGCTAACGCACTGGCCGAAGGTAATTTCGAAGATGCCGACAAAGCCATTAAGTCACTGGCTAAGAAACTCAAGGAAGGCAAACTGACCAAAGCTGAAGCTAAGCAGGTTGCAAAGGATCTCCAAGACCTAGCCAATAAAATGAAACAGGCGGCAGAACAGCGCCAAAAGAAAATCGAAGACTTAGAGAAACAAATCCAACAAGCCAAAGCTGACGGCAACCTCGACAAAGCCGCTCAACTGCAGCAGCAGAAAGAAAACGAAGAACAAAACAACAAGCAGCAGCAAAACCTAGACAACATTGC
>CAZXXY010000323.1:0-1570 GCA_964644755.1 uncultured Hyphomonas sp. | reverse complement strand
CTCATCCGCTGGTCGACAAGATCAAAGCATTAGACGCCGATGAACTGACTCCATTGTCTGCGTTGCAAATGTTGCACTCTTGGCAAACTGAGTTGTCTGACGACGATATCGACGCGCCTTAAAAACAAGGTGGCGACAGCTGCCTCCGGCCTGTCCAAGGGCGAAGCCGGTTGAAAAGTGGCGACAGTGCCTCCGGCCTGTCCGAAGGCGAAGCCGGTTGAAATCCCTCCATTTCCGCCACTGCCACCAACAAAAAGGCTCTCCCAGAATCTTCCTGGCGAAAATTCTTGATATTCAAACTGTTCTCCACCACAATGGAATTTCTCCTCTGTTTGCCAACCGGCTGCGCCACATGACAGGCCAGAGGCAACTGTCGCCACTTTCTTTTCTCCCACGAAATCATGTCTGACAACGCGATCATTCGGCGACGCAAGCTTCCGCATATCGATGTCGACGGCAAACCGTATTTCATTACCGGTTGCTTGGCAGGCAGTATCCCTGCAGCAGGACTCAAACGAATTTATCGTTTTCGCAAGGAACTTGACTCGCGACCGACACCCGCCAACATGCCCGCCCAGCAATGGGCTACCACGAAAAACAAACTTGTCTTCAAGTTAGTTGATGAATTGTTAGACGGCAATTGCCCAGTCACTCATCTAAGTGATCCTCGACTGGCGAAAATCGTGGCCAACGCGCTTTTGCATTTCGCGAGTCAGCGATACAAACTGTTTGCTTTTGTCGTGATGCCCAGCCATCACCACTGGCTATTCTTACCCGACGACGCTTGGTCGGAAAAACTAGCCATCAGCGAAAGAAACAAGGCCAATTGTCGCACTCCTCGCGAAGCGATTTCACACAGCATTCAGAGTTACACCAGTACCATGTGCAATCGAATACAACAAAAGTCGGGCACCTTTTGGCAAGATGAAACCTATGACCACTTGGTGCGAGACGACGAAGAGCTGTTGAGAATCATTCATTACATCGAAATGAATCCAGTCAAAGCTGGATTAATCAACAAACCAGAACTTTGGCCATTTTCATCATCCGCTATCCGCGCCAGACTCGGCATCCCAGCGGGGCATGCGATTCCAAGTATGGAACTTTAGGTGGTGACAGCTGCCTCCGGCCTGTCCGAAGGCGAAGCCGGTTGAAAAGTGGCGACAGTTGCCTCCGGCCTGTCCGAAGGCGAAGCCGGTTGAAAAGTGGTGACAGCTGCCTCCGGCCTGTCCGAAGGCGAAGCCGGTTGAAAAGTGGTGACAGCTGCCTCCGGCCTGTCCGAAGGCGAAGCCGGTTGAAGCACCTATCCCAAACAATTTTTTTAAAGAACTCCTGTACGCCAACCGGCTGCGAAAAACAAAACCTATCCCACTGTTTACCAACCGGCTGCGCCACATGACAGGCCAGAGGCAACTGTCGCCACATTGTTAAAAAAGCCGAGTTGGTCGTAAGCCGGGTCTTGTTCCGCTGGCGAACCAGCGGCGACGATCATTTATCTAGGCACGCCATTGCTGGCGCACTCAAGCAGCCTACCCGAGAGTCAAACGCGACGAACAATCACGTGGCCACG
>CAZXXY010000322.1:0-1576 GCA_964644755.1 uncultured Hyphomonas sp. | reverse complement strand
TCGCGGCGTTTTACGAGCGTCGTAAAAATCACAGCCCATCACGATCGAGTTTTTGATCACCACGTTCGGTTGAATGATTGTTCGCAAACCAATCACGCTATTCTCAATCACCGCTCCTTCGCCGATAACACATCCATTGGCAATCAAACTATCGTTAACGGTCGCTTTCGCCATCCGAGTCGGCGGCAAAAAGCGGGCACGCGTATAAATTGGCGCCGCGGCGCCCATCAAATCAAACTCGGCGTTGGGAGCCGCAAGATTCAAGTTAGCTTCATAGAAAGATCGAATCGTACCGATGTCTTCCCAGTATCCATCAAACAAATGCATGTTGACGTGATGAGAATTGATCGTGGCGGGAAAAACTTCTTTGCCAAAATCTGTATAGGTTGATCCACTGAGCATTTCGAACAACAGGTCACGATTGAAAACATAGATCCCCATACTGGCAATGCAGTCCCGACCCTTGGGATCGACACCGCGTGATTTGATCCACTCAGTGTCAGTCGACACCGCTTCAATCGCTTCATCGGTTTTTGGCTTTTCAACGAAGTCAACCACACGACCATTGTCTTCAACTTGAACTACACCAAACCCTTTGGCGTCTTCGCGTGAGACGGGCATGCAAGAAATCGTCACGTCGGCACCGCTGGCTTTGTGGGCTTCAATCAGTTTTTCGTAGTCCATCCGATACAACTGATCGCCTGACAAGACGACCACATGGTCGATCCCCGGTTGATTGAAGTAGTCCAAGTTTTTGCGAACTGCGTCGGCAGTGCCTTGATACCAATCCGATTCGTTGCTGGGAGTTTCTTGAGCTGCGAGCAACTCGACAAAGCCGCCACGAAAATGGTCAAACGAATAGGTGCGTCGAATATGTGAGTGCAAGCTAACTGACATAAATTGAGTCAGCACGTAAATTCGATTGATGCCGCTGTTGATGCAGTTAGAGATCGGAATGTCGATCAGCCGGTACATTCCTGCCAACGGGACCGCCGGTTTACTACGAATCGCAGTCAGCGGAGCTAAACGTGTGCCCTGACCGCCACCAAGAATCAACGCTACCGTTTTACCCATATCAGACTTCCAAATCGCTCTGTTTTGAACTCAGTCACCACGAAAAATGCGGAACGTTAGAAGACGCTACTTCCGCTACCACGTTAGGCTCTAACCTTTAAAAATCGAGTCCCAGAATGTGAGCGGCAAGCCGCTCAGTATTTAGGGACAGAGCCTAGTGTATGGCGTTTCTTTCGGATAGCAAGAGGATCACAGGACAAGAGAAGGCCAACGCGCGTTGCAATCGCGACCACCGGCACTACGTTCGCACCAACCGCCAGCAACGGTGAATGCGTCGATTGCGGAAGTCTTCTGGGACGGTCGTTTTGCTAATTTCACGGATTTCGAAACCCAGCGATTTGACGAATTCTTCATCAAATTTGAACCGTCTGAAGTTCGTTGAAAAATACACGACGCCCTGAGGAGCGACGATGGTTTTCAAACGTTCAAAAATCGGCAGATACCCCGACTGAACCTCCCAGTCGTTTTTCGTTCGCTTGCTGTTGGAGTAAGTCGGTGGATC
>CAZXXY010000321.1:0-1589 GCA_964644755.1 uncultured Hyphomonas sp. | reverse complement strand
ATATGAATATTAATATAGCAGAGATTAAATTAACTGAAGAAGAAGTTAATGCAGCGACTGAAGTTTTGAAGTCCGGTGGCTTGCGTCAAGGGCCTCAATGCAGCGCTTTTGAAGAAGAGTTTGCAAATTATGTAGGCGCTTCTCATTGTTTGACAAATTCCAATGGTTCAGCGGCTTTGCACATGGCCTATAATGCAATTTTAGAGCCAGGTGATGAAGTTCTTGTGCCCTCGTTTACGTTTATAGCGACGGCAAGTATGCTCGAATTTGTGGGAGCAAAACCGATAATATGCGATGTTGATCCAGATACATTTTTGTTGGACCTAGATGACGCTGCAAAAAAGTTAAGTGATAAGACCAAAGCTATATCTTTCGTCCATTTGTTTGGAAATAGTGGTGATATTAATAGAGTTCAAGAATTTGCGCGCCGTAACAATCTGCAAGTCGTGTGGGATAGCGCTCAGGCGCATGGCACTACTTATGGCGGAAAAGATATTGGCGCATATGATGGGCTCGCTTGCTGGTCTTTTTATCCATCCAAGAACATGTTTGTTGGCGAAGGAGGTATGGTCTCAACTAGAGACGCAGATCTTTACCAACACATGAAGAACTTTCGTCAGCACGGAGCGACGGGAAAGTATCTGCACACTCAATTAGGTCTGAACTATCGAATGACCGACGTGGAAGCCGCTATTGGTCGTCAACAGTTGAAACGATTGCCTACAATGATTTCTCGTCGAAGAGCTAATGGGAAAATATTGCGCGAGGGCCTTGAAGGCATCGATGGAGTGCATGTTCAAACTGAAACTCCTAATAGCGAGCACTCTTATCATCAGTTTTGCGTTACGGTAGACCCCTCGGTTACCAAAATAAATCGTGATGATTTAGCAACTAAACTCGGAGATAAGGGTATATCTACGGGTATCCACTATCCGCGTGGTTTACATCAACAGCCCGTGTTTGTTGAAAAGTATGGCGAGCAGTCATTGCCGGTCACAGAATCCTTGTGTGCCAATATTCTTGCACTACCGGTCCACCATGGGATGACTGACGACGAGGCGCTGTTTGTGGCAGATTCCGTTCGAGAAATTTTAATGTAGCTGTATGCAAAATTGGCCGATTTCGGCTTTCTTGGATTTTGCTTTGCGATGTTACTTTTATTTGTTGAGGAGTGCACTGCGCTGGCACAGCTTAAGACGTTTTCGTTTGTGCCTCGCAGTTACTCCCCATTGTTATCTTCAGTTTCGTTTATGTTTGTGCAAATGCCTGTTACAAACCCAATAAACCAAGCTAAGTGAATTATCCCGATAGCTAGGCTAATCCTTAATGATTCGCTGATGCTAGTAGGTTTTAATTTGAATGGGGCGATTAAAATTAAGGTGAAGTAGCTAATCGTTAAGATTAAGAAAGGACATCTACTTACCAGTGTGAAAAGTAAGCTCAGAATTAACGCTGTAAAAAATGTTAATGGTATAGCTTGGCGAAGTTTAAAGTTGCGTGGGTGATCTTTTACTACAGTCGCTTTCCAAAAACCGTATCGGAAGTACTGTCTGTACAAGAGACTAAATTTCTCACGAACATATTGTCTT
>CAZXXY010000320.1:0-1592 GCA_964644755.1 uncultured Hyphomonas sp. | reverse complement strand
CAAATACTCAGTCAGTATTGGTCTCTAAAGGCTGCAATGATCTTCGAGCGGGCGAGGACGGTCGTTCCAGTGGTGGTACTTACGATTGTTGGAGGTGGGGTGGCGGTGGCTTATGGCTTTTTGGTTTATGGGCCCTTGATCGGTTTGATTCGAGATTTAGTGGAGGCAGGGCTCCCATCATGAATAATTCAGCTGAAGAAATTCCTTATTCAAATTCGCTCCAAATCCACTGGGAGTCCATTGATCGATCTCGGTCGGTGATGGCAAAGCAAGTCCGTTCACTGGCTGGAACGTTGTCAGGGCCAAGGCGAAGACAACTTCGATCGATTGGGGCTTGGCTGGCCGGTTCGCAGGGTTACGATGCGGTGCTGGAACGTCCCGATGTGTTGTGCTTTTGTAACGCATGGTTAGACGCGTTGTCGGCCAAACCGAATGAAGATCCGTTGACAGCGTTGGAGGCGACTGCCGCGGTCGGAAAAGGGTATTGTAAGTTTGAAGCGAGCGCGCCTTCACCACGCAACCTGACGCCGTTTTTGTATCCGGCGTTGGCGTTGTTTGCTTGGTTGTTGATGCTTGTATTCGGGAGTATTTTTATTCTGGCAGAGTTCAGAGCGATGTATGACGAATTTGGCATCGATCTACCTTGGACTACCCAATGCATTTTGGGAATGGGTGAGTGGTTCGAAAGGAATTGGCGCCGGATCGCTGTTGTAATGGTTGTGTTGTCGATCGTACTGCTGATTTTTTTGCGTTTTGGTCAGCGGGGCCGAGCGTATTCATTTAGCTGGTTTGATCGGCGGTTTTGTGCGTTCCGAATTCAGGTTGCAGTTTGGGCAAATCATGTAGCGAGTTTGCTGGCAGCGGGCGTCAGTGACACCGAGGCGATTCAGGTCGCCGGGCGTTGTTCGGACAGCAGTCGATTGAAAGTCGGCAGTAAAGAGTTTTTAAAAGGGGCTCAAAAGTATTTGGTTGACCCAAGCGGGTATCCGTTAATTAACAATTCATTGTCGCTCAAAAACCGAGCTGCGAAGATTGCGATCTTAGAAGAAACCGGAAGATACTATCGTGCGGTGGGGCAAGTCGTTCAAGGTTGGTGGTTGGCTTGGTTTAGTAAGGCGATCATCTTTATGATTTACGCTACAGTAGGCTTCGTGTTATGGACGCTCTACGCGCCTTTGATTTCAATCATTTCTGGTTTGACATAAGGAAGGAAACTTAAACATGCCAGAAAAGGCCAGAAAACTAAACGTCGAACAACAGCTTCTTGTCACTGCGGCAGCGGATGAGATCTTTGAAACGGCTAATATTCATCAGCAAGCGCTCGTTCGAATGCTTGCCGTGGCGAGTGAGCATAAGCTTAATGCGGCTAATCTATTGGAGGATCTACGTGTTGAGATGCGTTCGGCAACGGCTCGCGATATTCCACGGGTGGTGAGTGAATTAAGGTCGGGTGTGCCAATCGGAAGTGTGTTTAATCAAATTCCCGGGGTCGTGGCTGAGTCTGTTGTGATGGCAATGGCGGACGTGCAGTCGCAAGGGTTGCAAAAGCCACTGAACCAAGCGTTGCTCAACGCTCCAACAATTCGTCGCAG
>CAZXXY010000319.1:0-1593 GCA_964644755.1 uncultured Hyphomonas sp. | reverse complement strand
TGTGGGGATTCGCAAACGATTTCACTAATCCGCTGGTGAAGGTGTTTGAGCAGGTGTTTATCATCACCACCTCGCAAGCCTCATGGTTGCAGTTTGCCTTTTACACGGGCTACTTTTGTATGGCATTGCCAGCGGCTTTTTTCATCCGCCGGTTTTCGTACAAGGGCGCGATTATGGTCGGGTTTTTGTTCTACGCCCTTGGAGCTTTGCTGGCCATTCCGGCGAGTCTATACGCAGTTTTTCCATTGTTTTTGCTAGGCTCTTACGTGATCACGTTCGGGTTGGCATTCTTGGAAACCGCTTGCAACCCGTACATTTTGTCGATGGGCCCCAAAGAAACCGCGACTCAACGTTTGAACTTGGCCCAAGCTTTCAATCCCATCGGCTCGCTAATGGGAATGTTTGTCGCCAGTCAGTTGCTGGCTCCGAACTTGATGGTGACTCAGCTTGCTTCGGATCTTAAAGATGACAAACAAGAAGTGGTTCAATACTTGGTTCAAAACGAGGCGGACATTCCAGCGGGTGCAGTGATGAAGCTCGTTGAGAAGATAGATTCTGAAGGTAAAGTTCTGAAAGATCCGAAAACTGGAGAAGCGATCTTAGTAGAGAGTAAGCCGGGAAACAGAACCTTCATTTTAAACGATGAAGCCAAAACAGAAGTCAAACTCTATGACACCGGCATTCCTGATTATGAAAACGAACTTGGAGCTTTGGAAGGCGCATCGACCAACGCCTTGAAAGTGATGCGAGAGACAGACCCAACCGAATTTGAGAAACTACAACAAGCAGACCTAGGGTACGTTCGAACACCGTATGTTATCCTCGCCGGGGTAGTTTTGGTTTTTTTGGCGATCTTTGCATTCAGTAAGATGCCCTCGTTTCATGATGAAACCGTTACGGAAGCACCGTTTCTTGAAATCACGGGTCGGATTTGGAAACGACCTCGATTTGTCGGAGGCGTAATCGCTCAGCTGTTCAACATTGGAGCGCAGATTATGTGCTGGACCTACGTCGTCCATTACGGAATGCGATACGTAGGATTGACACTTGCCGAAGCCCAAATGTACAACATCTATGCAATGATCATTTTCCTATCAAGTCGCTGGATTTGTACGTTCTTGCTTCGATTTGTTAGTCCTGGAAAGATGCTGTTCATGTTCGCAATGGGCGGTGTCGCGTTTACTATTGGTGCGATTTACCTGCCAAGCACGTCTGGGTTGATCTCTTTGGTGATGATTTCAGCTTGCTTGTCTTTGATGTTCCCGACCATTTATGGAATTGCTTTGAATGGCATGGAAGAAGAAGAAGCTAAACTGGGTTCGGCTTACTTGATCATGGCAATTGTTGGTGGAGCCGTTTTGACAAAGCTGCAAGGTGGTATGATTAACGATGTCGATGTAAATAGCATTCGAACCTCGTTCTGGTTACCAGCGGGATGTTTTATGATCGTTGCCCTGTACGGCTTGTTCACCTTGGCAGTGCTGGAACCTAAAGCTAAACGAGAAAAAATAGTCGGTTAATTAGGTAATCAGCTAGAGAAATATACGCTGGTCAACGATCGATCAAAGATTTGAAGTGCGTCTCCTTCCGAGT
>CAZXXY010000318.1:0-1593 GCA_964644755.1 uncultured Hyphomonas sp. | reverse complement strand
TGGTAGTCAAAGCTGTACGTGCCAGCCGGTGCACCAGCGGCAATATCAATAGAGCCGTCGCTTGGATCAAACACAAGCTCGGCCGGAACCGTCTCGCCAGGTGCAAGAGACACGACTGCATTGCTGACCGTCGCCGCCGCGCCACTGACCGTGTCACCGGTAAAGACGTTCAGAACATCAGTGTCGCCAGCAGCGCCATTTTCGCTATCATCGGCTGCAGCGATTACCGGCGGGACATCAATGATTGTATGCGTTGATGTTGTCCCCCCGGGATTACACTCAGAGGTGATAGAGACATTGGCGCCAGAGGTCGCTGAAACGATCGAATATTCAATGGTTTCATTCCCTTCCGTCACTGCATCCGCAGCAGTCGTCAGTGGGATCGGAATGGAGGTATTACCAAGAGAGGTTTCGTATACGCCCACAGGTATCGTGAATGTCAGCGTACTGGCTGTAAAATCTGCCGCAGAGGCTGAACTCGTGCCACCGCCAACGCCGACCACAACCGTGATCGGGTCTTGAACAGTCCCGGAAATCAGAAGCGCAGGCCCGGCGCCCGTCCCTCCTTCCACATCGGATGTCGGCGCTGACAAACTCACCAGCGGCGTTAAGAAGACCTGCACATTATCAATGTGGTTTACGGCCGCCGCTTGGTTCGTGCTAACAGGGTCTGTCGTTGCGAACTCGAGCCGATAAATGCCCGTCGCTCCGCCAAAGACAGCATTGCCGGAAACCAATTCCCAAGAGTTTTGGACATTGCCGGCAATCTGGCTTCGGCCACTGAAACCGCCAGCACTGGAAATATCAATAACAGTCCCATCAACGGTAACAGACATCGGATCGGGATCAGTATTAATGATGGCCTCAATCGTATTCGTAGAAAGTGACTGCACTGTGGTTGAACCATCAAGTGACCGCACCCGATACTCTATGGTTTGGCTCAAAGTTCCGCCATTGCTCCCAGCACTTGAACGCCCACGGTGATAGAAATTCCAAGTGAGCGGCTCATTTTCAACCAAACAGACTTCTTGATAAAGGGTGGTTGGATCGGCCGGACTAAGCTCGACATGTACATCACCGTCCTGTGAGGGAATGCCAAGAAATCTATTCGCAAAAAGCTCAACCTGACGCGTCGGCGCTGTCGGGGTAGCAGAAACGAAATCTGCTATCCAACCCGCGAGATTGTCGTCTACTGTCTGCCTGTTTCCTCGACCCCTAAGCCAGGTGTTGCCATCATTAACGTCAATTACAGCCGGATTGAACTGGGATAGAGGCTCAGTGGTTTCCTCAAAACTCGGATTAACGATCACCCGCTGTTGGGCGAGCGCTGCCGGTACAAGACCAGCTTGCAAAACAGCCAAGGCTATGACGCCTTTCAGACCTGACAGTTTTTGCCTGCCCGCCGAACCACCAATAGCAAGGCCAAGGGGGGAGGATGCCGCTATCGCTTTCTGGCTCAAGGCGGGCAGACAAAACTTATAAAAATCTAGCATTCTTGAATCTCTCAATACTTTCCGCCTGGTCTGGCTGGAAACTGGGATTTGGCTGTGACGTGGGGCGCAGTTCGCACAGGGAACTGCCGGAAGACTGTCG
>CAZXXY010000317.1:0-1603 GCA_964644755.1 uncultured Hyphomonas sp. | reverse complement strand
CGAGGTTCGGCGTTACACTTGGCAATGGAATTGACCTGTCAGTCTGGTCAAACAACCTTTTCAACGAAGACTTTGTAAACTCGACCATTAACGAGCCAGAGTTCTTTCCACTTTCAACCTTCTCAACCGCGTTTGTCGCCAATACGAGAACCTTTGGCGCAACCTTGCGTATATCGCGCTAAACAAGGCGCAACCAAAGACGAAGTAAAGCCCTGCAAAGACAGAGCGTGCGGGGCTTTACGACGTCCGCTGCCAGGCTACCCGCAACCTGATTTTGATCATAGGCATTGGTTGAGTTGCCATACCAGGAACCAAGGAGAGCAAGTTTGGAAAGAACTCAGGTTGTCATTGCAGGCGCCGGTCCAGTCGGCACCGTTGCAGGCTACTATCTCGCAAAAGCGGGCATAGATGTTGTTGTGCTGGAAGCAGGAGCAGCGACATTTCCTGATCTGAGAGCATCAACATATCATCCCCCTACTTTGGAAATGCTCGACGAACTCGGCGTGCTTGAAGAAATGATACCCCAAGGCTTGAAAGCACCCGTCTACCAGTTCCGCGACCGCCATACGAATAAGACGTTCGAGTTCGACCTTGGCGAACTTGAAGGCGTTTTGAAATACCCGTTCCGCTTGCAATGCGAACAGTTCAAGATGACATCCCTACTCGCTGAACGGATCAACGCAACGCCATCAGGGCGCGTTGAGTTTAACCACCGCATTGTCTCTTTCACGCAAAACGACACAGGGGTTGATATCCAGGCTGAAACGCCGATGGAGATCAAGCATTATCGCGCTGACTATCTGATCGCTGCCGATGGCGCGAGTTCTATCGTCCGCAAATGGCTCGGCATCGAGTTTGAAGGGTTCTCATACCCGGAAAAATTCCTTTGCTTTTCGACCAAATGGCCCCTTGAGGATCATTTTCCAGATCTGAGCTATGTCAATTATATCTCTGATCCCGACGAATGGGTCGTCTTGCTCCGTGTGCCTACTGTTTGGCGCTGCCTCGTTCCTGCTGACATGAATACGCCAGACGAAGAGCTTACATCCGACGCCAATAAGAATGCCGTTTTCGAACGGCTTATCGGTGAAGGCCCTGCCGTTGAAACGGAGCACCGGACGATCTACCGTGTTCATCAACGCGTCGCAAAAGAGTTTGTTCGCGGGCGGGTCATGCTTGTTGGCGACGCAGCACATGTCAATAATCCTCTTGGCGGCCTCGGCATGAATAGTGGCATACATGACGCCTGGAATCTCTGCGGTAAGCTTGTTGAAATTTTTCAGCAAGGCGCGGAGGCCAAACCTCTGCTTGACCGGTATGAGCACCAACGACGTGCGATTACCCGCAAGAGCGTCCAAGACCAGACCATCCGCAATAAAAAGCTCATGGAACTTAATGATCCGGCCGCCCGCGCCGCCTATTCCGAAGAAATGGCCTGCATTCTCGAAGATGATGATAAAAGGCACGCCTTCTTGCTCAAACAATCCCTTGCTCTCAGCCTAAAAGAGGAAGCCGCAATCGCATAATGGCAGCGATCCAATCAGGCGTCGGGGTATTCACCAGCAATCGCAGACAGTATCCGATCAAGCAATTGCTTGCTGTC
>CAZXXY010000316.1:0-1615 GCA_964644755.1 uncultured Hyphomonas sp. | reverse complement strand
GAAGCCTAGGGGGCCGTTGTGGGGCGATTCTAAGACGCTGAGGAAAGCACACTTTGGGTTAACCGCAGCCTGGGAAATCTCTGCTTGGCCAGATCGACTTCACCTATTTCTTTCGCCATCCATGCAGCGTTGAGCTAAATTCGACCTCAATTCGACGCACGCTCAAGAGCTTCAACAATAGGCTGCTCTCCACGCTCTCTGAAGCGGCGGGCAGCGGTACCCGCACTCCGTTTTCGCGCGTATTATTCAGGCGCGGCCACACTCAGCATGACCGGCTCATCAATGAGGCCGGTTTTGGTAAACGCTTCGACCCTATACTGGCCGGGCGGCAGGAGAAGCGGGATGCCGCTCTCGCCTGGCTCGAGAAGGATGCGGTCTATGGGTACAGTGATGTCCGCTTCGCCTATCGGGCGGGCTTCGATGAGGGTGGTTTCATCATTACCGAGCAGTGCGGCAGGTACAGGCGTGTCGATGTCGCCCATGTTACGACGCCAGTCTGGCCGGCTTGCCGTGAAGGTGAGTGGCGGATGACCGACGACATAGTCAGTCAACGCGACGGCTGGCTCACCGTCCGCGTTTATTCCCGATGTGGCGGCCACGGCGGTGTCGCCGGGCGCGACACAGCCGGTCTGGCTAATAGTAAGCGGATTGATACCGGTACGGGCTTTCAGGCGGCTAGCCATCCACGCCGTTGAGCCATCATTTGAACGGTTGGGGATCGGGCGTTCGGCAACATGGGAATGGCCGACATGAACGATCATCTTTGTATCCGGCGCTTTGGTGAGCACAGCGGCGAGGAGATTGTCGACCTGCGCTGTTTCGCGCGTGGCGATTTGCGTTTCTATGTCGGCGTTGTCGGGTGAGCGTTGTTCGCTCGTCTGCTCATAGGCAACCAGTTTGTAGCCTGCTTGTTTGGCGTAGGTGACGAGGCGACCATAGATCGGGTCGTTTGAATAATAGCCATCATCCACTGTGGCTATGGATGAGGTGGCGTTTGGTATCTCAGCATCGAAGGTTTCGGCGGCATAATGGGTGAAGCCTTGCGTGCGCAACGCTTTCAGGAGCGGAAGGATGAAGGCCCGGTCGCGCGGCATAGTGTGGTCCTCATTGATGATGATTAACGTATGGTCGCCGATGGCATCCAGCAGAACCATATGCGGATCGTCCGGTAACCCATCACAGGTGTTGGAAGGCGCAGCCGTAACGCCATCCCGATAGGGGATATCCTCGCGCCCTGCCATGCCGAGCAACTGTGCATAATAGCCTTTAAAGCCGCTTTCGTCGTCTGCAGTTTCGTAGTTTTCGATGGCGCCAAGAAGAGAGTTGCGCATGTCGGTTTGATTGTTATCCAATTCTGTCGAGGTGGAAGCAGTCGTAGGCTCTAGAAGTTCTGTCTCCGCCGTTGGCTCGCTTGCTGATAAAGGAAGCTCGGTATCGGGGCCGGGCGAGCAGGCTGCGAAAACCCATAGTGCAGCGCTTGTGAACATGAGTTTTGACATATCGTTATCTCCCGTGCCGCCAGGGACCATCCCAATCCATCATCGCACAGTCAACCCACATCAAGCTGTCCTACGGCGACTACCGTGTACGTACAGCGCTAAAGGTGCGAAATTAG
>CAZXXY010000315.1:0-1618 GCA_964644755.1 uncultured Hyphomonas sp. | reverse complement strand
CGCCCAAGCTCAGCCACCGCGAACGCAATCTCTATTACAATCCGCGTCGGCGCAACTAAGCCCGGATCAAGCCGGATCAATCTCCGCGATTGACGACTTTCACCTTATAGGACCGGGATGGGTGCTCATCAAAGACCAACCATTTGCTGCCTATAACACGTTGCTCTAGCCGGGCCGTTGCAGGCAGGCTTGATGGTGCAAGCAGATTTCGCCCTACCCGGGTCTGCACAAGCCGATCCCCTTCGCTTGTATAGAAAGTATGTATCTTGTTGGAATTTACAGTGATGCGCTCGATAGTGAGAGAGACGGCAAGCCTCTCATCATCGGACGCTTCCTGACCCAGACCTAATCTTGCAAGAATGCCGCGGCGTTGATCTTCTGCGCGATCGGTTTCGCTCGCTTTCAAAGCCGCCCGTGACTCTTCAAGCTCGGCACGCTCTTTTTCAAGCTCCGCGCGTATAGCCTCAACTTCAGCGAGCTCTCGCCCGGATGTCGCCGCAGGCTGCTGTGATGTCGCCTCTTGCTCGTCAGTGCCTGCCAAAAACGCATCTGCCGCCTGCAAGCAAGCGTCCCTCATGAAAGCCACCGAGATTGCGCGGCATTCTTCCATACTGTCCAATACATCCTGACGGGACTCGGTCTGGGCCTGGACCGGCGCAGCAATGAAAGGCAGGATACCAAGAATAAGGAAATGAAATCGCATAAGGTTTCCAATCACAATACAATACAAACAATGCTAAAAATTCTGCCATGGGCGACCTGAGAGAGCAACAGCTTCTCAGTCGATCAGCCCCAGCTCGCGCTGTTTCTTCTTGGTCAGGCCGCTGCCGACAAGCCGGTAGCTCTCTTTGAGATAGTCACAAAAATCGGCGTCACTCATGGTTTCGTCGGACGTCCGCTGGATCCATTTCATGCCGCGTGAGGCGAGATAGGGCGCAGGTCGCAAGCCGGCTTGCTCGCCGAGAATCTCAAATGCCAAAGGCGAAACTTTAAACGAGACACTCACCTGCCCGTCATCCTCGCGGTTCCAGCCGCCAATGGCGAAAACCTTGCCGCCAATTTTCCAGACATGCGCCCCGCCCCACTGGACGACGTGGCTGGTGTGCGCCAGCGCGCCGCAAAACGCATTGAACTCTTCAAGGGTCATGCGCCGAGCCTGACCTATCCCGATGGCAAAAACAAGACTCGACTTCGCTCGAATGTTCGTGCATTGTTCTCTCACACAAAGAGGGAGAGGATAATGATTGGATATGTAACACTTGGCACGAGCGATCTGGCACGCGGGGCAAAATTCTATGACGCCATCGCCAGGGAAATGGACACGCCGCGGATGATGGAAATGGAAACTTTTATCGCTTGGGGGACATGGGATGGCCCGGCAGGGATTGGATTGACCCAACCTTTTGATGGCAATGCGCAAAGCGTTGGCAATGGCGTGATGGTCGCCCTGCAAGCCAAGGACAAGGAACAGGTCCACCGCATTTACGATATAGCGCTGGCCGAAGGCGGCACATGTGAAGGCAAGCCCGGTCCACGCGGAGATGATGGCTTCTATGCTGCTTACTTCCGCGATCTGGACGGCAACAAGCTCAATGCCTTTTGCATGGCTGCCAGCTAA
>CAZXXY010000314.1:0-1629 GCA_964644755.1 uncultured Hyphomonas sp. | reverse complement strand
TGAGGTGGATCAGGAATGACCGAAGAAATTGAAGCGATAGGTGTCGCGGCGATTGGCGCTGTGGCCAGCGACACAAATGGTGACGGGTACCTGAATGGGCCGTGCCCCAATTGCGGTGTGGATCTGACGGCCAATTTTTGCGCCAATTGCGGGCAGAGCGCGAAGGATCTGAAAAAGCCATTCGTGTCGCTCATTCGGGATGTGCTCGGTGATGTGTTCAGCTTTGACGGACGGCTCTGGCGCACGATTCCGGCACTGATGTTTCGCCCGGGGCATATCACCAAATCTTACATTGATGGAAAGCGGATGCGCTATGTGCCGCCGTTCCGCCTGTTTCTGATCACATCGGTTCTGTTCTTTCTGGTGGCCTTTTCGATCACCGAAAAGCAAAGCTGGGTCACAGAGGGTGAGGCGGTCAATGTCAATCAGGGACTGGCAAACGCTGTTTTTGAAATCGATGGAAAACCGCTGTCTGAATTTGAAGAGTTTTCAGAGATCTTTCCTGAAGATGGCAGCTTTAATCGCGCTGCAGCGGAAAGTCTTATCGAAACATTGGCCGCAGATGGCCGGCTTGATGGTGATCTTGGCGGTGAGGCGGAACGAGCTGCGCTGCTCGACCAGATTGAAGCGCTGAACGGGAAGCAAGTCAGCCCTGCCGAAGTGTTCCGCGTTGTGCAGAAATGGATGCCGCGTCTTAGCTTTCTGTTGCTGCCGAATATCGTGTTGAGCCTGCTGATCCTGCACTTTTGGGTCCGGCGGATTTATATATTCGACCATGTGATTGTGGCGCTGCATATGCAGAGCTTTTTCTATCTGCTTGCGACCATTGGCTTGCTCTTGCCGATGGTGCATCCGGGATTGGTTTGGGGGGTGTTTGGCGTTGCTACGATTGTCTACCCGTTCCTGCTTATGCGGAAGGCGTATGATACACATTGGTTCTTGAACATATTCCGGACACTTGGCCTGTTAATGGGAGTCTTTTTCAATCTCGTTGGCCTGATCGTTCTGGTATCGCTTCTTGGTGCCAGTGAGCTTGGGGTCTGGAGCTGGGATGAGATTGACTGGGACGATATCGGCACATCCGTTCTTAGCGTGGACCCCTGAAACGAGGGAGCACTGCTATTTTGAGCGCGGCGTGTTGAGATCAGCCTCACTGCGGATGGCTTTCCATGCCAGCACTTTTGCGGCGAGCTTGCCGTCTGCATTGCGCCATTCGGCTTCGACATAGCCCGTCGTGCGTGAGCGGTTTTTGACCTCGGCCTTGATGGTGACAAGGCCATGCATGACCGGCCGGAAGAGTTTTATCTGCAGGTCTTGTGTGACGAAGTGTTCGCCGGACGTCAGCGCCGAGAACATGCAGATCGAGACGATGTGGTCCGAAAAGCCTGCGACCCAGCCACCAAAGGCGCGGCCCTCGGAAATATCGCGTTCGCCTTCATTCGGCCAGACATAGGTGACTTGGCCATTGCTGATCTCTTTGAGCCAGAGATCTGGGCGAATCCCGAGCGAGCGGATGCCTTTGGGCAGGTTTGGCGCGCCCGGTTCGAGCAGCCGGTCAACGAACTGCTCGAACCGGGGCGGGAATGTACCTGTAATTTTACAAGGGTTATCAGTCGCCGACATAGGCAA
>CAZXXY010000313.1:0-1637 GCA_964644755.1 uncultured Hyphomonas sp. | reverse complement strand
GGTGCTTCTGGTCGGCGACTATTTGTTGCTCTATCTAGGCCTGACAGCTCTTTACTATACTTTGCAGGAAGCCTCTGCCCAGCAGGCGACGATTGGCAAGCGTATGTTTGGTATTATGGTCGTCGGAAAGGATGGCGATCGTGCCGGATTCGGAGCGCTTTTGATGCGCAATACAATAGGCCGTGCGCTCACCAACATGTCGCCATTCTATATTGGCTTCACAATGTGTAGCTTCACCCAGCGGAAACAATCCCTGCATGACATGATGGGCGGTGTCGTTGTCGTTCGCAAAGATCAACAAGCTTACAATTACGACACTGTGTTCTCCTAGCTTGGTGCGCTGGTCTTCAGGGCCAGCGCATGCAGCTCGTCGCCATCATTGCCGACTTTCCCCTTGAGGGCCTTATAGACCATTTGATGCTGGGCGACGCGAGATTTACCGGCAAATTGCGGGCTGACAATTTCAGCCTGCCAGTGATTGTCATCCTCCACCAGCGCCGTCAGCGTAATCTGTGCGTCGGGAAAGGCTTCTGCCAGATAGCCGGTTAATGTTTCGCGTGTCATGGCCATGAGTTTGGTCTCCAGCTTGGTCTGTACATGCACATGGAGCGGCAGCTCTTATGCGTCAAGTCTTGGCAATCCTTGCCAGACAGGCCAGATAGGGGACCGCCGCATATAAGGAGCCGCTTTGATGACCCGTTTTTCCAGCCTGATCGCAAGTGCAATCACTGTGGTTCTGGCCGCTTGCGGTGGTGAGGGGCGTGTTGACCAGACGCAAGAAGCAACCGGAGAGGGGTCCGGGACTGTGCAGACGCCAGTGGCGGACGGCGTTTCGACGCCTTTGCAAATTCTCGAAGTGCTGTCGGCCGATGATATGGGCGGACGGCAAACCGGCACTGAGGGGAATGCCAAAGCGCGCGACTATTTGTCGGCAGAATTGTCGGCGCGTGGCCTTGCCATTGCCGAACACGGGTTCAGTTTTGAAAACCGTGCGGGCGAAACCCTGACCGGCCTGAACCTGATCGCCCGCATTGAAGGAACAAGCGCGGGACCGGTCATGGTGGTTACAGCCCATTATGATCATATCGGCACACGGGATGGCGAGATTTTCAATGGCGCTGATGACAATGCGTCCGGTGTTGCCGGTGCATTTGCCGTGGCTGACCATTTTATTGCCAATCCGCCCGAGCATGATGTCGTGATCGCCTTGCTTGATGCCGAGGAGATGGGGCTTCAGGGCGCACGGGCGCTTGTGCGTGATTGGCTCGACGGGGCGGGAGAGATTGCGCTGAACATGAATTTCGACATGCTTAGCCAGAACAGTGACAATGAGCTTTATGCTGCGGGCGCATGGCATAGGCCTGAACTTGCGCCGTTTTTGCAGGCTGTGGCCAGTCAGGCGCCTGTCTCCTTGAAGCTTGGTCATGACGATCCGGCGCTCGGGCAAGATGACTGGACTTTGCAGTCAGATCACGCACTCTTCCATATGGTGGGTATTCCCTTCGTCTATTTCGGCGTTGAGGACCATCAGCATTATCACAAGGAAACTGACGAGTTCCGCCATGTGCCGCAGGACTTCTTCTTGCGCTCCATTGAAACAGTGGTGATGGCGGCGGAAATGTTTGATGCCGAGCTTG
>CAZXXY010000312.1:0-1643 GCA_964644755.1 uncultured Hyphomonas sp. | reverse complement strand
TGATCTATGAGGGCGGCATCGCCAACATGAATTACTCCATCTCCAACACCGCCGAGTACGGAGAATATGTCTCTGGCCCGCGCGTTGTCGACAACCGCACGAAGCGCGAGATGAAGAAAATTCTCACCGATATTCAAGACGGCACATTCGCGCGCAATTGGGTGCTGGAAAATCAGGCCGGTGCGCCGAGCTTCCACGCCAAACGTGCCCGCATGAATGATCACCTCATCGAAGAAGTTGGCGAAAAGCTACGCGGCATGATGCACTGGGCGCAGAATGACCGACTGGTAGACAAAGCACGTAACTGAGGTGCCATCTGACAGGGCCACATTTGCGCCATGTTTGGCAGGCTAGAATCGTATTCGTGATTCTCCTCCCGGATAAGGAACAGATAAATGACGAAACCTTTCAAGCCATTGGCGTGTCTTGTCGGTGTTGCCCTATGGGCTGCCGCTGCGTCTGCGCAGACCATCAGCATCGAGCCTGGTGAGTGGGAATATAATCTGGAGGGTCAATTCGGCCCAGCCGCTATGTCCGATGACGGCACCGATTGCGTTTCGCCAGATGAGGCCACTGCAGACCTTGCCGATCTGATCGAGGGACTCGGCAATGATTGCCGTTTGACCGCTTTTGAACGAGCAGGTGGTCGCCTGACAGCGAGCGTTGTGTGCACTGGTAATTTGCCACTTCATGCCGATGCGGAGGTGACCATGTCTGACGGCGCTGCCGAGGCGGATATGACCGGCACGCTCTTCACAGATACGCCAGCTGAAGCCCCGCTCGCGATGCGTGCGACCGCGCGTCGGATCGGGCAATGCTCTGGCTGATGCCGCCTGACCTCTTGAAAAGAGCCAGAATATCCTAACCGCCCACAGCTGCGCTTTGGGCGGTTTTATGCATGCGTGATTGAACCATATGCCGATCTGAAACGACGTAAAAACAGAAGATCAGTAGAATGTTGTAGAGTTTCAATTCACCCCCTTATGGAGATTTAGATGTATAAAATACTGTGCTGTGTAGCCGCGATTGCCATGCTGCCGGTTCTCTCGATTGCAGAGACAACCGAGGACGAAAAATTTAACTGGGTCTGGGAAGGTCAGCTGGATGTGAGCGGTCTGAAGATCAATCAATCCGGCAGCCTGTGCATTTCGAAAGAGATGACCCGTCGCGATTTGTCTGAAGCTTTCCGTCAATATGATGAGACGTGCGAAGTGTTGGGCTGGAATATGAAAGGCGATGTGACCCATTTCGCTCTTGCATGTGATGGTGCTCAGAGTACGGATCTTGCTGGAGAATTGACCGTGGTCAAAGACGCTGCCGAGCTCAAGCTAATGGGTGATGTTCGCCTTGGCGATACGAACGTGCTGCCAACAACAGGTCTTATCTCTGCTGACTGGACAGGCGTTTGTGAAGCTCCTGAAGCCACAGAAATTGCCGAAGCTGCAGAAACTGCCCCAGTTGCCGCAGTACCGATTGTTGAACCGAAGCCGATTGCCGAGGAAACATAAACTCAAAAGAACCTGCCAGAGTGTGATTGCAGATCTTGTCAGCCGGTTGTGCCGATACTAGGGGGTTCTCGCAACCGGCCTTCAAAGGCAACAATCAAGCACGCAGCAATAATGACCATCGCGCCAATATAAAGC
>CAZXXY010000311.1:0-1644 GCA_964644755.1 uncultured Hyphomonas sp. | reverse complement strand
ATTTTTGAAGGGCTCCGTCTGGCTGCTGGTCTCGGAGAGCCCAGCCTACATTTGCGGGTCTCGGTGGCTACGCTGCGCTAGTCGCCAACGGCAAGGGATGTGCCTGATTACGTAACTAGATCCACGCTCTGGTGAGCGTAACTACGTTTTGCCGTTTTGCCGTTTTGCCGTTTTGGCGTTTTAGCGTTTTGACCCTTGCGTTCACGCTTATTGGTTGAAATTCAATTTCGACGTTCCACCGACGATTGGCAATTCCAACGAAGTGCCGTCAAGGTCGACGGTCAATTTAGTACCTGCTTCAGGCCACAGCGTGAAGTCTCGGTCGCTTGAAAAAATCATCAAGCCAATTTGTTGGCCGGCTTTGACGACGTGATCGTCCGGTTGTAGCGTAAAAGTAACCTCGTAAAACTTGCCAGCTTCCAACGGCTCACTTTTAGTCAACGACTCGTGATTCTGAGGATCAGCCCAACCACGCGTAATCAAGTTGTCGGTAAGCTTGACACGTTTTCTGGATTTCGGCCGATCCCACGGCAGCGAAACCAGCCAGACGGAGAGGTTCGCAGCGGGCTTGTCACATGCCAACTTAATCGTGACCTTAGGCGTTCCCGAGATATGAACATCTTGCGCCAATTTCGGTGTCGCATAAATCAGCCGATGGGGCGACTCCTTAGCCTCGGCCAGCGTCGAACCGTTGATTTGAGCATCGTCGATGAGAGACTCGGTGGTCGCCGAATTCGACGGCTGGTTACTTAACCCGCCAATTGCTGGTCCGCCGGGGCTTAAGTGAAACTTGACAGTTTTAGCTTCCGGATTTGGGAAAGTCTTGTATTGGGTTGGTGAATTTCGATTTTGGCCTTCGCGGACAACGTACAGTTGAGGATCGTTTTCGACGCCGTTTTCGACACCATGCAGGTAATGAGTAAACCAACGGTTCATGATTTTGATCGGTGGCGGACCACCGTGTCCACCTTGGTGTAAGTACATTTGGCACGGCACGCCTTTGGCAGACAAGGCTTCGAAAACACGAATTGAATGGCCAGGCATCACATTCCAATCGCTCAGACCATGACTCAAGAGTGTTGGTGTTTTGTATTTGTCCAGTTTGTTCAAGTAGTCACGGCCTGCCCAAAAGTCGTTGTAGTCGCCGGTGACACGGTCTTGGTTTTCAGCCATTTCGCCATCACGAATACTTTTGTTACAAGAAAAACGAGTTTCTTCTTCCCCGCTGTGGATGAAGTTGTACAGCACGTCGATGTCTTCGCCCATGTAGCCGCCGGGGTGTCGGACCAAGCCGTGCGAGCGATAGTAATGATAGTAAGACGTGTTGGCTGCGTCGGGAATGATTGCGGCGAGACCTTCGACGCCAGTGGTAGCGGCGGCGATCGGTAACGTGCCTTCGTAAGAGGTGCCCGTCATGCCAACTTTACCATTGCACCAATAAGCGACAACCGGTTCGTTTCCGTCAACGGATGTAAAGCCTTTCGCGCGGCCACACAGCCAATCGATGACGGCTTTGGGGGCCAGCGATTCGTTGTCGGCACCTACGGTTGGGCAGCCCTCACTGAGTCCAGTGCCCGGCGAAGACGAATGGACGACGGCGTAACCACGTGGTACCCAGCGGCCAATTTTGCTGTTGGAAATCAG
>CAZXXY010000310.1:0-1646 GCA_964644755.1 uncultured Hyphomonas sp. | reverse complement strand
TTGAGCCTTGGGGCGCTGTCGGTCATTGTGGGCGTTGTTGAAAACTTATGGGGCGCGCGCATGGCTGACTGTATTCTGGTGATTGATGAGGGGACGACCTCGACGCGGGCGATAGCGTATAATCGCGCATTCGAGCAGGTCGCCGTGGCGCAGAAAGAGATCGCGTTGCAATATCCCGCCGATGGCTGGGTCGAGCAAAACGGGCAGGAGATCTGGGAAAGCACGCTGGCGGTTTGCCGCGATGTGATCGCGCAGATTGGCGGGGCGGAGAAGGTCGCTGCGATCGGGATCACCAATCAGCGCGAAACGACGCTCTTGTGGGACAGGGCGAGCGGGGAGCCACTTGCGCCAGCGATTATCTGGCAGGACCGGCGCACGGCGGCGCAATGCGAGGCTTTGAAAGCGGAAGGGCATGAGGAGCTGGTCAGTGATGTGACGGGGCTGCTGCTGGACCCGTATTTTTCGGGCACGAAGCTGGGTTGGCTGCTGGATGAGGTGGACGGCGCGCGCGGACGGGCGGAGGCGGGAGAGCTGGCCTTCGGGACGGTCGATGCGTATCTGATCTATCGGCTGACGGGCGGGGCCGTGCATGCGACGGATGTCACGAACGCGTCGCGGACGCTGCTCTATCGGCTCGGCATTGATGGCGCCGGCGGCTGGAGCGGCGAGATGCTTGAGCTGCTTGATATTCCGGAAAGTGTTTTGCCGGATGTACGGCCGAGTAGCGGCGATTTCGGGCAGACGGATGCGAGCCTATTTGGTCGTGCGATCCCGATTTTTTCTGCGATCGGGGATCAGCAGGCGGCTCTGGTCGGGCAAGGATGTCTGGGCGAGGGCGAGGCGAAGGTGACTTATGGCACGGGCGCATTTCTGGTGGCCAATACGGGCAAGGGTCGCCCTGTTTCGAGCCATAGATTGCTGGGCACTGTGGGGTATGAGACAGGCGCGGCAAGTGCGTATGCACTTGAGGGGGCGATCTTCAATGCGGGTACGGTGATCCAATGGCTGCGCGACGAGTTGCAGCTGATCACGGATGCGGCGGAGTCCGAGCGGCTCGCATCGGAGCTTGAGGGCAATGGCGGGGCGTATTTTGTACCTGCATTTACAGGACTTGGTGCACCGCATTGGAATGCGGATGCGCGCGGGCAGATTAGCGGGCTGACACGAGGCACGCGGAGCGCGCATATTGTGCGGGCGGCGCTGGAGTCGGTGGCGTATCAGACGCGCGAATTGCTGGAGGCGTTTGCCGCAGACGGGGCGGGCGTTGACCTGCTCAGGATTGATGGCGGCATGGCAGCGAATGACTGGCTGATGCAGTTTGTGGCCGATATTTGCGAGGTGCCCGTCGAACGGCCGGACTATATGGAGATGACGGCGCTGGGGGCGGCGGGACTTGCGGGCATTGCACTTGGCTGGAGCGACGAAGCGAGCTGGGCCGGGCGGAGACGCGATGTGACGCGGTTTGACCCGAAGATGGCGGCAGATGCACGCGAGGGGTTGTTGGCCGGTTGGGACAGGGCGGTGCGGGCGAGTTTGCTTAGCTGAGGCTTGAAGCAGACCTGCATTTTACAGGTGCTTTGACGTCTATTTTTCCAGATATTTGAACATATAAAAAGGGCGGCATCCGAAGATGCCGCCCTGATTTT
>CAZXXY010000309.1:0-1656 GCA_964644755.1 uncultured Hyphomonas sp. | reverse complement strand
GAGCTGATTCCTCCATCTTTCGTGGTCTCGGCAAAACTCTCGCAAGCGATCTCAGAATACGCCGACAGCAGACGGCAACTGGCTCCTCAACGAGCAAACGAAATCGCTGTCCATGTCGCGCAGCCTCTACTTCAACGGTTTGGCATCCCAACCAACACAGATGCCGACCTGTTCGTGTGTGCGTTGTACTATCGCACTTTCGTAGAGCAAACGCCGGATGCAGAATCCACGAAAACGAAACTTGAAAATCCGAAACCTGACGAAGCCTTACCTCAGGCCGCCACAGAACCAACGCTACCTACAATCGCATCAAAAACGGTCGAAATCACGGCGGAGGAGGCCTGATGAACGTCGCTCAATTTTTGAAAAAACGTCAGCCCCAATGGCGAAAACTCGAACGGCTGTGCGAGACCATTAAGGAAAAACCCGATCGCTCGCGTCGAGAAATCGTGCCTGAATTTGCCTCGCTCTATCGGGCCGCCTGCGCGGACTTGGCATTGGCCGAGTCCAATCGATTGCCGCCGGCAACGGTTGAGTATCTTCATCAATTGGTGGCTCAGGCACACAACCAGCTGTATCGATCTGAACGCTACCAATTTCGAAAATGGCACGGCGTGCTTTTCCGTGATACGCCACAACGCATTTTTCACGACCCTTGCGTGCACATTGCAGCGGTTCTGTTTTGGGGATTGTTTCTCATTTCCGCCTATCTGGCATACGACAATTCGGTCTGGCCGGGCTTCGCTCAGGATGTCGTGGGACAAGAGACACTGGACCAGAGCGCTGACATGTTCGCCAGTTTCGGCGGGCGCGGCCAAGCCGAAAACTGGGGAATGTTCGGGTTCTACATTTTTCACAACGCCGGCATTGGAATAAGCTGCTTCGTGTGGATGCTATTCGTGCTGCCGGGCTTTGTGACACTCACCTACAACTCGGTTTACTTGGGGACCATCTTTGGATACATGTTCCGCCCAGAAGTCGGTGAAGCCGGGGAACACTTCAAGAACTTTGTTACGGCTCACGGGCCGTTCGAACTGACGGCAGTCGTTCTGTCCGCAGGTGCCGGACTAAAGATTGGACTAGGCTGGTTGATGACCGGTGGCATGAATCGTCTTGACTCACTCCAAAAAGCTGCGCGAGACGCGTTGCCGATTGCCATGACCGCTGTCGCTCTGTTTTGCTTAGCGGCCTCGATTGAGGGACTCATTTCCGCGACCCCGGAAGACATCATGCCATGGTTCGTCAAAGGCTCCATCGCAACGTTTACCAGCTTTTTACTGACGTTTTACTTTGTGGTATTGGGCTTTCCTGAACCGGGCGAAAAAGATGTCGATTTTCTGATGGGAGACCAAGATGAAACTTGATCAGACCTTTATCTCCATCCGAAAACGCGGCGTGTCTGAACTTTTTGATCTTGCGCTGACAATCGTGCGCAGCCATTGGCGTGCCTTGCTGATCCTGCTGATGCTGGGTGCGGCGCCGTGGATCCTACTCGACTATCTGTTATTGTGGCCATTGATGCACTATGGTTCCGGCGACCCCAGTCGCTGGGCCTGCAGTTGGCTGATGCTGCTGATGGTTGTCAGCCAAGCGCAGTACGGGACGTCGTTGATCACTCTATACTTGGGCGACGCCATGTTTGTTGGCACACCCAAC
>CAZXXY010000308.1:0-1665 GCA_964644755.1 uncultured Hyphomonas sp. | reverse complement strand
GGCTGGATGATTTTAATTCGGACGGTCGGACTTCAAACAACTCGCAGACGACTTTTTCGATGTTGGGCATCGAAGTGGTGGCAGAGCACGAACCCGAGAATAAATCCGTCAAAGTCTCGCGGACTTGATCGGTCGTGATGCGAGTGCCGGTCAGCGATTGAAGTACGCTCAAGCGATTGACGGCCCCGGAGAGTTTCCGCACATCTCGGGTGAGCGTCTGGCAAACTAGTTCAATCACATCGTCAGTCAGATCTAGTCCCAGTGGCTTGCAAAACTGGCGAGTAATTCGGCATCGGCTTTCAAAATCAGGATAGTCCAGCGAGCACACCAGTCCAGCAGCGACTCGTGTGGCAACTTCACTCCCCATGTCCTGAAGTTCCATCGGCGGCCGGTCGGCCGACAGAAGAACCTGCTTGCCACTGCGAATCAAATGATCGATCGTGTATTGGAATTCGTTTAGCGTGGCGCGTTTGCCTGCGAAGAATTGAATGCCGTCGATCGCCAGCAAATCCAGATCTCGATATTTCCTGCGAAAAACCGGCAACCCGGAACCTCGTAGCGAGTGCAGAAAGAAACCAGTGAACTGCTCGGCCGTCAGGTGCACGCAACGCGACATCCGCAAACGTTTGCGAAAATCGTGAGTGTATGATTCCAGCAGATGCGATTTTCCGGCGCCGACAGAGCCATAAACAAACAGCGGTGAATATTGCCCCGGATTGCGAAAGGATTGCTCGACTGCTTTCTCGATTAGCGGATTGCTCTCGCCGAAATAGAATCCGCTCAAGCCACGCGGCTTTTGAAATTGTTTTGACTTGGCCGATGAAGCTGAGATCGTTGGGGTGAGCGGTTCTGCCAGATGCTGTGGGGCAGATGAATCTTCAGGTGGCGCCTGCTCTAAGGAGTTAAACAGTGACGGTGCCGCATGGTCGTCAGCGCCGTGCAAGTCGTTCGCAGAATCTGTTTCAACCGGATCTGATTCTACGACGACATAGTTGATTGAAAATTGAGGCCCGCAGACTCGGTCCACAATCAAGCGAAGGTCACGTCCTAGCGAGTTTTGAATTCGTTGGCAGGTGAATGGGCTGTCCGCAGTGATGCTGACGGTTGTTTCAGGTGTATGGCAGACATGGAAGTTTTGCTCCCCGTCAAACCACATGTCAAAACGGTCGCCGCCAATCCGCTCTACTAGTTGTCGTTGAATGTCAGCGGGCGTTGTCTGATCAACGTCACCGACTGTGCCCGCACGTGTGTCCAGACCCCGCGATTGCGGCGCCGGTTCCGTGGCACTTTCGGCTGCTGATTTTTCGACAAAGTCCTGAGTCGACGACAATTTGAACATCCTGACGCATCAATGCCTGCCGGGCACTTCCACTTGGTAAAAATGGTTACCAAATGACTGAAATCTGACGCAAATTGCGCCGTTTCACGAAGCCTTCCCAGCCGAATCCTTTTCCCTGGTTCACCAAAACCAACGTGAATCAATCATTGATTCAAAAAGCCGATTTTGAAAGAACCTTAACGCTTGAGGACAGGATTCTAAGAGTGCTAGCATCGATGTCAAACGGGCGCAGGGAGATTCTCTCAAACTTTCCTCGAAAGCCCGTCTCAGTGCCCGAATAAGCGCATTCGTTCACCAATTTAATCTCTACTGACGGACCGGTTTGT
>CAZXXY010000307.1:0-1673 GCA_964644755.1 uncultured Hyphomonas sp. | reverse complement strand
TTGCGCCGACGCGGATTGTAATAGAGATTGCGTTCGCGGTGGCTGAGCTTGGGCGCGACTTTGCCGCGCCGGACTTTGCCTGAAAGCTCGGTAATATGGCCCCGGCATTTGCGGTTGAATTTCAGCATGGCGCAGAACAGTTCCAGCGTCGCCTCGAGTTTTTTGTCCGTATGCTTCGGATCGAGTTTGACCTTCCACGCTCCGCCCAGATTGACGAGCTTCTGGTCGAGATAGCCGATGATCCGGTTCTGCTGGTCGCGCAATGTATAATCAGCCCCGAAGCAGAGCACTTTGCGGCGCAGCGTGTAAAAGCGTGGTCCGGCTTTGGTCTGAATAAAGAAGGTGAACATTTCCGGCATGAACGGCCATTTGCGGGCGCAGCGTTCGATCTCGATCAATTGGTCATGGCGCGACAGGTTGATGGAATAGGAGGGGACCGCGACGCCGGACCCGCGCGTCAGCTGCAAAGAGCGGCCGACCAGCATTTCAATTGTGCCCCGCCATGACAGGCTCTCGGAAAACAGCTTGATGACAAGACGGCGCTCGAAGTCTTCATTCTCGTCCCACAGCTCTTTGCGATAGGCGAGCAGTCCCTCGCGTTTGCCGTCAATTACGGTTTGCCCGAAGATTTCCATATCCTTGGTGAACTGGTCAGAGGCCGCTTCATTCTGTGTGCGCTTGAGAATACCGATCTCGGCCGTGTTGAAATCGGTGGCCCAGAGATCGACTTTGAATTTGCGCATCGGATAGGTCGGTTGCCGCTTGGGCTTGGCCCCGGCCTTTTTGCGCGCCTTCGCTTTGCGGCCTTTCACTGGCTCGGCTGCGGTCTCGGTCATTTCATCTGTTGCAATCGCTGATCCGTCGGCCATGTCATGTTTCCTGATCGAGAGGTGAAGTTTCCCCGATGATAGCGCTGCTTTGGTTAACAAAATCCGCCAATTTATTAGCTTTTTAGCAGCAACACCACATATGCTTCTCAATCGGCCAGGTGAGGATATAGGGGCGTGAGCGTATACGGGAGCATGTCTTGCGTTGGGCGGCGGACAAAAACCTGCCGCCTGTCTTTTGTTGGCAGCCGTTTCGATTTTCGTTTATCCTCCTCCAATGAGCATTTTTGGAAAATCCCCGCCCGGTCCGCAATCCCCGCGCATGACCAATCAACGCCTCGGCGAGTTGATCAGCATTGTCTCTCCAGAGGTCAAAGGCCAGCCCGGCTATTGGCAGTTTAATATTCGCGGGCGCGATCTGCTCGTCATCACCGATGAGACCCATAATCGTATGCGGATCATGGCCCCCGTCGCGCCGCAAAACGAGCTCGAAGAGGCTGATCTTGTCACCTTGCTCGAAGCGAATTTCGACCGCGCGCTTGATGCCAAATATGCGATGAAAGACCAAGTCCTCTGGTCCGTCTTCACCCACCCCTTGGCCGAGCTAACCGAAGACCAGTTCACCGACTGCATCGATCAGGTCGCCACCCTCGCGGACAATTTCGGCACCAGCTATGCCAGCAGCAATTTATTCTTCGGCGGGCGTTGATGTTTGCCCCTTAAAGGCGCATAAATAACCTATCCGAGGGGTGTCCGAACGACAAACGGGCTGAGAGTAACCCTTTGAACCTGATCCGGGGAATGCTTGCGATGGTCGCAATGCGTGGCCGGCGCGAGGGACGGAAG
>CAZXXY010000306.1:0-1678 GCA_964644755.1 uncultured Hyphomonas sp. | reverse complement strand
GTTCACTTCCCAGCCTCTCCCACACTATCACAACCCGAAGCGTCAGCGAGGGACGCTACGTCATTGAGACACCGTTTCGAGAATCTAACAGCCTGCCAACCGCGACCGCATTTCCTCACATTCATTTTGTGAATCCTGAGCCTTTTTGTGGCCCCAGCCTAACTGCACCGCGCCAGTCACGTACTAGCACGGAACACCCCAAAGCTCGCCACACCGCCAATTCCAGCTTGCAAATATATACAAAAAACCACTATGCTTACCGAATCGATACGTAATTTCCACGCCGCATGGGCCTTCAGCGCTGTGCAAGGATCTCATCGCTCTATTACAAATGCGGCGTGCAATGCGCAGGTCTCCCGACCGCGCACCCATTTTCACAGGGAGTAATGCGATGTTCGGTTACGAGGAACCTGCTGGCCATCCAACCAGACCGCCTATCCACACGTACAACAACGGCCAACCCTACCAAATTGCCCGCGGCCGGAATTCCAATCGTGATCCGGTCGAACAGTCTCGCCCAACAGGCCACTCCATCCTCCACGGCCGGCCATCAACAGAACAGTTCATTGGCGCCGTCAAACGTGAACTCAAAATCCGAAAATACTCACCCAACAGTATCAACAACTACATCTCCGCAATCAAAGCCTTCCTCGGCTGGCTGGGACACCCACCCAATCGCGCCACTATCGAAGACGTTCGTGAATGGCTTGAACTAATGGTCGACGGCGGAGCCAGCGCGTCCCACCTGGCCGTCACTCTCAGCGCCATCCGAACCGCGTTCGACAAATTCTGCTGTCGAGACATAACACTCGGACTGGCTACGCCTCGACGCAAAAAACGGCAACCCGTCGTTCTTTCCACCGCCGAGGTAACAAGAATCCTCAACGCGGCACCCAACCAAACCATTAAACTGGCCATCGGAATTATGTACGCCGCTGGCCTGAGAAACAGCGAACTCTGCAAGCTTCAGGCGCAAGACATCGATTTCGATCGAAACGCAATTCGCATTCGACAAGGAAAAGGAAATGCCGATCGGATCGTCATGCTGCCCGCCACATATACCCCCATCCTTAAACGCAAATGCGCCGATCTACACAGCCACGAATTCATCTTCCCGTCACTAAACCACCGAAGCGATCGACACGTCTCACCCCGGACACTCCAACGATGGGTAACCACCGCTGCCGAACTGGCAGGAATTTCAAAACGAGTCACACCGCACTCGTTCCGGCATGCGTTCGCCACACATCTGCTGGAAAATGGGACCGACATTCGCTTCATTCAAAAATTGTTGGGCCACCAACGTCTCGAAACTACCACCATCTACACCCAAGTCGCTCAGCTGAAAACTCAGAACGTTACCAGCCCGCTGGATCGACTTAGTCAACATTCACATGATACCGCGCCCCAATCGCCACCAGGGGCACAACCTAACACCACGCCGAAACCGGTCGGCCGACTAAGCATTTTCCTCACCAACAGCCACAAACCAAACGCTGCCGATGTTCGCGTCAACATCGCTCATGCTCCAGACCCCGTCGTGCTCGATGGAATCCATGCTCGGTTAGACAACCGAAAATGGGTCCAACTGGATATCCCCACCCCCGAAACTTGGCTCCCCCAATTGAAAAGGTTGCCGCCTGAACAACGCGAACGAATTGAATCGCCCGAATTTTTT
>CAZXXY010000305.1:0-1684 GCA_964644755.1 uncultured Hyphomonas sp. | reverse complement strand
AAGGAAGCCAATATTATGCCTGAAGAGAAACGCCTTCTTGAAATCATAGCCGACGATTTATTCATCGAGAAACTCGGTGAAGACGGGTTTATGCGTCTGCCGGTGGAGATCGAAGATGGGCTGAAATTAGATGAGTCTCGGAAGGTCGCAATCACGCCATGTGGTGAGGGGCGATACATCATTGAGAGCCAAGACAACTTCTTGAAAGACGCCCCAAAACGCGTAGCCACCGAGCAGGGTATGAGCCATAGCGAATTCGATCTTATGATGGCCGAGCACAGTATGGACGCCGCGTTCGAGCACTTCAGCGAGCGGGCCATGCTCTCCGACTCGGCGCACTTTAGGAGGCGGAAGATTAAATAGTGGAGAAGTTGACCCATTTGGAAGAATGCAAGTCAACTAGTCAGGCTTCAAAATGCAATTTTCTCCCCATCAGCCAGTGTCTGATCATGCAGCGATATTGTCCCTAAATCAGGGCCAAAAATTGGACGGAAAACGCCGAATAAAAGAGTCAGTTGATCCTCAAAGTCGACGACATTTTCGGTGCTTTTTGCCCTGATTTTTTGTTGCTCTGACGGAAACAAAATTCATCGGTTTCCATGTGCAAATTCCATGTTTTCTCCAGACGCTTTGACGCTCAAAATCGATCGAGAAAGTGGTCAAAAAGTACCGCTTTTTTCTTCCAACTGATGATCGAAACGAAAACGGAGCAAAGTGTCGATAAGTACCATTCGTATCAATGCGTTATCGAAAAATTGAGTGAGCCTAACCACACGCTTTTTCAAAAAGCGTGTAAGTGCGCAGTTATCCCCTTGATCGCATGAAACTGAATTTGGCAGCTCCGACATCGCAAATTGAAACTGTTCGCGATGACACTTCATCTGATCAACTTTCGGGTGGCAAGCAAACTCGCGAAACACTCCCGGTTGCGGGTTAGTTGAATGCCGCAAACGCGCCGGTCGAAAAGTGTCGCAAGTCGATCGCTCGGTTAGGCTCGGACGGTCAGGTTCCGAAGCGCGCAAGACGTGTTGCCGATCATCCAGCACAAGCGTCTTGCGCGCTGGGCTTGAAAACGATCGGCCTCGTTGCAGCGACTTCTACATTCTACTGCTCGCATGTCTCTCTTGCAGCCTCGTTCAGCGCTCTCAGATGGGCCACAGGGCGCGATCTATAGCCAATTCGATCCAAGGCTGCGGAATCTCAAAATTGGCACTGATTGGGCTGATAGACACCATAGCGTGGATTAATAATCTGTTTACTGAATTAAGTAGCAAGATAGCACTTCGAGCAATTGAGGCAGTACGAATGCGCGCCTCGGGGAAGGGGAGTCAAAATGGAATAAAGGAATGATTGGCATTAAGTCGGCAGGTCTTCTTTAAGTCGGCATGTCTTCTTTTGCGCATTTGGTGTCGAAGAGCGAGGACCTTAAGGAAGCTTCTAACGGCTGCTCTTAGAATTGGTCAGGGAAGATAGTTGCTCCAATTTCATTACTCTTCCTCACAAGGCAATGAAAATCTGTCGAAGTTGGGACGAAGCGTCTATTGCCAATGACCGGAGACTCTTGAGTCCCGTATTCATACTGAGAGTATGGCCATTCTATAGTCGTTGGTTTTCAGTTTGGACTGCAACGGGCGCAAAAGGAGACATTAGTCCAGCATTTCCACTTAGAATATCCCTGCCATCT
>CAZXXY010000304.1:0-1685 GCA_964644755.1 uncultured Hyphomonas sp. | reverse complement strand
TATCACGACGGAGGGCGATTTTGCCGATGGCATTGTTGCTGACATTGGCAATGATGGTGACATCTCAATCACCAACAGTGGAGACATAAACGCATCTGAGAATGGCATTGTGGCTGATATTGATGGTGTTGGTAGCATTTCCATCACCAACACAGCGTCTGTTACAGGTGATGTCGGTGTTGTGGTAGAAGATCGTGCTTTGAATGCCCCTGCCACCATTACCAACTCAGGCACGATTACAGGCTCGGGTGGTACGGCAATTGATCTGCAGGGCGACGGCAATGATGTTGTGAACCTCACTGCAGGGTCCGCTATCAACGGCACGATTGATTTTGGTAACGGGAATGATGGTGCGGGCGGCACCAACCCTGATGATATTGATACGTTGAACTTTGGTTCGGGCCTGAATACGATTGTTAATTTTGCCGATGCAGGGGGCCCTGGTCAGGGTGATACGGATCTTGAATCCGCCCCTGAAAACATTAATTTCGCAGGCGGTGGTGTGGTTGTGAATGGTGGACTGACGGCGGTTGCCGTTGATACATCCGGCTTTGCGGCACAAGGCACTGTTTTGAGCGATATTACGGATTCTGTCTTCAATGCGATTGATAATGGCGGCACCGTAGAACTTGAGACGGGTCAAGAGGAAACGGCTGGTATCGGCGAAACCAGCGTGTTTGGTGCCGATGTTGATCTCTCCAAGCCAGCAAGACCACGGTTCAATGGCCGCATTTGGGGTGCTGTCTTCGGCGGCACAAGCGACATTGGGGCGACTTCTACGACGGTTGACTTCGACCACCGCTTTGCTGGCCTTGTCTCTGGCATTGAAACCGGTGACATCCATGATGTTGGCGTTTTCGGTATTCTTGGTGGCTATAGCGACAGTAATGTGGACTTGGATTTTGATGCCGGTGAGCTTGATGTTGATGCAGGCTTTGGTGGGCTTTATTGGAAGCGGGCCTTTGGAGCTTTCAATATCAATGCCGCAATCCTTGGTGGTTTTACCGATAATGAACAGACCCGTAATGTGGGTGGGCTTAATGCGGATGCGGATTTCAACGGACGCTTCATTGCGCCGTCTGCGACTGTTTCTGTACCGCTTAACGCCTCTGATCAGGCCTTCATTCTCAGCGGGCGGGTGAGCTATGTGAACCTCAGCCTTGATGGCTTCACCGAGACGGGCGCAGCACCAGGTCTTCTCACGATAGATGATCGTGATGTCGGGATATTTAATTTCCGAGGTCTCTTGAATGTTCCCATTTCTAAAATCTATGACAATGGCAGCCGTACCGATGTGAATGTCGGCTTTGGTATTGATGCAACGGTTGATGCGGGATCCGATGATGTGAGCGCCATTGCGCTTGGCGGGGCATTTGACTTCTCGGCTGAGACGGTGGATGAGGTGACGGCCCTTATCAATTTCAATGTGGGTCACACTTTCGCCGGTGGGCGTGCGCGCATTGGGGCGAGTGGTGAATTCCAGTCAGACTTCGGTGACACCTTCCAAGCCAATGGTCAGCTGAGGGCATCGTACAAGTTCTAATCTTGATTGAGAAAATGGCTCCCCAAACAGGGGGGTAGGGCCTGCTGTAAGGACCGGCTTGCGTTACCGTTTCTAAAGGAAGCCAGCATTGAGACTATTTACATAACGGAAGGTTCAGTCGGGCTTTCCGTTATGTTTTTAT
>CAZXXY010000303.1:0-1712 GCA_964644755.1 uncultured Hyphomonas sp. | reverse complement strand
CCCAATCCGGCAAGACTCTGTTAGCCATGCCGAGCGGGGAAACGGGCGGCCTGCCCTTTGCTCTAGTCTGCCAGCGCCTCCAATAGGCTGGTCTGGAAGGCTTCAGGCTGATCGATCATGATAAAGTGAAAGCTGTTCTCGATCACGTCGAAGCGGGCGTTTGGCGCGGCGTCATATTGGGCAGCATAAACGCCTTCGATCTGCTCGCGCGGGACGCCCATAGCCTGATCATAAGGCACCATGACCAAAGTCTCGGCAGACAAGTTGGCAAGGTCTGCGCGTAAGTCCGCTCCGATCATTTCCCCCGTGACGGCCGAGACCACAGCTTGGTCCGAGGCTGCGCCCCAGCCTGCCAACTCAGACACAAAGCTCTCGGTTTTGACCAGTCGCGGCAGACCCGCTTGTTGCTGGGCATCAAAAGCTTCGCGCGGCATAGCAGCCATTTGCTGCGCCATGGCCGGCCCCTGAACCGCTGCAACGTCCGGTGTTGCGCCCGGAAAGAACAGGCCAGCAAGAAACGGAACGCTGTCAACAATGACCAATTCGTCAATCATGTCGGGCCCAAGCAATGCGGCCTTGATCGACACAAACCCGCCCATGGAGTGCCCGACAAGGACAGGGTCGAGCCCCGGATCTTCAGCGAGCATATCGACGAGCGCGGCGGCAATGGCATCTGTCACAGGTCCATCTACCTCAGCGGGCGCGGCCCCTGCGAAACCGGCGACCTGCACCAAGCGGACATCGTACTCCGCTTCCAGATATGGAACGGCGGCATCCCATACATCTGCACTCGACGCCAACCCCGGGATCAGGACGACAGTGCGCCCTTCTGGATTGCCAATCCGTGCAACAGACAAGATAGAGCTTGGCACGGCTTCGGCAGCCACCGGCGCGGCAGGCGAGATTTCGGTTTGGGCCTCGCTATGCTCTGGCGCCGAACACGCCGCCAGCGCTGCAGCCAATATATAGATTGCAAAATTCCGCATTTTCATTTCCCCTCTGGTTTGAATAGGTCTTCAATCGGCTTGCCGAACACATCGGCAAATTTGAATGCCAGTTCGAGGCTCGGATCATACCGGTCCCGTTCGATAGCGTTGATGGTCTGGCGAGAGACGCCAAGGCGCTCGGCCAGATCTTGCTGCGACCATTTATTGGCTTTGCGCAGCTCTTTGATGCGGTTTTCTATCTGTACCTCCTCGACACGATGGGAAGACACAGGCCCCAAAATCCGATCAGAAGCGGGGCTATGAACACCATAGGAATTTTCGGGACACCGCCATTTTCAGCAAAGCCCAGAATAATCAGCAGCCAGCCAAATATAATCGCCCCCATGGCGAATGCATCTTTGATAATGCGCTTGTGCATCTCGTCACTACGCTTAAAAGCTCGCATGATTGCCAAGAAGACCAAGATCAGCGGAAAGACCGGCGCCAACGCAAAAGCCATTTTCAACAAACCCGGTTCCATATCACCAACGCGCCCAATCGTTGCAAACAGAACCACCCCATAAATCGCAAATGCGCCGAACAGTTCAAAGAAATACCGTTTGGGGCTGAATTGCGGAATGTTGTTGGACACGGTTTTTCCTCCAATGTTACGCCCTCCAAATATGGAAAGTACTCTTTACATAATGTCTCCGCAGAAAATGTAAAGCGTGTTTTCCATTTTATGGAAGCACATAAAAAAAGGCCGCCCTCTTTGCAGAGAGCGGC
>CAZXXY010000302.1:0-1716 GCA_964644755.1 uncultured Hyphomonas sp. | reverse complement strand
ATCTTGCCGCCAATCTCCTCACGCGATTCTGTCTTGCGATCATAGAAAACAACTTCGCCATTGTCCCGGCGCACGCCCTCAACCTTCACCTTCGGCGCATCAGACGGCATCACAATGAGCGATGGCATGCCAAAATGCTTTGCCGCGCGCGACACGCCCTGAGCATGATTTCCAGAGGAAAAAGCGACCACCCCAGCGCGCTTTTGCTCAGGGTCGGTAATCTGAGAAAGTCGGTTCGTTGCGCCGCGTATCTTGAAACTACCCGTCACTTGCAGGCATTCCGGCTTCACAAAAACTTCAGCCCCCACCGCTTCATCGAGGGCAGCATTTTGCAAGATCGGGGTCTTGACGGCGGTTGCTTTGATACGCGTCGCAGCCGCGCGCACATCAGCAAAAACAGGAAGGGGCGTTACAGACATATACGCCCGTAACGCCCCTTCCGAATTTGGTCAACTCTAGCTTAAGGAAGCAAAACGAGTTCCTGAGCAGCAATGCTTTCAAACACAGCATCAATTTCTGACGCGCTGATATTGAAAGCACGGTCTGCGTCATCTGCACAATCTGCAAGCAAGTTAATCGTCCGAGGGTCTGTAATATCGACCGCGATCGTGAAAAGTTCGACGTTGTAATCTTCTCGAATAGCGTCGCAAGAATCCAACATCAAACTATCCAGCGAATCATTGCTTGGATCACCAATACTGTCTGGCAACCAGCACGGTCCGGATTCACCTCGGCTGTTATTGCTGTCGACACTGCAACCATAATATCCTTCAACCAGGTTCGGAAAAGCGTTCTGGCCGTCTGTGAGCAGGACCATGATTTTGCGCGCGCCTGCAGCATCATAATCAGTTGGCCGGTCCTGACCAAAAAAGTCAGCCCACTCACTGCGCGGTGACAGCATACGCAGCCCCCACATCAGACCGATATCCGCTTGAGTTCCCGGAGGCACCAGATACATTTCGTCCAGCTTATTAATAATCTGCTCACGGTCCTCTGACAGGCCAAGCATAGAAGTCGGACAGTTCATATTCGGCCCGGAGATTGAACGAATGCTATTCCATGGAAGAATATTGGTACGCCAAGGGCAAATATTTCCGCCATTGTTCAGATACTCAAACTCGTTCGGGTCAGATATACAGGCTTCTAGCGTATTAATCTGCGTGCTTGCTGAAGAGTTTTTACAAGCATGATCTTCATCGAGATAAGGGTTAGAAAACTGACCTGACACATTCGGGTTACAAAGCAGGATTTCATTCGGCGCAACATTTAGGCCAGCAGTCAGGGCTTCTAGATCGCCAGAAAAGCTTGATGTGTTGCCGGAAAATGGCGTTGCGCGCAATTGTGCCTCAGCCATGTTAACGTGCCAGCGCATACCATTGACAGGGTCGTCCGTTAGGCGTTGGCCTACATTTCCTGCTGCGGAAACGATGCGCTCATCCGGTGCTGTCCGGATACAGCCGCGCCAACCAACCAGGCCAAAATCTTCCTGCATAGCCTGAGCTGTGTAATCAACTTCATCTTCAGGTTCCAAAAGATACTGCAAGCGATTCTCAAATGCCGGGAGTGGCACACGACGGGAGCCGGCTGAAGGCACACTTCGATTAGGCGCTGAGGAAAGATCAAGCCCCCCTGGACGCTCTGAGTTGATATTCACAGTGGACGCCCAAGGCACAACACCGATCGCAACCGAGCCGGGGCCAGATGAAGCATCCAGCA
>CAZXXY010000301.1:0-1717 GCA_964644755.1 uncultured Hyphomonas sp. | reverse complement strand
AAACTATTAGCAAGAGAGAAGAACAAATCTTTGAGTTAATTAGGATGAGTTAATTTGGCCACCCACTGCTATAAACAATCAAATAGTTGATATGCGGTAACAGAGTAAATCATCAAACACGTGTAGCCTTCAGCGATAGCGCCCGTTTTTCTATCAAATGCCAGCTAAGAACGGAAAGTGTAAGAGTGATTGTCAAAGTAATGACGAAATAGAGTGGCAGTGATAAGTCTGGAAGCAGTTGTTCTATTGTTTGTTGTACCGGATAACCAATGATGTAGATGCCATAAGAATAGTCGCCCAGAGCGTTAAAACGTAACAAAGGACCTTTAATTGCGTAGGAAAAATAGAATGTCGCGTATGCTAAAAATAAGTAAAACAAAACAATAAAGGCTGGCCGATACAAAACAGAAAGGCCAACTAAGAGAATAAAGCCACACATCAGCTTATGCGTCACTTGCACTTTACTGCCCAATAAATAAAAGCTGACGCCGAGAAAAAACATGCCCAAGAGTCGGTAGGTATCCTTGCCGAAGTAAAACGCAAATTCAACACTCTTAGTAATGCTGTTTGCCATATAAACAGAAAAGCATAAAACGAATAGCAGTACTGAAATAACGGTGAGCACCTGAGCCTTGTGTTTTGCTCTTGTTGCTACCGCGAATATTGCGAGTAAGAGGTAGCAGCTTAACTCATAAGGCAAACTCCAGAGTGGCGCATTCACGGTTGATGCGTATTTTGATTCTAAAAACACACCCGGCAAGGAAAGTGGTGTATCGGGCAGTAAAAGAAGTATGTTTTTTATCGTGTATTCGTAAACATCAGGGTTAGTCAAATACTCCCGCATGCTTAACTCGGTCACACTCAGGCCTAGAATAAAAACCGAAGCTAAAACAACAAAAACTAGCGCAGGAAATATCCTTAGTATGCGCGAAACAAAATAGGCTTTTAATGGTCTAGCCATAAAACTCTTGCACACTAAAAAACCGCTTATAAGAAAAAAGGTATTTAGTGAAAGATGGCCCAACAACTGCGCCTTACCACCCAGCCCAAAACCACCAACAGGAAAGGTATGGCTTAGGAACACGCCAAGCGCAGCAAGAAGCCGAATAAGTTGGAAATTATTATTAGTCGTTTCTGATAGCGACGATAAGCTATTCATGTCTTGAGTTTGACTCTAAATATTTTCACTGCATCTTGCTACATTAACATTCAAAAGTGGATTTATCCGCTAAATTATCAAGCTATAGATCGTTGCGTTTTATGGAATCCTAATAGCTAATAATAAGATCTATGATCGGTGCAAAAAATGATTTTCGCTGAATTTGATCGAACCCATGATGTGAACTGAGCATGTGAGCTTGAGCTTAAGGAATAAAATTATTTATTTCTAACACAGCTTTATATCACGTGCGCGAAGACACTATTTCTTTCAGAATAGGCAAGGCAATAAGCCGGCTTTAACCCTTTGCTCGCTTGCTCAATGCTGGTTTAGCTCTTAGCTTGTTGGTCTTAAAGCCTGGTGCCATTTCAGTAGTTTTTGTCGCTTGTTATTAGCCATAGTGGCCCGTTTAGGCAAAAATTAAGAATGAGAAAGAAAGGAATCTTCGCTATTTCTCTATATTGATGCGCCTATAGGCGAATGTTACAATATAACAATCATGCTTTTTTCCCTTTACAAATCGTTCGTATATGCGCTAACGGCTGTGCTCTTTTGGAG
>CAZXXY010000300.1:0-1719 GCA_964644755.1 uncultured Hyphomonas sp. | reverse complement strand
TGTCGGGCCAAACCAGATCGCTTGTGGAGAGTTTCAGCCAGTTTTTCGGATCATCAAGCAATGGCGAAGCGCTTATCGGACCGGCCTCGATCAAGAGCACGCGAAGGGCCGGATCTTCGGTCAAACGGGCCGCCAGCACACAGCCCGCTGATCCTGCGCCTATAATGATATAGTCGAACTCAGCTTGTGCTTTCATCGGTCTATTTTTTCTGCCCGAGCTTGGGGAGGTGAAGCGCGTCCTGGGGGATCATCAGCGTCTTTTGTTCAGTGAACAGCTCCATCGAGCCTGACAGACCATCGCGGCCAAGGCCGGAAAGCTTATAGCCTCCAAATGGGGCACGCAGGTCGCGTGTCATCGGCGTGTTTACCCAGACCGTGCCAGCTTGAATTTTGCGGGTCATGGTCATCATCGACTGGATGTCACTGGTCCAGATATAAGAGACAAGCCCGAAGTCGGAATCATTGGCAATGGAAATGGCCTCATCGAGGGTGTCAAAGCGCAGTATGGAAACAACGGGGCCGAAAACTTCTATCTGGCAAACGCTTGTTGAATTATCCTGAACGCTAACGGCCATAGGAGTGAAGTAATAGCCTTCAGTATCGGGAGCCGGGTCGTCGCCTCCGATGAGGATTGTGTCGCCCTCCGAGCGGGCTGTATCGACAAAAGACCGGACATGTTTGTAATGGCTTGCGAATGCCAGCGGACCGATTTCGACATCAGGGTGAAAGGGGTCTCCGACCGTGAGGTTGGCTGTGCGCTCGCAAAATCTGGCAATGAATTCGTCGGCAATATCATTTTGGATCAATAGGCGTGAACCTGTCAGGCATTGCTCTCCATTGCCTGCAAAACTGCCGAGCAATGATCCATCAATCGCAGCGTCCATATCCGCGCTACTGGTCACGATGTTTGCTGATTTTCCGCCCAGTTCGAGTGAGAGCTTTTTCAGCCCATCGGCTGCGGCCTTCATGATCTGCTGACCGGTGCTGGTTCCCCCGACAAAGTTCACAGCGCCAATTTTAGGATCGGCGACCATGGCGGCACCTGCATCCTGACCCGTGCCATTTATCAGGTGGATGGCGCCTTTGGGGACACCGCACTCATGCATGATCTGAACCATACGCAGCACGCTGAAAGGGGTCTGCTCGGACGGTTTGAGCAAGCAGGAATTTCCCGTGATCATGCAAGCGGCAACCTTCATACTGGCCAGAGCGAGCGGGGCATTCCAGGGCGCAATGATCGCGCCGACGCCGATAGGCTCTTGTAAGGAAACACTCAGATAGCGCCCTGTTTGTGTATAAGTGTCGCCGGAAACGGTCGCGGCAGCATCACTGAAGAACCGAAAATTATTGGCTGAGCGGGCAATATGCATGTTGCGGAACTGGGCGTAGGGAATGCCGGTTTCGCAAGTCTGTAGAAAGGCCAGCTCGTCGGCATGGGCGTCAATTGCATCGGCAATTTTGCGGAAGATGGCTTGACGTTCTTCAAGTGGTTTTGCCGACCAGTCGCCGGCCTCGAATGTCTGATGGGCGATATTGGCGGCACGGGCAACTTGTGCCCCGTTGCATCCCGATACAGTGGCGATCGTCTCTTCAGTTGCCGGATATATCAGTGACCATGAACCCGCCTCTCCGGTGACCAGATCGCCATTGATCAGACTATGAACCTCGGCCGGATATTGGTGTCGGAATTTTTTGGCGTGTACGCCAATTGGTTCAGGC
>CAZXXY010000299.1:0-1726 GCA_964644755.1 uncultured Hyphomonas sp. | reverse complement strand
GCTTGGCCCAAAACCCGAAACTGCCGCCTGTGGCGTGGCGTACAAACCGGCTCCACGTGCCTTGTCGTGTGATGGTTTTGTCGAGGTCGAAAAGTGCAGTGCCAGCCATATGATGTCCGATTAGCTAAGTGTCTTCTTTATGTCGAGCTTGACCTGCTCGGACAAGGTGCGTTGGGTGATGGCGATGGCGACGACCAGCGCCACTGCGTCGCCAATGATAAACGCCCAGCCCGGACCGTCCGTACCCATTGTTTTTGCCAATACGACAAACAGGACCAGAAGGACTGTCACACCGCTGGCGCGGGCCATCAGGGCGCGGGCCGGTTTGCCGGCGGCGTAGAGCGTTGGCAGCAGCGGGGCATAGGCGGCCGAAATGGTCGCGGCCAGCAATAAGAAAAGCGCGAGCTTGGCGCTGGGCCCGTAATCGGCGCGCAGCAGATATGAGAGAACATCTGGCCCGAACAGGGCAACAGCCCCGCCGACAAAGAGCGCAATGCCCACCATAATTCCGCCCGTGCGCAAGATCAGCGGCCAGATCCGGTGCGTCTCGCCTGCCTCGACCATTTTGGCGAGTTCGGGATAAATCACTTCATCGAGTTGCTGGGTGCCGCGGACAAGAACGCTGGCGATCTGTTGGGCAATTTTGAACACGGCAGCAAAAGCCGGACCAAGCAGGCCGCCGGCAAGAAGGACTGGCAGGCTGGACTTGGCGACAGCGATGGATGCGTCAATATTTGCAATCCAGCAAAAGGACCACAGACCTTTTTCCGGCGATTTGAGGGTAGGGGCTTTGGCGAACAGACCGCTGAGCAGGCCGTGCACTTTGAGTTGCCAGAGTGCCAGCACCCACAAAACGACATAGTCCATCAAAGTCGCGACCGCCCAGACGAGCGCGAAGGCGGCAAACCCGCCGCCCATTTGCGTCGCGATCACGACACCGATGCAACGCAATAGCGGCTGGACGAGAGTGTGCATGGCCAGAAGGTCAAACCGGTCAAGCAGGCGCAATGTCCCTAGTGAACTCGATCGCAGGCGCAGGAGAATGAGCAGGCAATAGGCCAGGCCGATTGGCAGATAAGCGCTGTCGAGATTGAGCGCACCATGGCCAAACCATAAAACCACAGCAGCAAGACCGCTGCCGACCAAAGCCGTGATCATGTCCAGTCCGAGGGTAAAGCGCAGCAGCTTATGGAGGGCAGGGGTGTTCTCGCCTTGCAGGTGCGGAACACCGAAGCGGATCAAGGCTTGCCAGGATTTGAAGGTTCCGAGTTCAGACGAAAGCAGCATGAAAGCATGCAGAATGATCAGCGCGCCAAACTCGGCAGGTGGCAAGGCGCGGGTGGCGAGGACCAGAGCCAGCACATTGAAGACAGCGCCGCCGCCTTTGCCAAGAAACATCAGTCCCGTATTGGCTGCGATGCGTTCGCCAGCCTGTTTGGAAACCTCGTCGGCCATTCCTAGAGCGGCTTCCGATACAGCCGGTATGTTTTGTAGATCGATGCCGATGAGAGTTTGATCATATTCTGGACATCGACATTGTCTTCAAGAATCCAGCTTAATTCCACGTCTTCAATGCCGCGCGGACGCATGGCGCCATAGCAAACTTCAAAAAGTGCCAGCATGAGCGCGCTGCCCGAGCGCTTTTTCTGGATATCCTGCCGAATACCGTTAAGCGGCACGCGGGCTGATTTTAGACCAGCAATTTTCAATCGCCATAAGAGCTTTG
>CAZXXY010000298.1:0-1727 GCA_964644755.1 uncultured Hyphomonas sp. | reverse complement strand
AATGCAACGGCAGTCGGCAAAAGCTTTTTGGAGGTGTAATGGTTTCCAAACTGGCCGCGATTCGATATTGTGCGATTCTAGGGCCGCAATGATTTCGAGCGGCCGGATTGAAAGTTTGTTTGGATCTAGGGTCGCTACCGTAAGCCAGCGAGTGGAGCGGCCGAAATCCGCTTCAGGCATCAGTTCAATCCCGTCGACCTGATCAAATCGGTTAGCGTACCAAGCGGCAATCTGACGTTTTTGATTGACTCGTTCAGCGAGCACTTCCAGTTGGCCAATCCCGATTGCTGCAACGACGTTGCTCATTCGGTAGTTGAAACCGACATCATTGTGTTCGTAGTGCAGGACTGGTTGGCGGGCTTGGGTGGCGAGGTATCGGCATTGGTTGATTAAGCTTTCGTCGTCGCTGGCAATCATTCCGCCGCCGGAGGTGGTGATGATCTTGTTGCCGTTGAATGACGAGATTGCGACTTTTGCCTTTCTGCCGGTTGGCAGGCCACGGTAAGTCGCGCCAAGTGATTCAGCAGCGTCACAAATGACAGGAATTCCATGCGGGTCGCAAACTTCAAGAATGCGGTCTAAATCACAAGGCTGACCATACAGTTCTGTTGGCAAGACAGCGGCTGTTTTTTTCCCTGCCGCGGTCAAGCGTTCGATTTCTTCGGCCAGTAGGTCAGGGCTCATGTTCCAGCTGTGCCGGTCGCTATCGACGAACACCAGTTCGGCATTGCAGTATTTCACCGAAGCGACACTGCCGATGAAGGTCAGTGTCGACCCAAGTACGACATCTCCGGCTTTAATACCGAGACCTAGTAATGCGAGGTGCAGTCCAGCGGTACCACTAGAAACAGCCACGCAATGTTTGAAGCCGGTGATCTGTCGGAACGTATCTTCAAACTGATTTAATTGCGGCCCAACGGGAGCAATGTAGTTCGATTCGAAGGCTTGTTGGACGTATTCGATTTCTCGCCCCGACATGTGCGGGGCTGACAAGAACATGCGTTTGGCTACGGCAATATCAGATGGGTTCATGGTTAACCGGCTTGAGTGAGTCTGGCAGCCATCTCAGCAGGGATGAACTCGGGGATAAAGTTGTGCATCAAAGCGCGAATCTCAATCGGGGGCAAGAACGCTTCTTCGATCAATGAATCGACTTGAGATTCGACCTTTTCAAACAAAAACGGACGGCTGATCGACGATAGGATCTGTTTATGCGGTGTGGGCAACGACTTTTCGTTTTTGTAGTACAGTTCTTCGAACAGCTTTTCCCCTGGACGCATGCCAGTTTCAATGATGTCGATTGATCCAGCTGCGTGTCCAGCCAAACGAATTAAATCTTTGGCGAGGTTAATGATTTTAACTGGTTTGCCCATCTCCAAAACAAAGATCTCTCCCCCGTCACCCATGGTCGCTGCTTGCAATACAAGCTGAGTCGCCTCAGGGATGGTCATGAAGTACCGAGTCATGCGGTGATCGGTGATCGTGATTGGTCCGCCTTTTTGGATTTGTTTTTGAAAGATCGGTACAACGCTACCAGCCGAACCAAGGACATTACCAAATCGAGTTGAGATAAAACGAGTTTTAGAACGTGTGTCTAATGCTTGGCAATAACGTTCGGCCATTTGTTTTGTGCAACCCATCATCGAGGTTGGATTGACGGCTTTGTCAGTACTAATCAAAACGAAACGTTCGACACCATATTCGTCGGACAAGTCGGCAACGTTTTT
>CAZXXY010000297.1:0-1732 GCA_964644755.1 uncultured Hyphomonas sp. | reverse complement strand
AGGGTAAATTGCTTAGATGATAATTAAAACATGGCGTTTATATTTCCTATACTCGAATTTCATGGTTGCTCGGTTAGAGTATGAGGATTACAATATGAAAGAACTAACAATTGAACAAGTGAACGAGGTGTCAGGCGGAATCCCGTTGTTTATAATTCCTTTTCTTACGGGTTTTGGTAAAGGTTTTACTGCGGGTTTGACTCTTGGAGGCACATTAGGCGGTTTAGCGCTTGGCGCTGCCGCGCTGCGCGACACCAAATAAAACTATCTTTTAAAGGAGTGGTGAGCAAGATGATCAGAAAGTTATCATTATTAATTCTTCCGACTATCATATTGGCACTGCTCTACGTTATGGGGGAAAGTTTTGCTGCGGCAAACTATGATACTACGATAATATTAGTCCCATTCGTGGTGATAGTGTGCTGGTTGAACTTGTACCTTAATTACAAAAATTAGGTCCTTATTCCTCAGTCAAAAGATGTGCGAATAAACTATTAGATGGTTTTTAAAATGGGGGTCGATTCTAAGTCGAGCCCTATTTTTTTGTTTTAATAAAAACAAAATATCGATATTTTTATTTTGAAACATAGGCGCTCTATCGGACTAAAGAGCTGGCTTCTCCATGGAATTCGCTAAGTATCGTCCGGTTCCATCATCTGTACAAAAACAGATTATGGAAAAGTACAAAGAAGATCAGGCTAAAGGCAACAAAGGCTAGATCACGCTCTCGTGTATGTTCTAAGTCCCCTCAGCGATTATTTGTTGAGGGGACTTGTTTATTAAGGGCTCAATGAGTCGAGGCCATGAAGATGCTCCAAGATAAAAACTTGCAAAGTAGCGTGATTCTTTCCGCTCACACCGAATGGCGGGCTATAAAAAGTTTGCTCGTTCCTACCGAAGTGTTTACGACTCCCTATGGAGAGGCCTTTTTCGACAAGAATCGACTATTCATGCATGGCGGCTGGGGGAAAATAGATGCTGCCGCATCATGCCAGTACCTCATCTCGCGCTGGAACCCTCCCAAAATCGTCAATTTAGGTACGTGTGGAGGAATTTCAGGCCGCATCGACACAGGTACCATTATGTTGGTCGATGAAACGATCGTTTACGATATCTATGAAAAGATGGGTGATGCTGACAACACCGTTGACTGGTACAAAACATCCCTCGACCTTGATGGGCTTTCAAAATCACTGCCCGCGGGAATTCAACGTGGACACATGCTCTCTGCCGACCGCGACTTAGATCCCGAAGATATTCCTCAACTCATCCAGAAATACAAAGCAAACGCTGTTGACTGGGAGTCCGGCTCCATAGCAAGAGTCTGCAACAAAAACCAAGTTCCTCTGCTGATCTTACGAGGTGTCAGCGATATCGTTTCAGATCAACAGCCTCAATGTTATAGCGAGAATCAAAAGAACTTCAAAAACAACACCGCTGGCCTTATCAAAAAGATGATCGAAGCTCTTCCATTTCTACTAGAACCTCTTTAACTTCCAACAAGGCAATTTTTAGTCGGCAGCTATTTCCTAAATTACGGGCTTTTCGCCAATTAAATTTGCAGGTTCCTAAAGTATGCGGCGCCATGGTCGATAGGTGTAATAGACCCTAAACTTCAGGCACGGGATTTCATCAGGATGAAGAAAAACCAAGATCAAAACTCTAAAACACTAGAATCCTCGCCGCGCTTGTGCCCAAGCCACGCGTCAACTTGACGCGCTATCATGGTGTT
>CAZXXY010000296.1:0-1741 GCA_964644755.1 uncultured Hyphomonas sp. | reverse complement strand
AATTTGATCGGTTGGACCGCCGGTTTTTAACCAACGCATCCACGCACCGTCCATTTTAGTTTTGACGAACCACTAGCTTTTGACTCGTTCTAGGTATTCACCAGTTCGAGTATCAATACGAACGATATCGCCTTCGTTGATGAAGATCGGTGTTTGAAACTCGCCGCCGGTTTCCGTTTTGACGGGCTTGCGAACGTTGGTCGAGGTATCACCCTTGGCGCCGGGTTCGCAGTAGGTCACGACTAGGTCGACATGGTTGGGCGGTGTCACGATGATTGGTTTGCCGTCGAAGAAGGTCATCTGGCAGTCCATGTTGTCTTTCAGGTACTTCCAGTCTTCACCAATTTGCTCTTCGCTAAGTTCCGATTGCTCGAAGGTTTCTTTGTCCATGAACACGAACGTTTCGCCTTGACGGTACAAGAACTGAACGTTGGTTTCATTGATGTCGGCTTCCTCAAGCGTGTCGTTGCCTTTGAGGGTGCGGTCGAGTGTGTTGCCCCGCAAAAGGTTTTTCAACTTGCAGATGTACATCGCGTTGCCTTTGCCCGGCTTCTTGAACTCCATCGAGGTCATGATGTAAGGCTCGCCATTGATTTGAACTTTCAGGCCTTTACGAAAGTCTTGTGCTTTGTACGCCACGGGTTGGATCCTGCTATGGTCTGGATTGAGGGAATCGGATTTGCGAATCTGCTGTGATCGAAACGCAGCCGAAAACCGGTTATGTTATATGAATGCAGATTTTAACGACTTCCAACGATTCTGTCGGCGCGGGTTCGGGGCCATCGGGCGAAACGTGGCAACAGCTTATGAAAACCGCGGTTCGGACGGTGCCCGGTTTGCTGAATTATTTGAAATTGGCAGACAATCCGGTTTTTGGAGCCCAAGCTGAGTCCAAGTTTCCCGTCTTTGCTCCGCTGCCGTATTTACGGCGAATTCGCCCTCAAGATCCTGCGGATCCACTCTTGCGGCAGGTTTTGCCCATCGATGCCGAGGATCATTCTCCACCGCATTTTTCGGTTGACCCATTGGGCGAGGATGCAGCGACCGTTCAGCCGGGTTTGTTGCAGAAGTACCATGGCCGCGTGCTGGTGGTGGCAACGGGAGCCTGTGCGATCCACTGCCGGTATTGTTTTCGTCGACATTTCCCTTACGGTGACGGACCGGGTGGAGCGGCATTGCGTGAGCAGTTGGCGGCCGCACTGGCGAAAGATGAATCGTTGGAGGAAGTGATTCTCAGTGGTGGCGATCCGTTAACGTTGGTGGACGAGGCGTTTGCGTTACTGGTGGATACCATCGAGGCGGCGGCTCATATCAAGCGGTTGCGTATTCACACACGACTGCCGATCGTGATTCCTCAACGCGTGACTCAGACATTGGTCGAACGATTGAGCTCAAGCCGATTGCAGAAAGTGATTGTTGTTCACGCGAACCACGCGAATGAGATTGATGACGATGTGATCGGTTCGCTTCAACGTTTGGATACATCCGGTACACAGATGTTAAACCAATCGGTGCTGCTGCGAAGCGTCAACGATTCGGCCGATGCGTTGGTCGATCTGAGCCAGCGTTTGTTGGATGCCGGCGTACTTCCTTACTACCTGCATCAACTTGATCCGGTTATTGGAGCGGCTCATTTTGAAGTCTCGGTGGAACGGGGCAAGCACTTGATCAATGAGATTCGTGCTCGTTTGCCCGGGTATGCGGTGCCTCGGTACGTCCAAGAGATTGCCGGTCGTCCCAA
>CAZXXY010000295.1:0-1748 GCA_964644755.1 uncultured Hyphomonas sp. | reverse complement strand
CTCAAGGACGCTGCGGGTTTCCGCCGAGTTGGGATCGCGCACGGGGTTTGTGTGATTGTAATGGATGAAGTGAATGCGTTTGCGGATATTTGCTGGCGCATCCGCAAATAGCGCCATTGTTTCCGTGACGCGCGGATGCGGTATCTCCGACATATCCCGTCCGACAAGTTCGTGATCGTCAAAGAAGGACGCATCCACGAATGCGTAATCGACCTCGGTGACCATATCAACGATCGAGACCCCGTACTCGGACTGCCACGCGCCCCAACTATCAATATCGGGAACAAAGAGCGCTGAGGCTTGCGCGCCCTTGATGACATAGCCAACCGTCTCCGAATACTCGTCCCGATGCGGAACCTGGAAGGGTGTTACGGTGAGATCATCGCGCAGGTCTATCCCGGTCCGGTCACTCAAACTCCGGATCGAAATATTGCCCAGCTCGACCAATTGGCCCCAGGGACCGTTCTCTCGCAAAAACGCGCCCATGCGCGCCATCGCATAGACCGGAAGGTCACGCGTGGCCGCCGCTTCGCGTCCAAAGAATATGAGGCCCGCATAGTGACCAATATGCGCGTGCGTGAGGAACACACCCTCCAGATGCACGCCCTTATTCTGGTTGCCGGTCAGGCTGTCGAACAATTGAAGCTGGGCCGTCACTTGCGGACTTGCATCAAACAGATACCGCTTGTCGCTATCATGATCGACCAGTCCGAGCGAGACCGGATAGAGTTGTAAAGCCGGATCATTCCAGCCCGCATCTTGCGCGTTGCCGATTTGGGGCGCACCAGCATCTTGCCCCGCGCCCAGAACAATCAGTTCCGTCTTGCAATTGGCGAGCTTGGCTGTCTCATCTGGCGTTTGAGCAGGTGAGCATCCGGCGACGAAGCAGCTCCCAAGCAGCAATGCTGTCGCTGTTGATCGCAGATGCACGCAGATCATATTCGTCCCCCGGCCCATACAGTTTTGTCCTTTATGGCAGAGATTTTGGCCTCTCATCTAACCTGTGCATGTTTGGCTCCGGAGCACAATCAGATAGAGTGCAGTCTTTCACGCGATTCGATTGCCAAGAAGACGGACCCTATGACCACATTCACCGGCTCTAAAGCCAACCCTTCCGAGTTTGACGCCTATGCGAAGCTTGCAGATGACGAACCCTATTTTGTCCTCAGCGCGCATGATCCGCTGTCGAGCGCGATTGTCGAGCTGCACGCCTATATCGGTGCGGGGCAGGCCGGTGCTGCGCACAACAAGCTTGCCGAGATCATGGCGCTGACATCGCAAAAGCCGCCGCGTCCGGCCTCCAGCCCGAAATACCGCGAGACCTTCGCCATCTCGCTGGCCATGGAGCAATGGCGCGAGAACAATTCCTAGTCCGCAATGGCCAAGCCGATCAATCTGAACAAGGCCCGCAAAGCGCGCGCAAAATCTCTAGCGGCCAAAACGGCTGACGAGAACCGTATCAAATTCGGGCAAACAAAGGCCGAGCGTGACGCCAAAGCCAAGCGCGCAGCCGACGCCGCTGCAAAGCTCGACGGCCATAAGCGCGAGCCTTAAACGAGGGCCAGAAGCGCGATCGTCACGCCGATAGAGAACCCCGAGAGTCTGATCATCCAGTCTTTCATTTACGGGGTGTTGCAGATTACGGGCCAACCCCGTCGCCCCCGGACAGAAGCGCCATCCCCGAGACCATGCTGAAACCCCGCCGCTGCGGCACGGGCGGGAGGAGGGGCACGCCTAATGCGAGCTTT
>CAZXXY010000294.1:0-1751 GCA_964644755.1 uncultured Hyphomonas sp. | reverse complement strand
CCCTTTCATTTATTCGCACCCGTGAAGGGTGCGACGTCAGTATCGCTTCGTCGCCCGAGTTACCTACCGTCAGCAGAGCGTTTGCGGCGCTGTAGCAAAGTCAAACCTGCCAATGCCAAAACCACAGTTCCTGATGGCTCCGGGACTGCGTTCGATTCGAGCAACGTCAACGTCAGTGTAGATCCTGACGCAAAGAAGTCGCCCTCGTTGTTGGAGAATGAATCGTTGAGTTCGAATTCAAATTCCGACCCATCGGCCAATAGTCCGCTGAGGAGTCTGTTGCGATCGGTGATGACTAAGGATTCACCAATGTCAAATGTATCCAGTAACACGCCGTCCAAAAAGAACTCGCTGCCGAACAGATTGATTGCGCTGTTATTTAAGGCGTCAAACTCGCCTTCGAATGAACCGCCAAAAATATTTACCGTACCGCCGAAGGATGAAAACCTAGTGCTGCTCAAGGTACCGCCGTTAAAATTGACTTCGCCAAATGCATTGAAGAAGGTTCCGCTGACCTCTCCGGCATTGAGATTGAATATGCTGTCTTCTGCGACTGTGACGCCGTTAACAACGGTGCCGCCGTTGATGTTTGCGATGCTATTATCTGTCGCGTCGATGCCGCTTACTGATCCGCTGTTAACATTCAATGTACTTTCAAAAAGCTCGATCGTACTCGCTACGTTTCCTCCCACAACATCAATGTTGGTGTCCGAAAACGCCCTCACCGGTCGCGTCACGAGGCCGCCGCTGAAGACAACATCGCTTTGCGAAAAAAAGACTCGTTCGAATTCTCCACCGCTAATGTTGACGTTGCTGTCATGTGCTTCGAAGCCATCTCCGACGATGCCTTGTTCGACATTTAAAGTGGCCTCGACTACCGAAAAGTTTTCTCCCAATTCGCCGCCCGATTGCAAGGTAAGTGATTGACCGGCTCGTAGTCCTGAAGGGCCGCTTCGTGGAGCCGTGACAATAATCGGCGTACTGTCGGCTAGGCCAAGTGTGGGTGCTTGCGTCAGAGTGACGTTGACAAGGTCGTCACCAGCGAGCGGGGTGAAAATAAACGCGGATCCATCGGCCAGTGTGCCAGTGAAAACGTCATTCGAATTTGGGTCTAGGGCGAGTGTTGAGCCCGTGATCGCGTTTCCGTTGAGTCGGAAGTCGCCTCCAGAAATATTGACATTGTGATTGCTGAATCCAGCGTCGAAGCCGTCGCCAATGGCACCGCCACTGATGTTGATGTTAGTCACCCCCCCTCCAAACCCGGCCGAAAAATTTTCACGCACGACACCGCCAGCAATGTTGACTTCACTGCCTGCGAAAGCAAGATAAAAAGAGTCGATGATCCCACCAGAGATATTTACGACCCCTTCCCCGACTGAAGAGTTACTCCCCAGTATTCCACCGGTGAGGTTTAGTTCAGCATCGCGTCCAACGGAAATTCTGTCAATCTTTCCTCCGCTTACATTGACCACGCTACCGCCTTGGGCATTAAAGGAAGACTCAATGTTTCCTCCGCTGACGTTTATCACGCTGTCGGCAAAAGCTTGGAAATTGCGTCCGACCTCACCTCCGCTGATGTTGACGACACTGCCCGATCGGGCTTGGACTTGATTGCCTACCGTTCCGCCGTTGATGTTCAAGACGCTTCCAGCAGTCACGTCGAAATCGTCGCCCACGCTGCCGCCGCTAATGTTGGCTACAGAGCCTGTTTCCAACACAAAGTCTTCTCCTACATTGACGCCGCTAATATT
>CAZXXY010000293.1:0-1751 GCA_964644755.1 uncultured Hyphomonas sp. | reverse complement strand
ATGGGATCACCGACAACGTGGAAGCGCAAACGACCGCTGGCTACATCGCGCCAAGTGGTCAAGGCGCGGCGTTCGTGGACGCGAATCGAAATGGCTTGGATGACAACTACGAAGTCGCCCCCGGTACCGCAGGTTTCAATGCCGATGGCATCGGTTTGGCGGCCGTCGACACGGACAGCGATGGAGTCGCTGATTACGTGGACACCGACAGTGACAACGACGGAACCAGCGACGCGATCGAAGCTGGACACGGCGTTTCACAAGCGTTGATCGACATCTCAGCCGACACCGATGGCGACGGTCTAAAGGATGTGGTCGAAGGCAGCAACGTCGACGATGGCTTTGACGTCAACGATGAAAATGTTGACGCACTGGGCGAGTTCACTCTGGCTGACACCGATGGAGATGTACTGGCTGATCGAACCAACGCCGATCCGCTGAACGTCGATTACGACTTCCGCGAAGCACTCGATACAGACGGCGACAATGTTCACGACGCACAAGACGTTGACGATGACAACGATGGAATTCTGGACGCTGACGAAATGTTCGCAGCAGGAACCGACGTCATCGCAGTCAATCCAGTGTTCTCCAACCCAACTGGGATTCATGTTGATAGACTTCCTAACCCGCCGGGCCAAACAACGGTTGGTGGCGTAAGTCTTTCCGATTTCGGTGCACTTGGCGCGTCGTTCCCAACGGGTCATTTGCTGAACTCTATCGGAGCGGTTGGCGAAACGGGAGGCTTCGACGTGGACTTCCCGGGCGGGATCACTGGAGAGTTGCATGTGGCGACGCTGAATCGTGATTTTGCGACCATGCGAATCTTCGATCAGAACGGTGACGAGGTTCAGATAACGTTGCTGGCTGGTTTGCGAGACACTGGCATCAACGGGAACGAAATCTTCGATGTCGACACCAGCACCGTCAGCAACGGAAATTCGGCAGGCGGAATCTTCCGCTTGACTGGCAATGGGCCGATCACTTCTTTGCGGCTTGAGTTTGAGAAGGTCGGTCCCGGTCCCGATGTTTCGTTGATCGCCTTTGGTGAGCGAGTCGCTGTTGGAACGCCACTGGACAGCGACAACGATGGCATCTTCGATCACCTTGACATTGACAGCGACAATGATGGCATCACGGACAATGTCGAAGCTCAAACAACGGCCGACTACATCGCCCCTAGCGAATTCATTGATCTCAATGGCGACGGGCTGGATGATAGTTATGATTTCACGTCAGCGGCAGGTGCTGCGGCAGGAGTGACCGGCATTGGTTTGACGCCGGTCGATACTGACTCCGATGGTGTTGCTGACTATCTCGATCTCGATAGTGACAACGATGGAACTCAGGACGCGGCCGAGCGTGGTACGCCTGGACCAACAACGGCTCAAACTGGAGTTGTGTCAGATGAAATGACCGATGCCGATGGCGACGGTCTGCTAGACGAATTTGAAGGGGCCGACACCAACGATGGCTTTGATGTCAACGATGAGAATCGCGATGCCGCATCAATCGCATTAGCTGATAGCGATGGCGACTTAGTTGCCGACGGCACCAATGCGATTGCGTTGGACATCGACAGTGACTTCCGTGAAGCACTCGACACCGACGGCGACAACGTCAATGATGTGGATGACATCGACGACGACAACGATGGCATTTTGGACACGGACGAGATTTCGTTCCTGCCTTTAGAGGCGTTGGATCTGACGGACATTAATGATCCTGGTGACTTTTTAGCAGCCGGTGTT
>CAZXXY010000292.1:0-1751 GCA_964644755.1 uncultured Hyphomonas sp. | reverse complement strand
CGGCGGTATTTTGCGTCGCGCTTTGGGGCAGCCTTTGGGGCGCAGGTCCTCTCGGTTTCGGTGGGATGGCAAATCTATGAGGAAACGCGCAATGCGGTCTGGCTTGGCTGGATCGGACTTGTGCAGTTTCTGCCAGCGCTTTTACTTGTGGTGGTCACGGGCGTTGCGGCCGACCGGATAGGCCGAAGGTTCATTATGGGGACGGCGATGCTCGCCGAACTGGTGTGTGCGGTCGGCATTCTGGCCTTGTCCGTCACAGGGCAATTTGATCCCGTCCTTGTTCTTGTGTTCCTGACGCTGTTTGGTGTAGCCCGTGCTTTTCTGTCGCCTGCTTCTTCGGCGCTCGCGGTCAATCTGGTGCCGCGCGAGGACTTTGCCAATGCGGTGGGGTGGACCGCGTCAAGCTGGCAGCTGGCATCAATTGCCGGTCCGGCGCTTGGCGGGTTTATCTACTTCCTCTCGCCGCTCGGAGCTTATGCAACATCGGCGCTGGCCTTCGGGGTGAGCGCTGCACTGATCTTCTCCATTCCGAAACCCGCCCAGCGCATCACCAAAGAGCCAACAAACCTGTCGGTTTTGCTCGGTGGATTTTCATATGTCTGGAAGGAAAAGGTCGTGTTCGGTGCCATCTCGCTCGATCTGTTTGCTGTCTTGCTGGGCGGAGCTGTGGCTTTAATGCCGGTTTACGCCAATGATATCTTGGAGATTGGCCCGATTGGAAACGGCTTGTTGAGGACGGCGCCGGCCATTGGTGCGATTTTGATGGTGATTGTCATAACGCGGTTCCCGATACGCGATCATGCCGGACTTGTTCTATTCGTCAGCGTAGGGCTTTTCGGGGCAGCGACAGCTGTGTTCGGTGTCTCAACGATTGCGTGGGTGTCTATTCTGGCTTTGATGTTCGTCGGCGGGTTCGACATGGTGTCGGTTATGATCCGGGAAGTGCTTTTACAATTGTGGACGCCAGATGAGGTGCGCGGCCGCGTCAATGCGGTTAACTCGATTTTCCTTGGCGCATCGAACGAGCTTGGGGAAGCGCGCGCAGGCTTTATGGCTGCGCGGCTCGGTGCGGTGATAACCGTTGTCGGCGGCGGGGTTGCAGCGGTTGGGGTGGCCGCTTTATGGGCCGCCATGTTCCCCAAACTACGAAAAGCACGTCACCTCGACCATGCCGAACGGGACTAGCGTCTCCGTCCGCCGAAAATACCGCGAAGCACGTATTTCGTAACTTCCCGCGCAGCGGTGCGCACTGCGGTATTGGTCGCTTTCTCAGTCGATGTCTGGCGGCGTGAACGGCGACGCGTCGTTGTCTTTTTCTTGCGGTTGCGCACCTTTTCCGCTTCTTCGCGTTCCTTTTCTTCCGCCTCTTCTTTTTCGAGCTTTGCTGCGGCTTCGGCGGCGGCGTCTTCGCGCTTTTCCAGAATTTCGTAGGCAGACTCGCGATCAATGACCTCGTCATATTTTCCGGCGACGGGGCTCTCTGCCATCACTGCTTCGCGTTCGGCTTTGGTGGCGGGCCCAAGCTGGGAAGACGGTGGACGGATGAGGGTGCGTTGAACCATACCGGGGCGGCCTTTCTCGTCCAGCATAGAGACGAGCGCTTCACCCACGCCGAGATCGGTGATGACTTCTTCTGTGTCAAATGCGGGGTTTTCGCGGAAACTCTCGGCGGCAGCTTTTACGCCTTTGCGCTCGGCTGGAGTATAGGCGCGCAGGGCGTGTTGGATCCGGTTACCAAGCTGGCCCAAAAC
>CAZXXY010000291.1:0-1756 GCA_964644755.1 uncultured Hyphomonas sp. | reverse complement strand
GACTATAGTCTTGCTGGTTTTTGTACTCAACCAAGTCAACCGTTTCGTCACTGAAATTTCCAATCGAGAAAAACTCGCCAGATTTAGCCGCATCAAGATAAGGCTGGCGTTTGGAAACGGGGATTGGATAGGGAACGTCTTCCAACGCAAGAATCGATTCGAGGATTGCAATTCTCGCTTCCGCAGAAAGCGGTTTTACTTCGTCAAGGTTGACGTCGTTTTCTTTTGCGATCGCTTGATAGTCGGGTTTTGATTGCGGCATGACGATTGATTCTTGAGGAGAAAGTTATTTTGATTCATTGATGCTGGCGCGTTCGGATCACTTGTTTGATTCGAGTGCCCGCAAATCGCGGCGTTTGATCTTGTTGGATGCCGTCCGAGGTAGTTTTTCCAAAGATCGAATCACCGAAATCTTGATCAGCGGATTAAGCTGCTTGCGGATTTCCGAATTGATCACTTTAAGAAGCTCTTCTATGTCGACTTCTTTGGTCAAAACGACAAAGGCAACCAATTGATCTGGTCCCGTGCCGTTTTCGGAAACTGCGATCACGGCTGATTCATCGATTTCATTCACGCGGTTGATGATGGTTTCGACTTCCGCAGAACCGACTTTGATTCCGCCCGGGTTCATCGTGTCGTCCATCCTGCCGCATGCGCGATAGTATCCGCCGGCGAGTCTTTGCATGCGGTCGCCATGCCGACGCAGCGGAAGGTCGCTTTCAGGGACGCCCGCATAGTAAGTTTCGAAGTGATCTCGGTTGAGCAACGTTCGTGAAAGCCCGATCGAAGGCGGCACCAGATAGAGTTCGCCTTCATCGGTTGGCTGTCCGTCGTCATCAAGGATCACAAAGCGGTTGCCAATGGCGGCGGTTGAAAACGCGGCCGGAACATTGGGCTGGATCATCGTGCTGCTGGCGTATCCGCCGCCGATCTCAGTGCCACCACAATACTCAATGATCGGTCGAAACCCAGCAAGGGCCGACAAGTAAGTCATGTCTTTTTCATTGGACGCTTCGCCGGTGGAACTAAAGCACCGAATCGAAGACCAGTCGAACGACTCCATGCAACGCGTTTGCTTCCAGTGGCGAACTAAGGCTGGAACGACTCCCAGCATCGTCGTCTTGGCATCCTGTACAAATTTGCCGAAGCCGCTGCCGGTTGGCGCGTCCTCAAACAAACCGATCGTTCCGCCGTTGACCATCGTCGCAAAAATCAACCACGGACCCATCATCCAGCCTAGGTTGGTTGGCCAAACGACAACGTCACCGGCTTGGATGTCTTGGTGATACTTTCCGTCGATGCCACATTTAATCGGCGTTGTTTGATCCCATGGAATCGCCTTCGGGTCGCCAGTGGTTCCCGAGGAAAACAGAACGTTGATGATGTGGTCAGGACTGCCAACAAAGGGGGCGGTCAGCAGTGGAACTTCTGGCCAAGCGTGGTCGCCGGCGAAGAGTTGAATGTCTTGGCCTTGGTCGGCGCAAATCGCTTGAGCGGCAATCACGTTTTTGCCTAACGAAATTGTCTTGCCAGCACGCTGGTAGCTTTCGCTGTAAAACACTCCTTTGGCTTCACTGATCCGAAGCCGCTTTGCGATCTCTCCGGCGGCAAACGAATCGGCGATCGAAACCGCGGCACATCCGGCGTAAAGAACACCAAGATAGATCACGACCGACGGCGCGTTCATCGGCATCACGATCGCCAGTCTGTCACCAGGCTCAAAGCCAGCCGAACGGATGCGCGCTGCGAAAAGTTG
>CAZXXY010000290.1:0-1769 GCA_964644755.1 uncultured Hyphomonas sp. | reverse complement strand
TACTTGTTCCGCCATGAACTGAGTAAACGTGACTTGGTGGTGTCCAATAAAGGTTTGGCATTAGTCGAGCTATTGGAAGCGATCGGCATTGATGCTTTGAGTTCGCCAGAGATGACGGGTGAGTGGGAATACAAGCTGAAGCAAATGGAACTTGGCAAGTTGACGCGAGCCAGTTTCATGGCCGAGATCAATGATTTGACCAAGAAGATTGTCGAGCAAACCAAGAGCTTCAATGACGCGATTGTGAATCGAAAGTTTGACGATTTGAATGCTCCCTGTCCGGAGTGTGTGAGAGCCAAGTTCACCGCCAGACCGATGGTGTTTTTGAGTGCCGCAACCCGGAGTGCAAGTTCCGCTTGAAGAAGCATATTGCCAGTCACGAATTGACCGAAGAAGAAGCCCGCGCTTTGATGACGGACAAGCTGATCGGGCCGATCGTGGATTTCAAAAATCGCTTTGGACAGCCTTTCGAAGCAGAACTAACGTTGGCGAAGGAAAAGAAAACCTGGAAAGTCGGGTTTAAGTTTGAAGGCGATGATCGTCGTGAAGAGGAACTCAAGAATCTCAAAGACGAAATGATTATTTGTCAGGCGAAACAGGTCGACGATTCTGACGTTTTGATTCCGATTTACGAAACCGAGACTGCGTTTTTGGCTCCTGCAATGGCGACGAAAGTTGACGAACGGGGAGTGCGGATTAGCAAAACGATTTTGAAGCGAGAGATCCCGACCGACCAGGGAATCAAGCTGTTCGTCGAAGGAAAAACGGATTTGATGCCGGGCTTTTTGTCGAAGAAAGGCCGTAAATTCGCAGCTTATTTGACGATCGACCGTGAAAAGGGCAAACTCGGATTTGAGTTCGCACCGCGCAAATCGGCGAAGAAAAAGACCGATGGCGATGACGACGCCAAAGCGACCAAGAAGAAAACTAAAAAGAAGGCTGCTAAAAAGAAAAAAGCAACCAAGAAGAAAAAGGCCACTAAGAAAAAAGCTGCTAAAAAGAAAACCACCAAAAAGAAAGCGGCTAAGAAAAAAACAACTAAGAAAAAAGCAACTAGCGAAGAGAAGGGTGATTAGATCGTGAATCTTATTAACTACATCACTCTGAATGGGAAACGACTACTAGGCTGCTTCACCAACAAGCATTGGATCGCTTTCGTTCCCGTTGGCGTTGGTGGGTTTGCCATGGCGATGTTCGTGAAGCGCTGCTTCGATGCTCGTGAAACGGACGCAGTGGCCGAACAGGACTAGAACGCTGCTTACGGAACTAGACTGCGGGGGTTATCATGACGGCCCGTTTGAAATCACTTTACTTATTTTAACAACGCCAAAGCCATGCTTCGCACATTGCTCCGATCAAAAATCCACCGCGCCCGTGTTACTCAAGCGGATTTAAATTACGAGGGTAGCATTACGATCGACTTGAATTTGATGGAAGCTGCCAAAATGGTACCTTTCGAAAAAGTTGATGTTTTGAATGTTACCAACGGCAGTCGGATTTCGACTTACGTGATTCCCGGCATTCGAGGGTCAGGTAAGATCTGCATCAATGGTGCAGCGGCTCGACTGGTCAAAGTTGATGATGTCGTGATCATCGTTTGCTACGGCGAGTATACCGAAGCTGAACTTGAAAACCACGAAGCTCAGATCGTGTTGGTCAACGACGATAACGAGATTACCAAGAGCGTCGGTAAGTCAGTCGGCAATCTCAAGCCCGGCTAAGCCGCACAAGTTTTTGCCCTGAGTATGACGCTCTGCCCGCTTCTATTG
>CAZXXY010000289.1:0-1771 GCA_964644755.1 uncultured Hyphomonas sp. | reverse complement strand
AGCTCCCTCGGCTATAAGCCGCCAGCTCCAGAAAGCATCATCCACTTGCATCAAAAGATAACTATGAGCTAACATTCAAACTGGACCAATCAAGTGGGGCTGATCAATGCGATCACCTTGCCACGACTTATGTGGACGGGTTTGCGAGACAATGTTGATCCTGCCATTGCGGCTATTTCGGTTGTGCTGATCGCGGTTATCGTTGCGATAATTGGGCTTAAAACCTTCTACCAACTGTCTCGCCACCTCTTTGCAGGAACTGCGAAAGAATGACTTTAACGCTGGGTGAGTATCTTGTTCAACTTCTCGAAGCATACGAGGTCGATACCGTTTTTGGCATTCCTGGTGTCCATACAGTTGAGCTTTATCGTGGTCTAGCCAATAGCCCCATTCGCCATATCACGCCACGCCACGAACAGGGCGCTGGTTTCATGGCTGATGGCTATGCGCGTGTGAGCGGAAAGCCCGGTGTCTGTTTCATCATCACAGGGCCTGGCATGACAAATATCATGACACCGATGGCACAGGCCTATGGGGACAGTATCCCCATGTTGGTAATCTCCACGGTCAATTCCCACGGCCGGAAAGGATCAGGTGAGGGGTGGCTTCACGAACTCCCCAATCAACAAAACACGATGGATAGTGTAACGGCTTTTAGTCGTACTATTAATACGGCAGAAGAGCTGATACCAGCTGTTGCACAGGCCTACGCACAGTTTGAGGGTGCACGTCCGCGACCTGTGCACTTAGAAATCCCAATCAATCTACTAACCCAGTCTGCGGATCATTTACCAAAACCCGCCAGATCACCGCGCATGAGCAAGCCTGCACCATCGAAGGATGTGACTGACGACGTTTCGAACATGCTGGCCAATGCCGCAAGCCCCGTGATCTTAGCTGGTGGTGGCGCAGTGAAAGCGGCGGCCGACATTCAAGCTCTCGCAGAAAAAATTGACGCCCCTGTTGTCATGACCATTAATGGACGAGGGATTTTGCCACCAGACCATGCTTTGGCAGTCAGTCTATCGCCTTCCATGCCTGCGACTCGTAAGCTTGTTGACGAGGCGGATATTGTTCTGGCTCTTGGCACAGAAATGGGGTCGACAGATTATGATTTTTACGAAGACGACGGTTTTGAAATCTCGGGCAAATTGATCCGTGTGGATATCGACCCCTTGCAAATTCGTCGTGGTTATAATGCTGAATTTGCACTTCTTGCCGATGCCAAAGAAACAGCACAAAGCCTCAATCAGGCTATTGATAACAAGTATGAGAAATCAGGTGCCAAGCGTGCTAATACTGCTCGAGACGGAACGAAGTCTTTATCGACGAGAGAGCAAAGCTACATCGAGCTATTGGAGATGATGCGCGATTGTTTGCCTAATGCTCTTTTTGTTGGCGATCAAACGCAAATTATCTATGCAGGCAATACTGGATTTGCAGCACAAACACCCGCAAGCTATTTTAATTGTGGGACCGGATACGGCACATTGGGTTATGGTCTGCCTGCTGCCATTGGTGCATCTCTTGCGGCTCCTGAAAGACCTGTGATTGCGCTCGTTGGTGATGGCGGTTTTCAATTCACCATTAGCGAACTTGCCTCTGCAATTGACGCAAAAACGCCGATAACTCTGCTTCTCCATAACAATTCTGGCTACGGTGAAATCAAGTCCTATATGCAGGATCGTGATATTCAACCAGTTGGTGTTGATATAGGCACGCCTGATTTTATTGAGATCGCTAAAGCCTATGGTTGGCGTGCAGATCATGC
>CAZXXY010000288.1:0-1775 GCA_964644755.1 uncultured Hyphomonas sp. | reverse complement strand
TGGCAGTGGCGCCGGTGGCGCTACTGTGGCTCAACGCTTGACCACCGCAGGCAAACGAGTTTTGATTATTGACGCCGGCGACTTCGTCGGTCCCGACGCGCTTGTCCAGAAGGTTCCGCAAGCCGACGGCAGTTTCAAAGTAAGACCACCTCGCAGTGATGAAGTCCTTTGCCGCCTTTACAAGGACGCGGGGGCTCAAGTCTCTGGAGGGTTGAGTAATGTTAATTCCAAGCTTGATTTGGCGTTGCCTAACCGGCGGAAAAAAATTGAGCCTAAGCAGTCGGTCAACGTCGTCCAAGCTCGTGTCTTTGGCGGCGGTCCTTACGTCAACAATGCGATTCATTTGCCAATCTCCGAATCCGTTTACAACGACAAGTGGGCCGGTCGCCAACCTAACGGCCTGCCTTACAACGAATTTGCGCAGATCATGTCGTCGATTCAAGACGAACTGGGATGCAATACTCATGTGACCGAAACTCAAATCAGCGACAGGAGCCTTCGATTCCGCGAGGGTGCGGAGAACCTGGGGCAAACGGTTCATCCTGTCCCCGTCGCCATTCGCAAAACCAGCCAGGGATGCGGAAGCGACAACTCCGTTGACAGTTTCGGCGACCATATTGGAGGCATTCACCCTTACTCCGAAGAAGGCCCGAACAGTTTTTTGGTTCAAGCCATGCACGGCGCGGAGCCTGCGGCGGTGTCGTATCGAACGACCGCCAATCGAATTCGCGTTAACAGAGAACTCTCGGGGGGGCTGAGGGTATCCGGCGTGGATGTCCAAAGAACCGAAGACAATGGTCAGGTCACAACAACGACCATCTGTGCCGATGAGTATGTTGTTGCCACAGGCGTTGGCCAAACCACACGACTGGTCAGCCAAGGCTTGAGCTTGAGCGGCTTAAGTAACCAGCATGTCGGGCAACGATTGACTGCCAATGTCGGATCGGTACTTTATGCGATGTATGATCAACCTATCTGGCCTTCCACCAGCGGCAACCCCGAGCCAGGCGTTACGCAGTGCTACTTGGTAGACGAGCGTTGGGTGGAGCGAAATGGTCAAGTCGTCAAGGAACCTGCGTTGGAAAACTGGTTTCACTTCCCCGGCACCGTTGCTGTCGCACTCTGCGGTTGGTTCAATGAGTTTGCTTGTGCCATGAAAAAGTTCAACCACCTTTCGATGGCGGGCATTGTGGTTCCAACTCAGGTTCGAGCCAGTAATTTCGCTGACGCCGAAGGTAAAATTCACATCGAGATAGACAACAAAGAGTTTGACTTGTTACTTCAAGGCATGCGAAGAATCGCAGAGATCTATTTTGCGGCGCAGAAACCAAATGATTCTGTCAGTTTATACCTACCCACCAAATCGCTGCTGCTGAGAAACAACCGACCGCTTCGAGTGCGAACGATGCAGGATTTTGAATGGGCAATGAATCAAATTCGAGAACGCGGCCCCGCGTTTATCAATTTGCTTTCGACGCATCCTCAAGGTGGAGCGACTCTAGGTGAAGTCGTTGATCCGCACTCTTTTCAAGTTACGACCGATTGCGGCGAAAGAGTAGAAAACCTGACGGTCGCGGATGCAACTCTTTTCCCAGCAGGTTGTGAAATCAATCCGCAGTTGACGCTCAAAGCTCTGGCGAGACTTGCGTCGGATCAAATCCTCAGTCGCACTTCCAGCCAGTTTTCATCTTCGGATACGCTGGACTTCCCGGGTGCAACTCCATCTATAGATTAAGCCATATCGAATCCTTCTAAAACATCGCAGAAACCTATCT
>CAZXXY010000287.1:0-1801 GCA_964644755.1 uncultured Hyphomonas sp. | reverse complement strand
CGCCGCATCTATCTCCCCCGCCGCCCGGACTGGATTAAGGTCTTGTCGCCGGTTTGACGCCAAATTGGAGCCGGATCGACTTTGGATGAATCCGAGTTGACACAATAGGCAGGGCATCTATTTTCGCGCCACCGGGGTGCCTGTTCCAAGGCTGAGATTATACCCGTTGAACCTGTCTGGATAATGCCAGCGTAGGAAGGAAAAGACGTGAATAAGAAGACAATTGCAAACCCCGACGTGTTGAATGACACACTCACGATTGCCGGACGGCAGTTCAAGTCGCGCCTGATCATCGGGACAGGTAAATATGCATCCTACGCGCAAAATGCCGAAGCCGCCGATGCGGCAGAGGTGGATATGGTCACTGTGGCCTTGCGGCGCGTGAATCTTTCCGATCCGAATGAGGACCGGCTTGGCGACCACCTCTCCCCCGCGCGCTTTACTTATCTGCCGAATACAGCCGGATGTTTCACCGCCGATGATGCTGTCCGCACGCTTAAACTGGCGCGCGAAGCGGGCGGTTGGGATCTTGTTAAACTCGAAGTGCTCGCGGACCAGAAGACACTCTATCCAGACATGCCTGAGACTCTCAAAGCGGCTGAGGCACTCATCAAGGATGGTTTCGAGGTTATGGTCTATTGTTCGGACGATCCGGTCTATGCCCGCAGGCTCGAAGACGTGGGCTGCGCGGCGATCATGCCGCTTGGCAGCCTGATCGGGTCAGGGCTCGGGATTATGAACCCAGTCAACATCCGTTTGATTGTCGAACAGTCCCGCGTGCCGGTGGTGGTTGATGCCGGTGTGGGCACAGCGTCGGATGCAGCGATTGCCATGGAGCTGGGCTGTGATGGTGTGTTGATGAACACTGCCATCGCCGAGGCGCAGGACCCGATCCGCATGGCGCGGGCTATGAAGCACGCAGTGATCGCTGGCCGCGAAGCCTATCTCGCCGGACGCATGGGCAAAAAGCGCTATGCTGACCCAAGTTCGCCATTGGCGGGATTGATTTGATGAGACTGATACTGACCAGCTTTGTTGTTTGTCTCCTTGCCGCCTGCCATCAAGACAGACCGGATGAGGATTCCGAATTCCCAGAATACCCAGTAGTCATTGCTATGGACAATTATGCTGCGGCCGCAGTGGAGGCTGAAAAACTGGAGGCTGAAAGATGGGAGCGCGAGGGGGCGATGAACGTTGCTGGGGAAACGTTTGTGCGACTTGCTCTGGATATGGGACAGCTCGATAGCAATTATGTCGATGCGTATCATGGCCCCGAGGAGTGGCTCCGTCAGGCCGAGTCGACCACTCCGGACGCAAACAGGCTCGCTGAAGACATTAGCAACTTGCAGGCGCGACTGTCTGCTTATGAGGCGGTCGGTGATACCGAGGCGTTGCGCAAAGCCCAGCTTGAAAAACTGCTCAGGGCGATGGCGGTGCGGCTGAAAGTGGTGACAGGCGAAGAGGTTTCCTTCGATACGGAAGTCTCCGAGATTTATGATGTGACCCCGCCGGTCTATGATCTTGCCAAATATGATGCGGTCTTGGCCGAAATTGATGCGCTTTTGCCCGGCGATGGTGATTTGCCAAGCCGTGTAGAGGCGTTCCGCAATTCGCTGGCGATACCCGAAGACAAATTGCAGGCCGTGTTTGATCGCGCGATTGCCGAATGCCGTACGCGCACGCAAGCTTATTTCGACCTGCCCGAGGGCGAAAAGTTCCGTTTGGAATTCGTCACGGACAAATCCTGGTCGGGCTATAATTATTATCAGGGCGGATATGAAAGCCTGATCCAGATCAATAC
>CAZXXY010000286.1:0-1812 GCA_964644755.1 uncultured Hyphomonas sp. | reverse complement strand
TATATGAGCAAGGTGGATTAAGGTCCTCTCTGGTGAGCACAGATATGCTCGCTGATGAAGCCCTAATTGCTACGGTCTCCGCCCGGTGATGGATAGATCGGACGGCGGCCTGCTAGCATATCATCAAGCACCACCAATTCTTCCTTCGCCAGCGATCGCGTCCTGGCGTTTTGGCTCCACACTCTGGCTTTCTCCAGAATATTCCGCGCAAAAGGCGCCGCGCGTGACCGCATCAACACTTCAGCGAGTTTCAGATTTGAATCTGTAAAATTGCTAGAGCGATAATATCGGCTCGCTTCGATCGCTGCCATATATGCTCGTTCAGTCGGTAAATCATCCGCAGCCGCATATGTGGCGGCATAGAAATAATGCGCGGCGACATTGTCTTCATCCAAATCAAGCGCTCTGCGCAAATATACCCGCGCCTCGTCTATTCGTGCGATATCTCTGCCGTCCTCAAGGTATGCCTCCAGATAGACTTGCCCGGCGATTTGATACAGGCGGCTATTTTGAGGATCAGCTTTAATTGCCTTCCCGATCTGGGCAAACGCTGTGTCAAAGTCCTCGGCCTGAGTAGCCAGAAGCGCGCGCGCAGCCGAAATATCAGCGATCGGTCCGCCTGCGGTCTCGGACTTCTGATAGTGGGACTCAGCCAGGGCCTGTCCCTCCTCGTTGCGATAGAAACGGCGCGTCAGTTCGCCTTGATGAAAGTCTGTCTCGGCTCGCGACAGTTTTCTGACCGAAATTGTCGGGTTACGGCTCGTGGCATCCAAAGTCCCTGATCGTGTCAGAAACCGGTTCCTCCGCAAGTACGCTCTGAGCTCCGTTCCAAATTCTGACGGGGTCATTCCGAACGACTGCTCGAACCCCCCATCGGAAACAGCCTCGCTGTTCAGACCTTCCAGATACGCTCCAAATTTGTCGGACATTCCCGGTTCTGAATTGATGTAGTGGGCAGCGAGCCAGCTCTGGGCGTAAAAATTCGCCGCGGATGCGCGCGTCGCTCCGCTCTCATTGTTCCCAAACGGGTAACGGCGAATAGACCCGACAAGTGCGTCCATCGACATCCACCCTCTGTTTTCAAGTACCCATACACGGCTTTCGCTCGGCTGACCGAGTTTGATCTTGCCGCGCCGCGTTACTTCGAATGTCGACAAATAGTCAGCCAAGCCTTCATTGTACCAAAGCGGGTAGACTTGATCTGTATAGGTCGCGACCAAATGGTGAGCGAACTCATGATAGGCGGTTGCGCGCGCCGGGCTAGACTGAACAAACCCGCCATCAAGACTAAGCCCGAATACCGGTCCCTCGCGCGATGTCGTGTAGATACCCGCGGCGATCGAGTTGCCTGTGGCTCTCTGGAGGGCATCGGGAGAGCGCACACCATAGATCGGGATCGGGATGCGCTCTGCTTGATGCTCAAGTCCCAATATCTCGAAAATGACAGCGCGATACTCTTCAAGCTCCGCGACAACCACTTCCGCACCCCGCTCAGTATAGTCGCCAACGAAGATGAAATTCTCGGAGCGCGCTTGCGACCATTGGGCACTGGCGGCCCCCGCCAACAGGCTAGAGGCAAGCAACATGGACGTGACCACAAAGATAAAGTCTGAAATTTTACGCATGCTTGCTCCGTCTCTTTCACTCCAGATACGGAAAGTCTAAACGCATAGTTCCCGAACTGGCAACCCAAGGCAATCGCATCGTTCGATAAGCGTCGGGGACGGACAACACGAAGTAGAAGCAGTCTTGCAATCCCTGTTGGCGGCTGGAAAAACCGGGGTACAAATGTTAAAATGGCCACCGGTTAAA
>CAZXXY010000285.1:0-1822 GCA_964644755.1 uncultured Hyphomonas sp. | reverse complement strand
AGGGTTAAGAGGCTCCGATACCTAGCAATGATGTTTTCTAACATTTCAGCATTGTGCTCTGAGATACTTAATCTCAGGGATTGCTCGCCATGGTTCAGAACTAGAACAGGTTCGTCAGCCTTGAGAGCCTGTGCCAAGAGGGTCACATCCATTTCAGACAGATGCATACTTGCTGAGTTGCCGAAGCGATGAGCATTGGATACCAATACATAGTTCTTTCTAGCTCGACTTGGATTGGTCCCCATGAAAAGCGTCTCTGGCTGTTCTCCACTGGCTATGCCTAACGTGGAAGGTTTGCCTAATGTTCTTCCCCTTTCATGAAGCCGCACTTCCAGAACATAGTTGCGGCGTTCCTCACGGACGCGGTAAGTGAGCGTCATATTACCAAGTGCGATCTTTGTCCGCTGATTATGTAGTTCGCTGTACCTGGCAGTGGCAGTTTGTGCGGCACTAGAACGTGCCTCCTCACGCAGCTCATTCTGGTGCACGGCTTCCTCACCAAGAGCAAATGCAGCCCCTAAATTATCTGAAGATAGATTGGCACTACACTCATCTAGCAAGGGTCTACGCGACCGCCTGCTCCCTAGGATGAAACCAGTCGTTTCGTTCGCGAACCCCATGACACAAAGAAATTCAGCTATAGGCGCGAAATCTTTCAGCGCATACATTCGTGAAATAGAGGGGTGGCGGTCATAAACTGGCAAAGCATTGTCAATCTCTGCTAATCGATCGAGTAGCGTCGTGGGAGTCGAGCCTGCAAAGAGCTCATCAAGCTTTTCTGCTGTCAAACCATATTCAAATCTGCGCTGAAAGTTCTCATGGTTTTCAACAGGATATTTTGGGACTTCGATTCTGGACTGGTATGCTTCGAGTACCAATTCCTGAGTAACGTCATCTTCGGAACCTGCTTGCCATCTAACCATAAAAAAGAAGGGGTTGTTGGAGCTTGGACGGTCCGACGGTATCCAGAAAATTGGTAGAAGTGCAGGGATACGAAACTCCTTGTACTTTTGAGTATGTCGCCCCAGTTCCTCAAAATCATATAGGTCTCGCGTACCGGTCGGGATGATCTTTCCGAAAATTGTGTGAGTGGTTTTTACTGCTTCGTCTTGGATTTGGCTAAAAATGATATGTTGCGGCAATAGTTGATCGGGTTCGCTGGCTTCCACGCATGCAGGCGCACCGAAATCTTGCAGCAGGATTTTGGTGTTTAACCATCCATCGCGACAACTAGAAAGTTCTTCTCTTCGATAGGCATTGAATAGTAAGTGTCTGAAATCAACTGTTTGGTCTTCGGCATCATACAAAATGTCTTTTGAGTTGTTCCATGGGCGAGCAAATACTATTTCGCTTAGGGCGCGGCCGTGTAAAAGCAGCCTGATTTCCTCGCGAACAGGATTGTTTGTTCTGATAAACAACCGATCTGGCAACCCGGTGTCGAACAATCGCACTTCTGATGATGCATTAGCAGAATAATATGATGGTAGAATAGCCAATCTATAAAGCGTCGACGGCACCAGCCAGATACCTATGAAAACAGGAAATGTAACAATTAGGGTTCGAGAATTATTCTTTAGCCCTTTTGCGAGAACGGCCAGAGGAGGTATCCAATTCAAAAATGGAATAGCAATAATTGGCATCAGCGTAATGGCCGTGAGAGCGAATTGAAAAGCAATGATCACCCAGCCCGCAACATGACACCCGACAGCTAGTCCTATAATTTTTGTGTACTTCATGCTCCAAGCCTCCAAAAATATCCTACGAAACAGTCTAGAATATTTTCTTAAATAAATTTGGAGAAGTGCTTCCAGTGTTGAAGCTT
>CAZXXY010000284.1:0-1823 GCA_964644755.1 uncultured Hyphomonas sp. | reverse complement strand
GTGTCATAGGTTGGAACCTCCCCAATCAAATCGGCCAAACCTTCCCGCATCTGTTTCGATCCGCAGGCTAACTGATGTATGCGAACCGGCTCACTGCCATTATAAGCTGCGAGAAGAAGTTTCATTGGGAAATCCCACTCGTCTTTGTGTGTTTCAACTTTGTCAGCCGCTAAGCGGTCAAGTTCAGCCTCAGCCCAGTCGGTCACTTCCGCGCTGTGCGCGCTGGCCAGCAAGAGCACTTCGTTCTCACGTGGGTTTTCAAGGAGTGTTGCTATGTCCCACTCGTCTTCACCCCAAGAACTACACTCAACTGGACCTTCTTTGATAAAGCATAGCGATGCTTTCTGGCGTTGCCACCACTCGGCAAAATTAGGGGGAACATTCAAGTCGTCACCATAGCCTATTGCCCTTTGCATTGTTTGTATAAACCCCGGCCCAGACCCCGGCCCCGTTATAGCTTCGATCCACAGAATGTGTTCACCAAATGCTGTCCGGACCAAAGCATACTCGTTTTGCCGAACAAAGAATGCCAGCGCTGCTCCTAGCTGAGTTGGCTCAGGCGCAGTCTGAGCAATAATAGCACGAAACAGAGGCTCAGCTTCTGGGTGATCGCCTTCGAACAAAGCGCGAAGTATCGCTGTCTTTTCATCTTCAAGAGGTGGTTCGTCTCCAAAAATGCCCGATAGAAACTTATCGATCCGTTCTTCCTCTGTGCCTACGGTCGCGGCACCCAACGGCCTCATCATGAACTGTGGATCACCATAGCGCGCAAGCAACCACTCAGTAGGTTTGTCAGGATGGATGCTCTGCAGGTGATAAGCAGCATCAATCGCAATCTGTTGTTCAAATGCCGAAGCGGTCTCAACCGAGCCTCGTTTCAAGAGGTCTTCAAGCGCTGATATTTGAGCTAATCGATCTGGGTTGTTTTGTATTTCCAGATAGGTTGCGATTGCACGGCGCCACATAGAGTCCGGTCCGAAATCATCCTCGCTCAGTCTGGAAAACGCGTCTCCGGCAACAATGAATCCGCCTTCATCGAACTCTCCAAGCATCAAGACGTATAGGTTCCCTCGTTTATAGGTCGATCGATTACACCCGCCATGAAAGGCTTCGGCATTTGCAGATAAGATATCATTGGGATCACTAGCAATAGTATCGCCAAAGCGTCCGCCGCGATCGATAACTTCCGCTGTTGGCGAGCCTTTTAACGTTTCTTCGACCTCAAAGACAATATCTCCCCAGCGCTCACTTTTACTTCCCCGGACTGCCCGCGCCACGACAATCGCATCGGCTGCATCTATCAACTCGAAATTGGATCGTATGAAAGTCCCAGGCGTTAATGAGCAAGCCATTGCGGGACTAGTCAAAATGAGTGCTGAAACAGCTAATGTGATCAGTCGAGATATCATCCTAAAGCTCTTCTTTCCTGTAAAGAACAACCTTAGGTCGGCAGTATTGAACTGTCCAATAAGCAGGTGCCATATCGTTTAAGCCAGTGTCCGTTTTTGGGCGACTTAAGACCCACACTTATGATCTTCGCCTATCCAGTATGATCTATTTGCAGGCACCAGGTAGCCCCACTGCCTCGGGTTAGCTGCATGGAAGCCGTCACGCATATTTGGTGTGGCGGTTCTTGGTTTCCATGAAGCCTAATGAGGCCGCAGGATTGGCAGTTAGGAACGTCGCGTCCCTTCAAATACAAGATAGACCGTATTGGAAATATCAGACCTAGCTCCCCTAGCCAGCCTACGTACTCCATGTGTTTTCAGCCTGAAACCCGATGACCCCCGCGCTATTAAACCTAGCCGAAACACCCACGTCCT
>CAZXXY010000283.1:0-1832 GCA_964644755.1 uncultured Hyphomonas sp. | reverse complement strand
GAAAGTTCATCAGAAACACCAACAGTACAATGACGATAAGAACAAACGCTTGCAGCAGCGCCGTAGAGACCGTGCTGACGGCTTTACTGATCAGGTCTGCTTGATCGTAATAGGACTGCAATTTGACGCCATCGGGAAGCGCTTGCTCTATAAGTGGCAATCGTTCGTAAACACCTTCAATTGTCGCGTTAGTATTTGCGCCTTTACGCTTGAATACGATACCGGCTAACACTTCACCCCTAGAAAAAGGCTCACCTTGCTCGTCACGCGTTGACATCGTAACGGCACCCTGGCGAATCTCGCCACCGAGCTCCACAGTGGCAAGGTCTTTGACTTTGACCACTACACCATCGACTTCTTTGACGGGAATGTTTTCAAGATCAGACAGGCCGTCATCGCCGCTGCGAATCCAACCAACCGCACGCAGAACAAGTTGTTCAGCACCACGGTTAACATACCAACCGCCTGCATTTCGATTGTTGGCAGCGATGGCTTTTGAAACATCGCCTGGGGACAAATGGTAGCTCAATATGCGAGTGGGGTTGAGCTGCACCTGATACTGACGCACCTCACCACCAAAAGACAGCACATCCGTCACACCATCAATCGGTAGTAAAAGCAGCTTCACAACCCAGTCGTTCAATGAACGAAGTTGCATAGCATCAACACCACTGTTCTCGTCCGCCAACAAAACGTATTGGAAAACCATACCGAGGCCTGAAGTATTGATGCCCATTTCCGGTATGCCGACGCCGTCAGGGATATTTTCACGAGCCGCCTGTAACTGCTCAAATACGAGCTGCCTGGCAAAGTAGATATCAGTACCTTCTTTGAAGACCACGGATATCACTGACAAGCCTGTTTTCGATATGGAGCGAACTTCTTTCACATCCGGCAGCGAATACATAACGGCTTCAATAGGGTAGGTAATGAGTTGCTCTACCTCTTCAGCCGCTAAGCCAGGTGCCTCTGTATTCACCTGAACTTGAATGTTGGTGACATCGGGGAAGGCATCTAAATTGAGTTTTTCAATAGACATTACTGATCCAATTAATGCTGCGATCAGACCAAGCAACACAAGTAGGCGGTTTCGAACCGCCCAGTCCACTATGGAGTTCAACATTATTTAATCTCCAATTAGTGGTTGTGAATATCGAAGCCGCTCTTAGCGAGTTCGGCAGCAAGATAAAAAGCTCCGGTCGTAACAACCCGAGTACCTTCTGCGAGACCCGAGATCGCAACCTGCCCCCCGCGAGAAGCACCACGGGTGATCGATACTTGCTGAAAATGACCTTCCTTCACCTCGACGAATACAGTCCAGCTACCTTGATCGTCCTGCATCAACGCTGACTCGGTTACAACGAACGTCGAAGGAGTTCTATTGGAGCTCTGTGCATCGACGGCTATCGCGACTTGCACAAATTCGCCAGCATGATGATGCTCCTCGCCTAGTTCAATGGCGATTCGCACTGGGATAGTTCGAGTATGCTCGTCGAGCATATGATGCTTCTGGATCACTTTACCGTTGTGCCAGTGTTCTCCCAGGTTAACACTGGCAGTAGAACCCACCTCGATGCCTTTTGCCTGAGCAGGAGATAGATTTGCCTGAACCCAGACACGTGACTCATCTGCGATTAAGAACAGTTGTCGCCCAGCGTCAACGCGCTCGCCAAGGCGAAACGAATCCTGAAGGACCGTGCCTGCGATAGGCGCGACTAAGTCAAATTGTCCAAGCGTCCCGGTTAGGTCACGCCTAGCGAGAGATTTTATTTGTTTGTCGTCGAGTCCATACGCACTCAAGGTGAGTCTCGCTTGCTCAAACGACACTTGGG
>CAZXXY010000282.1:0-1834 GCA_964644755.1 uncultured Hyphomonas sp. | reverse complement strand
ATTTAGACTGGATAAAGAACAGAGAACGAAAGAGCCCTAGTGTTCGGCGCACCAATCTATTTCTCTGGTTTGCAGAGCGCACCAACGCGCTCGTTCGGGCGCTATATCTTCGAGCGCAAACCCAACGGGGTTTCCATCTGGGTCCAAGGCATATTTCCGGTCTCCGAATTTCACGAGCACAATACTGGCGTCGAATGGTGAGGTGGCTGATTGGATTACTGCTGGAATTAGGGTTTCAAAAGCGCCGTCAACAAGTCTCTTAACTCCATAAGCCCCATTCTCTCGAAAAATGGCCAAACCGTTCGTCCTTGGGAGCATTCTATACAATCCGGCGTATTCGACCCCGTCGGCGCTAACATGACTCGTCAACTCGTTTCCCTGTTCAGTAATGCGGGAAATCCTGGCGAACCCACCTTCTTGAAATAGATCTAGTCTGATTTCGGCAGCTCCATTCATTTCAACGTCAAATACTTTATCCCCATCAGTGTTAATGTAGAAAAGATTGCGTCCTCTTTTGACGGAGGCGAGCCCAGTTCTGAAGGCTGTCCCTTGGCGAAATTTTGCGGGGATTTGGACCACACCCTCTCGGTCCATATATCCAACCAGACCTCTACTCCCTTTATGGAATTTTGCTAAGCCATCGTGAAATCGATGTTGCTCAAAGACAACCCGAGTACCCAAATTGGAGTTCCATTCTAAGATGAAATCAAACCGAGGTTCGATCACAATATTTCCGCCAGGATCAAGGTATCCAATTTTTCCGTCTTGAATGAACGGTAGCCTATCTTGATCTCCCCCGTTGCCTCCACCATCAACGATTACTTCAAAATCGAATGTAGTTAGCGCATTCCCATCCAAATCAAAAAGAGCAAATTGTGCGTCTTGTTCGACAATAACAACGCCCGCTTTGGCGATAACAAGAGAGTCGTAAATCGGTGCGAATACCTGCTCGCCACTTGATGAAACCAAACCGAATTTATCTTCTCTCGCAACTAACAACCGATCAAAGATAAATTCATATCGGCCATACTTTCCGAGTTCGTCGTATGCTTCCCCATCTATGACTTGTCCACTTATATCCGCAAAGCGCCAAGTATTTTGATCTTCATCTTTGATGGCAACTAGTTGTTGTTCGCCGAAGTGAAGTAATTCACGTGGCTGGAAAGGAAGGATCGGGCGACCACCCAATCCAATCAAGCCGTACTGCTCATTTTGGATTGCTCGTGATGCCCCGTTTGCAAATGGTCTGATATGTTCAAACTCAATTGGTATTACAACTTCGCCAGTGTCATTAACTGCACCCCATAATTCACCAGATATAACTATAGCCACCTTGTCAGAAAACTCTCCCACATAGTCATACATTGGAGGAATATACACATTGCCGAACTCATCCATTCGTCCACATTTGGTCTCGGCCTCACAAAATTCGAAAGTCACATCAGGACGTGTTTGGGCTTTTGCCTCAACAAACCCGAGTGTGACGCAAAAGAACAGAGGGGCGAAAAATTTCTGCAGCATGGGTCTTTCTCCGATAGTTTTGCATTCAAAATAATATTCTATCCTGCCTGATTGTTTTCAGGAGCAACTTGAAAGCCTTCCTAATTTTAACTTCACAACCAATTTTGCAGATAGCGATGAAAATCTGTCAAGCTAAATCGGGGCGAACCACTAGGAGCGTCGTTAAACTAAAGCGCTTGCAGCCCCCCAATCCGCTTCTTGAGAAAAGCCGATACCTATTCCTAAATCACTTTGTAGCGAACAGGCCCTTGATGCTCAAAGGGGTGTTGGGCGAAATGGTGGTCGGTTCTGTTATTTCCACACAGACTGAGAA
>CAZXXY010000281.1:0-1834 GCA_964644755.1 uncultured Hyphomonas sp. | reverse complement strand
CGGCTAAAGCCATGATCATCATGACCGATGGTATCTTCAACTCCAGAAATGCTGTGGGTGATATGGACAGCAATGAAATGGCCGCCCAGTATTGCGACAATATCAAAGCCGATACGAACATCACGATCTTCACCGTCGGCTTCAGTGTTCCCTCCGATGCTCCAACCATCAGAGGCACGGGTCAGACAATCCTGGAGTATTGCGCAACGGGCGACCGCGCTCTGGTTGCCGACAATGCTCAGGAATTGACGGATGCCTATGCCACGATCGCTGCAGAAATCTCCGATCTGCGTCTCAGCCAATAGGCTGCAAGCGAGGCAAACAGCCCAAAACACGAAAGACCGGCGGGAAATTTCTCCCCGCCGGTCTTTTCATTTGCGGTCAAACCCCTTATCTTGAAAGCGTTCTTCGGAACTATGGTGATAAACCCTTGCGTAATAAGCGGCTCGGACCCGGGGGCGGTACCCGGCGGCTCCACCAATCTTCCCTTCAGCGGGATTTGGGGCCGAAATAGTATCGACGGACGTCTAAAGGCTATGGATTTTACCCGTTTGAGCTACGTTAGAAGCTCACTCAACAATAGTTGCTAATGACAACTTTGCTGAAGGTGAACTTCTCGCTGCGTAAGCAGTGCGGAGATTACCGCTTTTAACTCCTGAAGATTCAGCTCTTCAGGCGGGGTCCGGAGGCACCTGGCAACAGAAGCCTTCACTTTTCCACAACCCAGTGAAATTTTCCTGTCGACAAAACGGCATCAATCCTGCACTCGAACTGCAACAAGCATTACAGATCGTCCCAATTTAGAAAAACGCACGGGCTGCTCGCCTCAATCACGAACAGCGTTGAGATAAATTTGGGAGCAGCATATGGTGACGACATTGACCGGAGAAACATACGTGACTGACCGCATCGGATATGAAAACCTGACACAGGCTGCAATGCGCGGCGTGGTTCGAGGCGTGCTAAAACAGACCTCGGAACAGGGCGCCCCGCTCGGCGATCATCATTTCTTTATCACCTTCCGCACCAAGGCCCCGGGCGTTAAAATTGCCGACCATCTCGTCGAGCGGTTCGCCAAGGATATGACCATCGTCATCCAGCACCAATATTGGGATCTGGAAGTCCACGACACCCATTTTGAAATTATCCTGAAATTCTCCGGCGTGCCGCAGCATCTCCATATTCCGTTTTCCGCGATTACGCGCTTTGTCGACCCGTCGGTTAATTTCGGTCTGAACTTCGAAGCCGCACCAGAAGACAGTGAAGAAAACCTGATTGCCCCCGTCATCGATGATGGCTCGGCCCAGACCGCATCCGAACAAGAAGCTGCGCCGTCAGGTGCCGCAAATACCGTTGTTAACCTAGACGCGTTTCGCCGCAAATAGCCCGAAATGCCGGACCCGAATCCAGCGACGGAAAAACCGGCCATCAGCGACGCTGATATGCTTGCGCGGTTCCAGAACTCCAAGAAACGTCCGCCATGTTCGCAAACCCTGGGCATGCAGCTGAGCGCGGTTAACCAAGCCGAAAAGACCATCGAGATGGCCTTTGAGGTCAGCCCCGATTTTGCCAACCCGACCGGCGCAGTCCAAGGCGGCTTCGTGTCCGCCATGCTCGACGAAGCCATGTCCACATGCTGCATCATTGCTTCAAACGTCACCATGACCGCCCCGACCCTCGAAATGAAGATCAGCTTCCTGCGCCCCCTGTTTCCGGGGCCGGCCAAGGTCAAAGCCCGCATCGTCAAATGGGGCAAGTCCGCCGCCTTCATGGAAGCAGAAGCCTATGACCCCGAAGGCCGCGTGGTTGCCAAAGCCACCGCAACCGCCCTGCC
>CAZXXY010000280.1:0-1838 GCA_964644755.1 uncultured Hyphomonas sp. | reverse complement strand
CGACTGCTGCTTGAAAGTCGAAGTAAACCAAACTTCATCGGCAACTAAAGCTGACAAAAAGTTGGTGAAGCCGAAGTGTTGATCACGTTGATGCTGAGGCGAATCGGGACCGAACTGGCTCGGGTAGGCAAACTGGTTTTCGTGAAAGTAAACCACCACCGGAAGCTGACAATACTCAGGGCAAGCGGTCAACAGCAAGCCTTTGAGTTCTGCCACGTTCATCATGTCCGTCGCGACAATCACATCGAACTCTTGGCCAGCAGCAGCCAGCGTTTTCATCTGTTCGGTAAACTCAATGGCCGCATGCCTCATCCGCCACTTCCAATGGCGCCCCGGAAGAGTTAACAAATGCCACTGATGCTGGCTATGTGCAACCCAACCATCAATGAACTGTCGGTGGCTCTCTCCGTAATAGGGTTGCAGGCTAAGGACGCGGCGAACTGGCATGAGAACGATGATCGAGTTTGCAGTTAGTAAGCTCGCCACGCGAACAAACGTGGCTCAAGGATCCTCCATTGTGATCTCTTTGCCGCTGAAGACAAACTAAACTTCAGCGACACCAAAAAAAACCGCGATGTGTCTCTCAATTACTAACTCGAGTCGCAGACTGCGAGCGCCTTTCCGCCCGCCTTCAGAGAAACACAGACTTCAGCTTGTTAGAATCCGATCCGGATTCCTCCACCGCCATACGAACTCGGCCCGCGGTACTTACCGCCGTAAGACGGGTATCGAGTTGGTGGGCGACCGCGATAGCTAGACTTCGGGCTAGGGCGATGATAGGGCACCGACTTCGCTTGGACGATCACACGCGGCGCTGGCTGAACGATCACACGTGGCGCCGGCTGAACGACGACTGGAGTGATAACTGGAGTGATGACTTGTTCAGACGCATACGGCTGTTTGACGTTAGACGAAAGCTGAACGCTCCCTTCACCAATTGGTGCTGACTGCATTGCTTGAATTACTTGCTCGCTGACACCGTTTTGATGCAACAAGATCACCTCACTCACTCCGATATGTTGCTGCACTCCGCTGGCAAGCACTTGATTGATGATCAACTCTTGGCTCACCCCGCTGCGGGTCAGGTTGATGGCGTCATCAATCGAGACGGCTCGATTTAACGACTGTTGAGCCAGCGCCAATCGCTGTTGTTCCTGTTGTTGCAACTGGGCTTGAAACTGCTGCTCCCGAAAGACATCTTGCTGCTGAGACTTTCCAACAACGTTTCCAGCGAGCGCCCCAACCGCTGCACCAATGGCAACACCTTCGCCGGTGTCATCACTTTGGTTGCCAATGATTCCGCCGATGATGGCTCCAGCAATTCCGCCCTTGACGGTGCCCTTCTGAACCAGCGTTTGTGCTTGTGAAGTAGAAGCAGCAAAACATACGCATGCCGCTAGACAGGTTAACCAGAACAACTTTTGCATCGAAACATCCTTTAATTCAAAATAGAAAGTTGCGGTACCGTAGCGAAACGCAGCTCATGAATAAATAGATATTTGGGAAGTCCCTGACGCCTTTCTGACATCTTCTGGCAGATTAGGTTTGTGTTTGTCCCCAGATTTACCAAATTTACAAATCAATCATCTTGGGTCGTGTTTTTGCCAGCAAAATCTTCGGGTGTGTGTTTTGAACTTACGCGTTGTTTTAGAACCTCATTCTTGCTTGAGCTACAGAAAATTTGAAATACTAACAACAACGCAATTCGGCAACAGTTGTTTTAGTTTCGCGATACCCTCCTAGTGCCTCAGAATTGGGGTTGCCCCGCTGATTGTTAAAACTGACAGTGGCCTCACTTCTATAAACTTATCGAATTTGAATTAAAATGAAAAACGGAT
>CAZXXY010000279.1:0-1844 GCA_964644755.1 uncultured Hyphomonas sp. | reverse complement strand
AGACATCAGCGTCATTGGGCGGGCAGCGCAGCGCTTCCATCGCCATTTCGATCTTGCTGTCTATGTCCCAAGCATCCAGCGCGTCGACCTGCTCTTGCAGCGCGGTCATCTCTTCCATGAGTTCGTCAGTGTATTCTTCGCCAAGCTTCATCGAAATAGCGTTGAACTGGTCGAGGATCTGCTTTTCGGGGCACTGGCTGGCAATGTTCTCGAACGCCGTCTTCGTCTCATCGAGCTGTGGCTCTTGCGGCAAATACCCCACTTTAATGCCATCAGCCGACCATGCTTCGCCCGTAAACTCGGTATCCATGCCGGCCATGATCTTCAAAAGTGTCGATTTACCTGCACCGTTGACCCCGACCACACCAATCTTTGCATCCGGCAAAAATGACAGGTGAATGTTCTCGAAGACTTTCTTTCCGCCAGGGTAAACCTTGGTCAGACCTTGCATCGTGTAAACGTATTGAACAGCCATGGGCGAAAGCTTCCTTATTGGCGGGGATAGAATTTGCAAACGCCTTGTGCGTCAGACGGGCGTCAAGATCAAGGCATGACAAAGCCGGACTTCACAGGCTCGTGATTTCGGGAGATAGTGAGACACGGGCATACTAAGCCTAGTCTTCCCCTGAAAGGATACATTATGAAACGCTTTATGATCCGCACAGCCATCGCTGCAACGCTCGTGGCCAGCTCAATCGGTCTCGCTGCTGCCGACAATCACGTCCTCTCCGAAAGTGCGCCATCGGGCCACTACAAGATGGATGTGACACATGGATATGTCACCTTCACCTACAGCCATTTTGGCCTTTCCAATCCGCAAATCAGCTTCAAGTCCGTCGATGCCAACATCACGCTCGACGCGGACGATCCAACCGCAAGCGCTGTGAATGTAACGATTGCCGCCGATTCGATCGATAGCGACATCGACATCTTCAACCAGCACCTCAATTCCGAAAACTGGTTCGATACTGCGCAATTCCCTGAAATCACATTCGTTTCGACCAGCTTGACCCATGATGCAGAAAACCACGATGTGGGGACATTGACCGGTGACCTGACGATTAAAGGCATTACCAAGCCCGTGACGCTCGACGTGAATCTCTTGGGCGCAATGGCCGAGCATCCGATCAAAAAGGTCCCGACCATTGGTGTGAATGCAACGGCAACCGTATTGCGTTCGGAGTTTGACCTCGGTGCCTATGCGCCCGCTGTCAGCGATGAAATCACAATCACCATTTCTGGCGAGTTCAACCAGATCGAGGCGCCGGTTGAAGCACCTGCGGCAGCCCCAAAAGGCTCCTAGGACGCTCAATCCGAGAGCACTCACACATTGAACGGGCGGGCTTGCCGACAAGCTCGCCCGTTTTTACGTGCTCTCCTGTCTCTGCAATATGGCGAAACCAAAGCACAAAACAATTTTGCCATGATTTCACAATCAGGGAATGACAACTCGGAAACTTGCGCTAATCTCCCTTTATGAAAATCACTCACACGCTTCCCGCCTTCGCCCTGCTTCTTATCGGATGCAGCACAGACATTACGATTCCGGACTTTGGTATTGGTGGCGCAAGCCTTCAATCTACAGCCAATGCCCAACCTCAAGAGGAGGCCGCCGCCGTGAGCGTTGAAACAAGCCAAACCGCAAACACTCTGCCGCTGGAGCGTCTGTTTCAATCGCCATCCCTGTCCGGCCCGAGCCCGCGCGCGCTGAGCTTTTCGCCAGACGGTAAGCTCGTTACCTTCCTGAAACCACGCGAGGACGATAGCGCACGCCTTGATCTGTGGGCCTTCGATGTCGCGACGGGCGAAGCGAGCCTACTGGTCGATAGCAAAATATTGGAGCC
>CAZXXY010000278.1:0-1851 GCA_964644755.1 uncultured Hyphomonas sp. | reverse complement strand
GTGGCACAGTCAAGCGGCTTAAAACGATCGATGGCTTTCCTGCGATGATCTGCTCGACCGCACGCGATCTGCTGATGCGAAATCATGAGGATGAAACGTGGACGCGGATTGGGCCCAAGCCTGATCCCGATATTGCGAGCTATGAAGGCTTTGACGATTTTCACGCCTTCGCGCTGGACGATATCTATGCGACGAGTTCAGCCGGCTTGTTTCATTTTGACGGCACAAAATGGGAATGCGTTTTAAACAAACATACGACAACGGTCTGCTGCGCGCCGGATGGCTATGTCTATGCCACGACATGGACTGTTGGCGGCCTGACGGTCTATCGCGGGCGAGATAGCAAGTGGACCGAAATCTATAAGACGACACGCGACGAACGCTATTCCGCTGAGATCGAAGACACGGTCTGGCACGATGGGCGGATATGGGTCAGCAGCTGGAGCAATATGACCGTATTCGAGAAGGGCAAATACGTGAAGAAATTTGACCCGACGGCGCCAAGCGGCGGATTTCTCAGCGCGCGCGACGGCGTCTTGCTCTGCGCGAGCAGTCGCAGCGCGTATTGGCACGGGGAAGGCGGGGACTGGAACCTGCTGTTTAAAGGCTGGGAACTGGAATGACCGTAAACGCGCCCTTCATAAAACCGACGATTTGATTGATGGGCTCTATGCTTGCGCGCAGGGCAGAAGGGACTTTTTTGCACCGATATGTTTTGCGGAATTGAGACGTAAAGCGTGTCTTAATGATAGCCGCCGAATTGAGATAATAATTCAGTCGGATATTAGCTATTTCGATATAGTGTCCTAAACATCATTACAGGCGGCAAGACCTGAGAACAATGTAGGGCGGACATGTTATCAGCAACCGGTGGGGTCACCCACCTTCTTTCAAGGCGTAATCGTCTGCGGCAGCGCTTAATGCGGCTCTATGTGTTTGCAGGAATCGTCAATCTGGTCATTGGCGTGTCACAAAGCTTTGCGCTTGGCGCGGCGGCCATGTTTGGCCTGTACGTTTGCGGGGTCATAACAATTGGCTGTTTGGTTGGGTTTTTATGCACTTACTATAGCTGGCATCAGGTTATGGTTGCGCGCATTAACCTCTACCTTGTCGCGGTCCTATTGTTTGCGGAGATCTACTATTCAGGCGGCCTTGCAGGTTATGCAGCTCCTGTTTTGGTGCTCTTACCTTTGCTGTGCGCCTTCGTCCTGAACACGCGTGACACAATTATGTATACGGTGGTCTGCATGCTTGGCGTTGGCATCTTGTTTTTCTCCAATGAAACGATCCCGACTTACGAAGTTGATGCGTCTAAGTTCTTTATCGGAAGCGGTTTGACGATCTTTTTGGTTTTTGCCGCCGCCGGATTTTTCGCCCTGATGTTGGCGCGTGACGGGGAGGCGGCTGAAACGAAACTGAAGCGCCTTGTCGAATTGCAAACGCATTTTGCCCTGCATGACAGTCTTACCGGTCTTAGCAACAGAGCCGCTGTCTCAGGTTTCTTCGAAACACTTGATGCCGAGCATGACCGGGTTGATGTGTTTGTGATTGATCTGGACGGCTTCAAGCAGATCAATGATGAATTTGGTCACGCGGCGGGTGACAAGGTTTTGAGCACCGTTGCAAATCGTTTAACGAAAGTGTTGAGCAGCGCGCGTATGATTGCACGTCTTGGCGGCGATGAGTTCCTTGTTGCGGTTGATGTTCCGGCGCGTGGGTTTCCAACTTTGCTATCTGTTGGAGAGCGCATCGTTGATACGATCAATTTTACGGAAAGTGATGACAAGAAGGCGGTGAAACTAACTGCATCGGTCGGCAGCGCTCGTTTTCCAACCGATTCTACCGTCGCCA
>CAZXXY010000277.1:0-1859 GCA_964644755.1 uncultured Hyphomonas sp. | reverse complement strand
TCCTAAAATCGCCCCAAGTAAGACGTTCGAGCCTTGTCAGAAAATGACCAAAAGCGGACCTCCCCATAATCCATTTGACGCGCCTATTGCTGCGCCGCTTCGAGGGCAGGGACGGCCCCCTTGCATTTGCGGGTGTGGGGGGCGACACTGGTTCCTATGATCAAAGGTCTTTTTATTTTCTTGGGCATCGGCTTTTTGATCGTTCTGGCTGTCGGGCTGTTTTTCGGGTTTATGGTCTGGAACCATGAGCGCGGTTATCCAAGGTCCATTCTTGCGGAAGAGGAAAAAGGTGTCTGCCTTGTCAGCACGCAGTCGTTTGTCCTGCTGAAAAGACCGCGCGGGGTTTTTAAGGAAAAAGTGTTCGTGTTTCTGCCAAAGCCCGAACAGGTCGATTTTATCTATAGCGGCTATGTGCCCGGGACATATCTCGATGCAGACGGCAAGGAGCAGGTTGATTTAACCGACCATATCGAGGTCTCCTCCGGAACACGGTTTACCCTGAAAGATGGCTTTCAGAACCGCACCCTGAATGACACGGAATTTTTCTACTGGCTGGAGCCGGACGGGATGGCGCTTGATAGCAGTTTTTTCGTGCGCTCGATCGGGCTTGGCAAAACCGTCGAGGAGATGGGCAGGTTTGACGAAGGCGAGCTGTTTGCACGCGATTGCGAGGAGGGGGCTGATTTGTAGGGCGCACGCCTTTTCTGCCCTTTCCAAAGCCTTCAAAATACGCCATAAGCGCCTTCAATTCTGGGATATTTCCCTGCTTAAGCGTGGCTGGACGACATCTTGGCCATTGCTGTTTAGCGGAAATTCCCGGGTTTGCCTTGTTTTAAGGTGCTTTTTCATCAGGCTTGCGAGCCAATATAAGGACTATAACGATGTCGATTACACCAGCCCGCAAAGCGGAACTGATCAAGAAATTCGCCGTTAAAGAAGGCGATACCGGGTCTCCGGAAGTGCAAGTGGCCATTCTGACCGAACGGATCACCAATCTCACCGGCCACTTCCAGACCAATAAAAAAGACAATCATTCACGCCGTGGCCTCCTGACAATGGTGGCAACGCGCAGAAAGCTTCTCGATTATGTGAAGCGCAAGGATGAGAGCCGCTATCAGGCGCTCATCAAAGAATTGGGGATCCGCCGCTAAGGGCGCCCCCGCAGAACCCGCTGAGCCATTCGGGCCAGCGGGTTTTTTCGTACGATATGAAAGAAAAGAATATGTTCGATAAACACACAGTATCGCTGGAATGGGCCGGCCGTACGCTTACGATTGAAACGGGCCGTGTGGCACGTCAGGCCGATGGGGCAGTCCTCATCACATATGGTGACACATCGGTGCTCGCCACAGCGGTTTTCCGCAAGGAAGCCAAACCCGGTCAGGATTTCTTCCCGCTGACCGTGAACTATATGGAAAAATACTATGCGGCGGGCCGCATTCCGGGCGGCTTCTTCAAGCGTGAAGGACGCCCGACCGAAAAAGAGACGCTAACATCGCGGCTCATTGACCGCCCGATCCGTCCGCTTTTCGTCAACGGCTTCAAGCATGAAGTGCAGGTCGTTCTGACAGCTGTTTCTTACGACCTTGAAAACGATCCGGACATTCTGGGCATGGTTGGGGCCTCTGCGGCGCTGGTTCTGTCTGGCGCGCCATTTATGGGCCCGATCGGTGCTGCGCGCGTTGGCTATGCTGATGGCGAATACATCATCAACCCGACGATTGACGAGCTTGAAGAGTCCGAGCTTGATCTGGTTGTTGCCGGTACGCAAGACGCGGTGATGATGGTTGAATCCGAAGCCAAGGAACTGTCCGAGGATGTCATGCTCGGCGCTGTGATGGCGGGCCATGAGGCGATGC
>CAZXXY010000276.1:0-1874 GCA_964644755.1 uncultured Hyphomonas sp. | reverse complement strand
GTTTACCAAAAAGAAATCACGTTGCCAAAGAGGCGGTGTCCGCGGCGTGGCAAAACAGAACGCGACAACGGAGCGAACGACGTTTTAAGCCAAACGATGCTCCAAAGACGAAGCCGCGGCCTTGCGTAAAAACCATGTTAGCGGACCCTAGCCCTTGGGATCGGTCCAAATCTGGGTTTCCGCATCGTACGATTGGCGTTGTGTCAAAGATATGGCGTGACGTTCGGTGCAAATGTGGCGTACCAAAGCAGTCACGCGATCACCGACGCGTGGATAGTCGTCGAGGTCGTAGCGGATGATATGGGCGTCGCGGAATTCGGGGACAAGCAGCAGACCGCAAGCACCGGTGCCGAATCCAATGTCGACGAATACGCCGAAGTGCTGCCGCGACACAACCGTGCCAGTGATAGTGTCGCCAACGGACAGCATCGTGGAAACACGTGACCAAAGTTCGGGGCTTTCGTCACGATGGGGGATTGCACCGTTGGAATCTTCGATAGTCTGGGTCCGCTAACGAAAGGTTTTTACGACACCCGTCCACAACGAAGCGGACGGTGTAAGTGTCACGAACATCATACCAAGTATTCGCGGCTTGAACAGAAATCGTGGGTGTGCCGCCGTCTCCATCGGAGAAAATCGTCACCGAAGCATTTCAACGTTCATGGCCGGAAGAATTCCAAATGGAGAGCGGCCCTTGCGTAAAAACCATGTTGGCAGACAACCACGGTGCAGTTTAGTACGGCGGGAATAGGCGTCGAAAGCCGTGGAATAGGACTATGGCCAAGAATGCGAGGTTCCGAGCTAGGGACCCGAGGTAGTTGGTGGAGATTGGTTTGGTAGCAACCAGTTCTGGTCGCGAGTCAACCAATTGTGTAGAGAGTTTACGCATCCAGTTGACTGAACGTGGCCATTCAAGGATGTTTGAAAGCCATTCATTTGGGATTCCGGTTTCGCCGGTCGCGGCCCCAACGATTCCGCCCACAATGGCAGCGGTTGTATCGGCGTCACCTCCGCATTGAATTGTTGACGATACGGCCGCACGGTAGTTACGCGGGTTCGTTAGCCAAGCGTGAATCACAACCGGCACTGTGTGGTACGTGTATCCCGAAACGCCGTGTGCAAATCCGTTTGACAATGCATAGTCAAGCGTTGATTCGCCAGTTGAAACGCTGGCAACAACGGGGCGAAGCAATTCGATTAGTTCCGATCCGTCAGGGCCAATCAAAGACTCAAGTCGGTCGAAAAACGTTTGGCCATCCACATTGATATCGCGACATCCAATGTACGTTGCTAGCGCGATGGCAATTGCGCCATATTCGGCCTTCGGGTCAGAGTGAGTAATGCGTGCAGAGACTCGAACGTATTCAACCATCGTGTCGATGTCGTCGAACCATGCGCCGAAAAGTGCGGAACGCATTGCAGGCCCGTTGCCCGCCGAAAATACGCCACTGCGGTTTGGAGGCACACCGCACCAGAGTTTCAAGCATGATCTTAGCGTGGCCCGTCCGAGGCCGGCAGGCAGTGAGGCAAACCACCAGCGTAACCGGCTCGCAAAATCGCGAGCGAATGCGTCAATGTCCGAGCCAGACGCAATTAACGATTGGGCCACTAGGCAAGTGTGTTCCGTGTCGTCGGAGATCATTCCGCGTCCGAACAAAAATCGGTGTCGTTCTGGCGGGCCAAGTAACCGAGGGAGTCGTTTTCGCGAAACACCCTCGTAGGGTAAGCCGAGCGCATCGCCGACCGCCGTGCCAAGAATACAGCCAACGATACGGGAATCATCCATTAAGGCTTGAACTCATTGTCTGCCAACGGTAGTTTTTTACGACACCGCCCTAAACGAAGCAAACGATGCTGAACTACCGAGAATTGTA
>CAZXXY010000275.1:0-1883 GCA_964644755.1 uncultured Hyphomonas sp. | reverse complement strand
TGGCGGCACACCGCCAGAGGCGACCGGATGGGACAATGCCTTTCTACCGAATGCCGTGATACGTGGGTTGGCGCCTCCCTCTCATGTGCAATCGGACGATACTGCGGCAACACCAGAATAAGATCTCGGCGCAATCCACCCACCCGACATCTTTAGCCAGCCTGGACGCGGGGCCCGCTTTGTGTCGCCGGAAATATTTTGACCAGAGCAAATGGCACGATGGCCAGACCCCACGGGACCAAGCGCGCGAACACCGAGCCTGGTCCGGCTTCAAGCCAGAACTCGTATGCAATAGACGACACAAATCCCAACAAGATCGACACCAGAACGATCAATCCTGATGGGCGTAGCTTCAATGCTCTGGCTGCCACGGTCGGCCCAAAACTTGCCCCAAGCGCGGTCCATGCAAACAAAGTGCGGTCAAAAATAGTCGCCGGAAAGGCCAGCGTAATCCCGACCGCTGCCAGACACACCACCAATATTGCCAACCTCGACACAAGCACGTCTCGTCCGCCGAGGAGCCGCGACAAGCCCAGATCATGACTGATTGATCCACCAACAACCAGCAATTGGCTATCAACCGTCGACATGATCGCCGACAGGGTCGCTGCAACGATGATCCCTGCAAATGCGCCGGGCAGAAGCTCGCCGGCGAGCTTGAAGAAAACCCCTTCTGCTGGAGCATCTGCCCCGAATATCGCCCGTGCCGACAAGCCAAGTATGCACATGCCAGAATACACCAGAACGGCCCAGCCAGTGGCAATACCTGCTCCGGTTAAACGGGCCTTGCGGCTGCGCGTCGCCATGATCCAGGCCATCAAATGCGGTTGCCCCAAAGCGCCGATGCCGGTCGCCATCAAGCCGGTTGCAAACCCTGCTGCGATCCACCCGGTTCGCCCGCCAAACCCGTCCACATAAGACGAAGGCGCCGCCGCCAGCGTCTCGCCAATCCCTGCCAGACCTCCTGCCGCATAAAAGGCAAAAGCAGGCAGCACGATCGCGACGCAAGCCATAAGCAGGCCTTGCAGAGTATCGATGAGGGATACAGCCAGAAACCCGCCAAGCAATGTGTAGGCGAGGATAATCGCGCCACCGAGAAGAACGCCTGCCGGCAGTCCCGTGCCAAACAGATCATCAAACGCAATCCCGGCGCCCTGAAACTGCGAGGCAACGAAATAGGAGAACAGAAATGCGATCATCAGCGAGGACAGAATACGGATCCATTTCCCGGTTACAGGCCCTGCATATTCTGTCATGAAGTCTGTCAAAGTCAGATGGTTCTTTTCGCGGCTCGACAATTGAAGAACCGGCCCCGCCCAGAACCAGGCCACCAGATACCCGCAAAAAATTCCGGGCAGCATCCATAGCGCGGACGGCCCTATGGCATAGACAAATCCCGAATACCCCAGCAACACCCAGGCACTCGAGCTCGACGCGGCATAAGCGATACCTGCCACAACCGGACCAAGCGTGCGCCCCGCGAGCAGGTAATCCTCTTGCGTTCTGGCGCGTCGGCTGGCCCAAATGCCAACCCCGAACAGCACCACCGCATAGACAATAAGTGTAATAAGCGCGGGATAATTCAAAAGCTTGTTCCTTCAGGCATCGTCTTGAACCGGTATATGCATAAATTTGACATTACAGGATCGCCCCCCCAAGGCGATGAGCGCAAACCATTTATCCGAAGCGCGGATGTCTGCCAGCTTTGTCACTCATCCTTTCCGCTTCGATGTAACTGTTTTTACAATGCCCTCGCGTCGATATAGGCTTCCACAAACTGACCACAAATGGGCCGAACGAGGAGACAGATAGTGACGCGATTTATCCCGCCTGAACCAATTGGCGTACACGCCAAAAAATTCCGACACCAATATCCGGCCGAG
>CAZXXY010000274.1:0-1898 GCA_964644755.1 uncultured Hyphomonas sp. | reverse complement strand
AAAAAAATCCCAAGCGACGAAGGAAACGTGGCAGACCAGCGGGATCAAAAACCGGCTATGACACGATCGAGGTCAAGCCAGTGGTTTGCCAGTATTGCGGGTCGAGTCGGCGAACGAAGTATTCACCGACAAAAACGATCAAAGTCTCTGGCATACATGACGGCTTTTTATATCGGTCGATTACTCTTCGCCGTTGCAAGTGCGTTAAATGTGGACGCGCGAGAATTGAGAAGTCTTTCAACAACTGAATGCACTGACTAGATCTTCTAAGCCCAAAATGATTTTGGAGTTCTAGGCATTTCAATAATTGAATGCACTGTCTAGATCTTCTAGGGCCAAAATGATTTTGGAGTTTTATTAAATACGCTTAGCGTATTAACGACGCTTTAAGGCTTTCGGTTCTAGGCGTCATCTTGCATCATGGCAGGCGAGCAAGTGGAATGGCGAAAACAGTCCCTTTCGAGTTTTCGCCTGAAAGCTTTTGCTAAGTGAAGAGCGTGAGGCCTGATCGATATTGAGCGTTCTTTGCGTGACAGTTTCTTGTTTCCCTGCCATGCCGAATTTAGGCGGCGTGGCAGGGATTTGTTAACAACAGAAAGTATTCACGATGAGTGGCCAACTAACCGGCAGCCAAACCAACGACCAACAAACCAGCCCCAGCGGTAGGCCCCTAACTGCTTACCAAAAGGAAGCTAAGAGGTTCATCAAAGCTATGGGAACGCGTGGTGGGGTACTTTTCTTTGAAGGGAAGAGCTTTGAGGACGCAGCGGACATCGTGATTGCCGAGCTCAATGAGGTTATTCGTCGCAAGGAAGAGGAAATTCGTCACAGGCAAGATGAAATCGATGGACTCAAGGACGAGAACTCTGATCGAATTCGCTTGGTGTAAACCATGAACGCACCGGAATTCAGGAAAGCCGTTGAACGCCAAGTTGCGCGACGGCTCGAACAGAAGATCAAGCTTCCCAAACACTTCGGCCGGTACTTGGTCAGCCAAAAGGTAATCCAGCCCGTCCAAGGCATAAACAATTTTTACAAATTCACAGACAGCGATGTTGAAGCCGCGATTGAGTGGTTGCGGACGCCTCGCTTAATTCAGTACAAGGAATCTTCCGATGGCAACAACAACATTTCTAACGGTAGCAAACGTTGCCGAAGAGCTACAACTCTCAGAGCTTGAAGTTCGCCGAGCAATCGCCCACGGTAGCTTGAAAGCTACAGAAATCTCGGGGTGGAATCCGTCAACGGCGACCAAAAAACCAGAATGGCGGATCACACAAGAGGCCTTTGCAAGCTTTGTCAAATCGGTAGGTTTTGCGAATATTCGTTTGCCAGCTGGTTTCTTAGATCAGCGATCAGGGCTTCTGACTGATAAATCGGCTTGGAATCGACTTCGAAACGCTTGGACAAAATACGTTGGGGATAACCAAAAGTGGGAGCGGGCATTTCGAAAGACGTATGCGGAGTCTGACTTCTACAGTCCAGGTCGCATCAATCAAGTCACCGTTAGCTACGGGACTTCGATACCCAAAGAGATAATCGAATTCGGTGGCAAATTTGCTTTGGATGGATTGGCTGGGAAGATCGCGAGAGGGCAAGAAGAAAAACCTGACCCAAGAGATCCTGCAATTTTCACAGTCGCCCAGAGCGTAATCTACAACCAGGCGCGGCGTGCTGCTTTAAAGGTGATTCAGCGGGATTACAACGTTGGCGGGGTTGGGTCTGGGGCTGTCGGAAGCATCGACGTTCTGTATTCAACGCCGGAAGTTTTTAAAAGCATCATTCGGAAAGTCCGCGAAGAAGTAGGCCAAGAACAGTTTTCCAGCCGGCCGGTTGAAGCTGAATTGAAGTTGGAAGATTTGAGCCCAACAACGCTTCATTTCATGGGCTACGGTGAG
>CAZXXY010000273.1:0-1898 GCA_964644755.1 uncultured Hyphomonas sp. | reverse complement strand
CCCAAAGTAATAACCGCCTTCACACACGACCGTGTAGCCGCTGGCAGGGCCACCCGCTGGAACTCCAGCCCGAACCGACCACGCATTCTTTTTGCCACCGGGCTTGGAAGGATCTTTTCTTAGGTTGCTGATCGTCATCAAAGTTGGAAACGTATCCGTTTCGAACAAGGCAAAATGAACGTTGGGAGAATTGGCAGCATCATTCCACGCAACTCGCCCGCCCGCACTCACCACGCGTTTGGGAGTCGTCACACGATCCTGATAAGCAACGTTGCGAACGTCGTCAAGAATATGAACGCCCCAGTTCCCCATTTCTCCACTGCCGGTATTGAAATCCCAATGCCAGTCATAGTGCAGCTTGTCGCGTGTGATTGGCTGATCCGCAGCTGGGCCAAGCCACAAGTCATAATCAATCGTTGAAGGCAACTCCAACGGAGTCGCTCGCTTGCCAACACTCGCCCGTGTTCCTAGACGGTTGGCTTGAACGTATTTGATTTCCCCCAACGCTTTTTCTTCATGCAAGAACTTTTTAGCCGCCGCTTGCAACGGATCGCTACGCTGCTGAGTTCCAAAGGCGACAATCCGATCACTCTTCGCGGCCGCGTTGACGACTTGCCGGCCTTCCCACTGTGTGTGCGAAAGTGGTTTCTCGACGTAGACGTCTTTCCCAGCGTCCAATGCCCATAAGGTTGCCAGACAATGCCAGTGATTGCACGTCGAAATCACGACCGCATCAACGTTCGGATCGTCTAACACTTTCCGCAAATCCGTATGAGCTTTCGCAGAATATTTGTTGCCGAACTCTTTGCTGAGTGCTTCATCGGGATCAGCAAACGCAACAAGCCGGCAGCCCTTGGCCTTAGAAAATGTTTCGGCAAGCTGACCGCCTCGCCAGCCAGCCCCAAGAATCGCAACACGAACCTCCTCGTTGGCTGATACAGAAGCGGATTTTCCCGAAGCGGGCGCGGCAAGCCCCATCGCCGCAGCCCCCAAAAGAAACGAGCGACGGTTTAATTGGAAGTGATTCACTTCGATCTCCAGAAATTTATGTTTGATAGCGATTGTAAGAACTCAAGACACGCGACTCTGTCAAAGGGTGAAGTTTTTTCGCAACACATCCATCGCTTTAGGAACTTCTTCAAACGAGTTCTCTTCTTCGTATTCCATCACGATGAAACCCCGATAATTGGATTCCTTAATGATGTTCGCGACTCGTGGAATATCGCAATCGATTTTCACACCTTTCGTTTCGGTCTTCATTTTAACCTTGATCTGCACGTTGACTGCATACGGAGCACAGCGGGCCATCTCGTCATACACGTCACCCGTGACAAAGTTTCCAGAGTCAAGGTTGACTCCCAACCACTCGCTATCGATCGAGCTGATGATCTGGATCACATGATCGGCGGTTAGATTGCCGTGGTTCTCAACACCAATAAAGACTCCCGCTTTGGCGGCGTAGTCGACACATTCCTGCACCGCTTCGATCGCGTTCTTCATCCGGTCCGGAGCTTCTTTCACTTCCTTTCGCTTACCGGCGAAAAACCGGATGTGAGGTGCTCCCATCTGAACGGCTCGATCGATCCACAGCTTCGCGTCAGCGATTTGCTTGTCCAGCTTTTCACCTTTTTCAAGTGTGAAATTGTTGCCGATCGCTGTCCCTACGATCGGAACTCCATTCACGAAAGCGTAACGCTTGATCTTCCGGAAATATGCTTCGTCGGCGTCAGGTGGAAAGAAGTAACTGGTCAACTCTGCCGCACAGTTCTGGTCCGCACAGTAGTCGATGAACTGAAACATATCGATCGACTTACCATCGAGCGGCTCAACTGGCTTACCCTTGTAAAAAGCGAAATGCGGCTTGAACGAGTACGCGGCAAGCCCAAGATTGAACACCG
>CAZXXY010000272.1:0-1910 GCA_964644755.1 uncultured Hyphomonas sp. | reverse complement strand
TGGGCAGTTTCACGCCGGAACTTTGTGGGTGTCCTGGGTGTCCCCTACTGTTCTCTTACGCAAGAGACGAGGACAGGTGGATTTCAAAAAGGTTCAAACAAAATTGAGCAGTATTGTAGACAACGTTCGGTGGAATTGCCTAAACTGAAAAGAAGTCAAATCGCGTTGGCCCAACTCAACTAATCTTGTGGATCTCAATACGACATGTGGAAAGCAATTAAAAATCGATTTCGATTCAGTCTGATGACTTGGCTGATCGTTTTCTCAATTTTGTGTTTGGGAGCCTTCTTTTTTGCTCGCGAGATGCGCCGATCGCAAGTCGAAACAGACACCGTTAAGCACATGGAAGATCTTGGATATGACGTCGAATTTGAGTACGGTAATGTAGAAAGCAAGGGTGGCGGTGGATTTGGCCAAGTAAAATTAGAATACCCTGGGCCTGAATGGCTCAAAGCAATTTTTGGCGAGAAGGTATTTTCAAGAATCGTAAGTATCGATCTCAGCGGCCACGTTCAAGTCGATACAAGCGGTCACGGTCAAGTCGATACAAGCGGTCACGTCGAAACGCTCGAAAACCTCAGCTTAGATAATTTTTCTCGACTTCGGACACTAACGATTAACTCCGACCGGTTAAAGAGCTTAGCTGGCATCAGCAATCTTAGATCGCTAAATACGCTGGTGATTGCTTCCGATAATTTAGAGAACTTAGACGGCATCGAACATCTTAGAACGTTGGAACACGTCCGTCTTTCCTGTTGCGATGAGGGCCGTGACGATGGGATCAAACTAACGAACATTGCCGGACTATCAAGTCTAAACCTGAGCTCCTTCAGTCTGGAATATTTCAGCGGCGACATTAGTCTTGCCCCTCTCGCGACCCATCAAGCGTTGAAAAACTTGTTTATCGAGGGTTGCAACGGCATTAAAGAGATTAACTTCGAAAATTGGCAAGCCGCCAATTTAGAGCATCTCCAGATCAAATCCTGCAGTCAACTTGCTTTGATTGAGGGCGTACCCAAAAACACTGACTCACTGGAGGTAAGCAGATGTTCGGCATTGAAGAAAATAAATATTCGAAATCAAACCAATCTTCAATCAATCTACATCGAAGAATGCCCGCAATTCGCCTCCGTGGATGGCCTGCCGGAAACTCTTGAGATACTGGATTTAGAATACTGTCTTACCAACCGTTCACGACTTATACCAATCGGATCAACAATCCGAATTAGTACGCACCAAGACCTTCCCAATCTCAAAACAGCTAAAATCAGCTGCGACAATTCCTCGGACTGCGTAATTGACGGAACTTTCAAAAACGTCGAGTACTTAGAACTTGAATCGTGCGACCTGAAAAACTTTGATGTGTTTCAGAACTTTCCAAACCTCACTCGCCTCAACCTAAGCGCATGCGATGAGCTTGCTTCGATCGACGGGTTACCCGAGAACTTGGAGGCGTTGGACCTGACATGGTGCGACAAGCTTGAGCATATAAACGTGAATCAGCGCTCCCCAAACCTCACTCGCCTCAGGATAAACGGATGCGCCGAGCTTGGTTCGATTGACGGTTTACCCGAAAACTTGAAGGAGCTGGACTTGCTAAATTGCCAAAAACTGGAGCGCCTCAACGCGAACCAGAATCTTCCGAACGTTAGAAAGGTCTCCATCAGAGATTGCAAACGTCTTGTAGATGTTCCGAAAGCAATTAAAGAACCCAACAAATAAAGGATTGCGCCCAAGCGAGTATGAAAGACGGCAGGTGGCTCAACCAAAGCCGGCCACCTCCGGGGCGTTGGAAATGCGGGGGCTTATGAACCTCGGGGCTTCCGTCGCCGAGCTACCGAAGCTGACTCCTCCGAGGGGCTTCGCTGGGGTCAGACTTGAATGGCATTAACTTTTCTGTAAGTCACTGG